>NZ_CP108370.1:1500000-1800000 GCF_035953295.1 Streptomyces sp. NBC_01335
GGCCGCGCCCGCGGGGGTCACCGGGCCGTGGTCACCAGGACCGGGAAGCCGTTGAGTACGGCGGTCCCGGAGAGCGGGTCGAGGAGGGTGCCGTCGAGCAGTTGGTTGACGTTGGTGCCGGGCCGGGCGGCGGCGACCGACTGCCGGGTGCCGGGGCGGCCGTGTCCCCAGCCGTGCGGCAGGCTCACCACTCCGGCGCGGACCGTGTCGGTGATCTCGACGGGCGCCTCGACCGCTCCGCCGGCCGCCTCGATCCGGGCGGTGGCGCCGTCCACGAGGCCGATCCGGTGCGCGTCCTCGGGGTGGATCTGGAGGGTGCAGGTGTTCGTGCCCCGGTTGAGCGCCGGGACGTTGTGCATCCAGCTGTTGTTGGAGCGCAGGTGGCGGCGGCCGACGAGGACCAGCGGGGCCGGGGTGTCGCCGAGCGCCGCGCGCAGCCGGTGGAGGTCGGCGGCGAGCGGCTCCGGGAGCAGCTCGATCCGGCCGCTGCGGGTCCTGAGGACCTCGGGCAGCCGGGGGCGGAGCGGGCCGAGGTCGATGCCGTGCGGGTGGGCGAGCAGGTCGTCCAGGGTGAGGTCGTACGGGCCCAGCCGCAGCATCAGGTCGAGCCGGCGCTCGGGTCCGGTGGTCCCCGAGAGGCGTTCGGCGAGCTCCCTCGGTGCTCCGGCCCGGTCGAGCGCGGCGGCGACGGCGTACGCGTCGACCGTCTCCGGCGGCGCCCCGTGGTTGCCGCCGACGGCGAGGATCAGCCGGGCCAGGATCTCGCTCTCGTCGAGGGCTCCTTCGTCCAGCGGCACGGCCGGGCGGGTGTAGCGGACCTGGTTGCGCACCGCGAGGGTGTTGAGCGCGAAGTCGAAGTGGGCGGAGCGGGAGGGCGGCGGCGGGGGCAGCACGACGTCGGCGTGGCGGGAGGTCTCGTTGAGGTACGGGTCGACGCTGACCATGAAGTCGAGGCCTTCGGCGAGCGCCCGGTCGAGCCGGTCGCCGTCGGGGGCGGAGAGCACCGGGTTGGAGGCGAGCACCACGAGGGCGCGGATGCGGTCCTCGCCGGGGGTGTCGATCTCCTCCGCCAGTGCGGCCATGGGGAGTTCGCCCTTGGCCTCGGGGTGTCCGGAGACCCGGCTGTGCCAGCGGCCGAGAGCGAAGCCCTTGCCGGGGCCCGCGGGGCGTGGGGCGCGCGCGGTGGCGGCGAGCGGGAAGAGGGCGCCGCCGGGGCGGTCGAGGTTGCCGGTGAGGATGTTGAGGACGTCCACCAGCCAGCTGGCGAGGGTGCCGTGTGCGACGGTGCAGCTGCCGATGCGGGCGTAGACGGCGGCGGTCGGCGCGGCGGCGAGTTCCCGCGCGACGGCACGGACCGTGGCCGGGTCGACGTCGCAGGGCCCGGCGACCGCCTCCGGGGTGAAGTCCGCGAGGGCGTCGGCGAGTCGGTCGAGTCCGTCCAGGTGATCGGCGAGCGCACCGGGGTCGGCGAGCTTCTCCGCGACGAGTACGTGGGCGAGGGCGGCGAGCAGCAGGGCGTCCGCGCCGGGCCGGATCGCGAGGTGGCGTCCGGCGAGCTTGGCCGTACGGGTGCGGCGCGGGTCGACGACGGTGAGCGTGCCGCCCCGGGCGAGGAGCGCCTTGAGCCGGCCGGGAAAGTCGGGCGCGGTGCAGAGGCTTCCGTTGGATTCCAGCGGGTTGGCGCCGATGAGCAGCAGATGGTCGGTGCGGTCGAGATCGGGTACGGGGATGGCGTTGGCGTCCCCGAAGAGCAGCCCGCTGGAGACGTGTTTGGGCATCTGGTCGAGGGTGCTGGCGCTGAAGACGTTGCGGGTGCCCAGCGCGACGATCAGCAGGGGCGGGTAGAGGCCGCCCGCCATGGTGTGGACGTTGGGGTTGCCGAGGACGAGTCCGGCGCTCTGCGGCCCATGGGCGTCCGTGACTTCACGGAAGCGGGCGGCGACGGTGTCGAGCGCCTCCTCCCAGGTCGCCTCGCGCAGGACGCCCTCGCGGCGGACGAGCGGGGTGCGGAGCCGGTCGGGGTCGGCGTCGAGCCCGCCGAAGGCGGCTCCCTTGGGGCAGATGAAACCCCGGCTGAAGACGTCGTCACGGTCCCCGCGCACTCCGGTGACGGTGGTCCCCTCGATGGTGAGGGTCAGCCCGCAGGTGGCCTCGCAGAGCGGGCAGATGCGGGGTGCGGTACGGGAGTTGGCGGACACGGGGCCTCCCCGGGGAGCGACTGGGTCAGCGCGAGCATACCGACCGGTACGCATGTCGGGGAGCCCCTGGACGGGACGGGTCGGGACGTCGGGCAGGGAGCCCCCTCAGTCGGGCAGGGCGCTCCCTCGGTCGGGCAGGGCGCTCCCTCAGTCGAGCACCCGCGCGAGGTAGGCGTGGAGCAGCACCCGGACCTCGGCGACGATCGCCGGATCGCCGGACGGGTCTTCGCGGAAGGCGAGTTGGAGCGTGGCGTCGGCCGCCTCCACGCCGACCAGGACGGCGCGGCGCAGGTCCTCGTCCGGGCTGCCGCCCAGGTGTCCCGCGAGGAGTTCGGCGAGCCGGTCCGCGAGCCGGTGGTTCGCCCGGTGCTGGGGGTCGTCGGCGTGTGCGGCGGCCCCGAAGTCGACCTGGGCGAAGCCGGGGAGCGTACGCCGCATCGCCAGGTACTCGTCGAGTACGGCGTCGATCGCGCCCCGCCAGTCGGCGGCGGGGACGGCGGCGAGCCGGGTGGTCAGGTGCTCGGTGTAGGAGTTGAGGTTGCGCACCGCGAGGGCGTCCACCAGGGCGCGCTTGTTGGGGAAGAAGCGGTAGACGGACCCGATGGGCACCTCCGCGCGGAGGGCGACGGCCCGGGTGGAGAGCTCCTCGTAGCCGGCTTCGTCGAGGAGTGCGGCACAGGCGTCGAGTATCCGGGTGAGCCGTTCGGCACTGCGCTGCTGGACGGGGGCGCGGCGCAGCTTCGGTTTCGGGTGGGACACGGCCCCATCATGCCGGAGACCACCCGGCCCCCACCCGTCTCCACCTGCCTCCACCAGGCCCCGCCCGGCTTCCGGACGCGCGGCGATTGGCGTTGACGGGCCCCTTCTCCATTCCTACGGTGGTCCATAGGATTCACCTTCCACGGTTCCCGCGCGCTCCCGAGGGCCGCGGGGGCCCGTCTCGGCACCGGGAGCAGTGGTATGGGCGGCATGGACGGCACACGCGGTACGGACGGCACACGCGACACGCGGAACGCCGACGGCACACGCGGCACAGGGAACACGGGCACGGGCGGCGCGGACACCGCGGCCGGCCCGGACACCGCCGGGACCGTGTCCGGCGGGCGCCTGGCGTACTCCACCGGTTTCGGCAACGAGCACAGCTCGGAGGCGGTGCCGGGCGCGCTGCCGCACGGGCGCAACTCCCCCCAGCGCGCGCCGCTCGGGCTGTACGCGGAGCAGCTCAGCGGCTCCGCGTTCACCGAGCCCCGCGCCCGTAACCGCCGCTCCTGGCTGTACCGGATCCGGCCCTCCGCCGCGCATCCGGCGTTCGTCCGCGCCGGCAACGGCTCGCTCCGTTCCGCACCGTTCACGGAGACCGTGCCCGATCCCAACCGGCTCCGCTGGGACCCGCTGCCCGCCCCCTCCCCCGGCACCGACTTCGTCGCCGGGCTGTGGACCCTCGGCGGCAATGGCGACGCGGCCGGCCGCACCGGCATGGCGGTGCACCTGTACCACGCCAACTCCTCCATGACGGAACGCGTGTTCAGCGATTCGGACGGTGAGTTGCTGATCGTCCCCGAGCAGGGTGCGCTGCTGCTCCGCACCGAGTTGGGCCTGCTGCGCGCCGCTCCCGGCGAGGTGGCGCTGATCCCGCGCGGGGTGCGCTTCCGGGTCGAGCTGCTCGACGCGACCGCCCGGGGGTACGTCTGCGAGAACTACGGAAGCCCTTTCGAGCTTCCTGAGTTGGGCCCGATCGGTGCCAACGGACTGGCCAACGCACGGGACTTCCGCGCCCCGGTCGCCGCGTACGAGGACCGCGAGGGCCCGTTCGAGGTGATCAACAAGTTCTGCGGCAACCTCTGGACGGCGACGTACGACCACTCCCCGCTGGACGTCGTCGCCTGGCACGGCAGCCACACGCCGTACGTCTACGACCTGCGCCGTTTCAACGTCATCGGCACCATCAGCTACGACCACCCCGACCCGTCGGTCTTCACCGTGCTGACCTCGCCGACCGACACCCCGGGGCTGGCCGACGTCGACTTCGTGGTCTTCGCGCCGCGCTGGCTGGTCGGCGAGGACACCTTCCGGCCGCCCTACTTCCACCGGAACGTGATGAGCGAGTACATGGGGCTGATCGAGGGGGCGTACGACGCGAAGTCCGGAGGCTTCGTCCCGGGCGGCGGCTCGCTGCACAACATGATGTCGGCGCACGGTCCGGACCGGGAGACCTTCGACCGGGCGAGCGCGGCGGAGCTCGTACCGCAGCGGATCGACGACGGGCTGGCGTTCATGTTCGAGACGCGCCGCCCGCTGACGCTCACCGGTCACGCCGCCTCCGCCCCCCATCTCCAGCGCGGTTACGACGGGGTGTGGCAGGGTCTGGACAGCAACTTCCGGCCATAGCTTCCATGTCCGGCGAGCCGGGGTGAGACCAGGAGGTGGACCGGATGCAAGCAGAACGCACGGACCGTGGCCGGACCGGTCGGGGCGGACCCGCCGCCCCGGAGGAGACCACGGGCGACCAAGGCGCGGGGACGGGCGCGGGGACGGGGACGGGGACGGCTGCCTTCGCCCCCGACTCCCTGGTGCTGAACGGGAAGCTCCCCCTCTGGTACCAGGTCTCGCAGTCGCTGCGCGCCTCGATACTCGGCCGTCCGCACGACGCCCCTCCCCGGCTGCCGACCGAGGAACGGCTCGCCGCGCACTACGGGGTGAGCGTCCTGACCATGCGCCAGGCGCTCAAGGAGCTGGAGTCGGAGGGGCTGATCAGCCGGCAGCGGCGGCACGGCACCTTCATCGAGCCCCGGGCCAGGCGGGTCTCGCCGGTACGGGTGCTCGGGTCCGTCGACGCGATCGTGGCCCAGCAGTCGGGCGAGCGGACGACGGTTCTCGGCCACGGCCCCACCGCCGTGCCGGGCGAACTGGCCCACCACTTCCCGGACTGCGCCGAGGTGGTCGGCTACCGGCGGCTGCGCTGCGACGCGGTGACCGGTGAGCCCGTCAACTGGGCCGAGAACATGGTGCGTCCGGAGGTCGCCGCCCGGATCGACGCCGCCGAGCTGGAGCGGTGGCCGATGACGAAGATCCTGCGGGACACGGCGGGCGTGCCGATATCCCGGATCACCGACACCGTGGAGGCCCGCCTCGCCGACCCGGCCACCGCCGAGCTGCTGCGGGTGCCGCTGCTCAGCCCGATCCTGCACTTCACCGGCGTCACCTACGACACCGGCGGCCGGGTGGTCGACGTGGCCCGCATCCACTACCGGGGCGACCGGTTCTCCTTCTCGGTGACGGTGGACGCGGACTGACCGGAGTTCGTACCTGGTGAAGCGGCTCCGCCTCCCGCCGTGGAGCGAAGGGCAGAGGGCAAAGTCGCTTCACAGCGCGCCCGGAGGCCGGAGCAGGCGTGGTGCGCCTTCCGGAGCCGGGTGCGGGGACCCGAGGGTCAGACCAGGTCGGGGTACTGGTTCCAGCCCCCGGTGCCGATCTGGACCCGGGCCTTGAACGGGGTCTTGGCGACGCCGGTACCCGCGTAGAAGAACAACTCGCCCTTGGAGTTGGACGCCAGGAGGTCGCCGATGCCGTCCCCGTTGATGTCCCCCGGAGCCGCGAGGTTGGAGTACTGGCTCCAGCCCGCACCGCCCACCTGGACACGGGCACCGAACGGGGTGGCCGCCTTGCCGGTGCCGGCGTAGAAGAACAGCCCGGCGGAGCTGCGGGCGATGAGGTCCGCCCGGCCGTCGCGGTTGAAGTCACCCGCGCCGACCAGCCTGTTGTACTGGCTCCAGCCGCTGCCGCCGACCTGGACACGGCCCGGCAATTCGAGGCCGTCGCCCTTGCCCGCGTAGAGGTACAACGCGGTCGAACTGCGGGCGATCAGGTCGCTCTTGCCGTCTCCGGTGAGGTCACCCGGACCGACGACCAGGTTGTAGGACTTCGAACCGGGCGAGATGACGAAATCTTCCTGCGCGTAGTCAGCCGTGTTGTACAGGCTGCCGTCGTACAGGTCGTGCAGGATCAGGTCGGAGTACCCGTCCGAGCGCAGGGCGACGCTGTGCACGAGACGGTTCTCGGAACGGCTCCAGCCCGAGCCGATGAGGTTCTTCACCGACAGCTTCCCGAGGCCGGTGCCCTCGTACGAGTACAGGGTGCCGCCGGCGGTCCGGGCGTAGACCCCGGACTTGCCGAATGCCTGCATGGCGCCGGCGCCCGCGAACTGGCCGACCCTGTTCCAGCCGGAGGCGAGGGTCTCCCGGGCCTGGAAGGTACCGGTCCCCTTGCCGTCGTAGTAGTACAGCTTGCCGTCGTAGCCCCGGGCCATGAGGTCGGCGGTGCCGTTGCCGTCGTAGTCGCTACCGCCGACCAGCTGGTTGTACTGCAGCCAGCCGGTGCCGCCGATCTGGATCTGGGTCTTGAACGGGTATCCGGTGACCTTGCCGTTTCCGGGGTAGACGAAGAGCCCGGTGGCGTTACGGGCCACCAGGTCGGCGATGCCGTCGCCGGTGAGGTCGTCCGCGCCGACCAGCTGGTCGAACTGGCTCCAGCCGGTGCCGCCGACCTGGATGCCCTTGCCGAAGTTGGTCCCGGTGCCGGGGAAGAGGAAGAGTCCAGCAGTGCTGCGGGCGAGCAGGTCGGGCTTGCCGTCACCGTTCAGGTCACCGGGGACGATCAGCTTGTTGTACGCCTGCCAGCCGGTGCTCAGCGTGGTGTACGAGGTCAGGCCACCCGCCTTTGTCGCCTTCGCGCCGTTGTGGAGCCGGAGAGCGCCGGTGACCGTGAGGGTCAGCAGGTCGGGCTTGCCGTCGCCTGACATGTCGCCCGGCAGCATCAGGTCCTTGACCTGCGAGCTCTCCGAGGGAATGACAGCCACCGGGCCGTTCGCTCCCTCGACGTACACCTCGCCCCAGTCCTCGCGGTAGGCGAGGTCTCCGGCGCCGTCGCCGTCGAAGTCGGCGCGCGCCGCCGCCATGGTCACTACCGCGGAACGGGCCATCGCACTGTTCGGCCCGGGTGTTACCGCGTCCTCACCGCCCGGCACCGTGAAGGCCGGGTACTCGGCGGTGGCGCCTTGCGCTCCGGCGTTGCTTCCCGCCGCGTGTGCGGTGATCGTCATCGAACCGCTGACCAGCAGACCGGCGCAGACGACCGCCGCCGACGCAGCGATCTTCCGGGACCGCCGGGCCCCGGGTATTGCGGAGTTGGGCATTCTGCCTCCTGTGGAAAAGACGGCTCCACGGAGAGCGGCGCGCGTGCCGGAGCCGGCTCACGCGAGTGCGGTATCGGATGCACGACGTCGTCGACGTGCCTTCGGTGTCGGTCAGGACACCGGCGCACGGCATGACGGACCAGAACCCCCCACCAGCGGTGGCGCCCCTCCCCAGGGTCGTGCAGTAGATCTATCCCCACCAGGGCCCATCAGGCAAGTTCCCACCGTCCGCCCCCCGCTCGGCTACGCGCCTGTGCCCAGGCCCCAACCGTCTGCCGACGCGGGAGAGGGAACATCGGCGCCGGTCCGGCCGAGGAGACAGCGGGTACGGACCTTCTGCTCCTCGGACCGGGGCACCGCAGGGTCGACTAGGGCGTGTCTGACAATTCGCGTCGGATCAGCGGGCGGTGTCCGGTGCGGTGCATCGCAAGGCGGAGGACCGCCCGAGTACTGGATGTACTCGGGCGGTCCGACAACGCCGCGAGGTGCCGTGCCGGGCGCCGACCGCCCGACGGGAATTGTCAGACACGGCCTAGGGCGTGTGTCGAAAGTAGCGCCGTCCGGTGCGTGCGATCGCACGGCGGAGGGTCGCCCCGATACTGGACGTATCGGGGCGATCCCGACAACGCGGCAAGCGTGCGTGCCGGGCGTCGCCGGACAGGCGGGACTTTCGACACACGCCCTGGGCCGCGGCGGCACGGGCAGCGCGGACCGGGCGCCCGGCGGGGAGGGAGCCGGGCGCGCCGCCGTACGTCCGGGCGCGTCACCTTACGTCCGGGTTGCGTCAGCCGTTCGTCGGAGCCCTTCGGTTAACCTCGTGCGCCCTTCGACCGGGTCGCCGCGTCCGCATCCGACGGGTGCCGCCATGCGCCCCGGGGAGGACGGGAGGGCAGGCGGCACCACCGGCATCAGGACATCGGAGCAGGGACATCAGGGCAGAGCGATCTCCCGGGCCGACCCGCGCGAGGGCCGACCCGGTGGCGGCCGGGCCTGAGGCGGCCGGGCCGGTCGTGGCAGGGCCGACCCGTCAGTGGCGGCTGCCGAAGAGCGAGCGCCGCAGTCTCCGCAGCGGGGCGAAGAGCGACACGCGGGCGCTCTTGCTGCCGTGGCGGTGCGCGGCGTCGCGCGAGGTCAGCTCGCGCATCAGCAGCGTCGCCTCGGCCGCTTCGCGCTGCGGGACGGCAGGGCCGCCGAGCACCGCGAGATGGCGGTCGAGCCGCGAACTGGTCGCACTGCTTCCACATGTGATGGCAGGCACGCGCGGCCTGCTGCGGACCGTTATCTGTTCCATGTCACTCCCCACCCGTACGAGGGCACCCGGTGCGGGCAGGTTAACCCTATCGCTCCGCGAGGACACACGCGTATCCCGGGCGCAGGATTACGTACACGCATGCGGTGGTTGACGGTGCGTCACGCGATTCGCCTGATACGGGAGGGACTTGGAGAATTCGTGTAGCTCCCGTGCCCGCCCACGCCCTCCCCCGCAGGACCCCTGCACCTGGCGCACTCCACCGGGACGAGGGACCATGCCCGCCGGGGAAACCCGGTGCGCCGGGCCGCACGTTGGCGGATCATGGGCGCATGTCTGCCAACCTCGAGTCCGCGCTGCCGATCCGGCTCACCGTCGACGACAGCGACTCCCCCTCCGACGTGATGGACTCGCTGTTCCTCGGCCGTTTCACGACGGGCGAGCAACCGTACGCGCACAGCTGCTCGCTGGAGCGCGTCAAGCCGGACAAGACACTCATGCCGCCGGACGCCACCGTGGTACGGACCGCCCGCGAGGACAACCGGAGCGCGACCCTCGCCGAGGGCGAGGGCTGGACCCTGCTCGCGCGCCGGTGGAGCCGGGGCGCCGACGTCAACGTGACCGCGACCAGTGCCGAGCTGGCGGAGCGGGTCCTCAAGGAGGCGACGGACGGCGTCCAGGACGAGCCCGAACCCCAGCCCGAAGACGTGAGCATGGGGTTCTGGTACGTCTCGCCGCAGCGCGGGCCGCACCGCACCACGCGCCAGATCTCCGCGGGCACCTGGGACCAGGTCCGCCCCAACTACTCGGCGCGGGTGGCCGGGGCGATGGACGGGCTGATGAAGGTCACCCCGGACGACATCTCCGGCCGGCTCCTGCTGCTGCACGGCCCGCCCGGGACCGGGAAGACCTCGGCGCTGCGGACGCTGGCCCGCGCCTGGCGCGACTGGTGCCAGGTGGACTGCGTCCTGGACCCGGAGCGCCTCTTCAACGACGTCGGCTATCTGATGGACATCGCGATCGGCGAGGACGACGGCTCCGGGAAGGGGCGGTGGCGGCTGCTGCTCCTGGAGGACTGCGACGAACTCATCCGGGGCGAGGCCAAGCACACGGCGGGTCAGGCGCTCTCCCGGCTGCTCAACCTGACCGACGGCCTGCTCGGCCAGGGCCGGAACGTCCTGGTGGCGGTCACCACCAACGAGGACCTGGAGCGGCTGCACCCGGCGGTCGTCCGGCCCGGCCGCTGCCTGGCCCGGATCGAGGTCGGCCCGCTGAGCAGGCCCGAGGCGGTGTCCTGGCTGGGTACGGACGAGGGCGTCGGCCGCGAAGGGGCGACCCTGGCCGAACTGTTCGCGCTGCGCCGGGGCAGCGGCCCGGCCTCCGTACCGAAGCAGGACGCGGGCGCGGAGGCGGGCCTGTACCTGTGAGCGGTGCGCGGCGGACCCGGGCGCGGCCTGCCGCGTGACGCCGCGCCCTCACCCCTCGTAGGCCGCCCGCAGCGCGTCCTCGGCGAGGGCGCGGGCGTCGGCGCGGGAGAGGCCGAGGCGCCTGGCCTCGTCCGCGTACGCCTGCGCGGCGGTCGCGGCCCTGCGGTCCGCAGCGTCGCCGGCCGCCGCGACGAAGGTGCCGTTGCGGCCACGGGTCTCGATGACGCCGTCGGCCTCCAGGGCGCGGTAGGACTTGGCCACCGTGTTGGCGGCCAGGCCGAGCTCTTCGGCGAGCCCGCGCACGGTCGGCAGCCGGTACCCGACCGGCAGCGCGCCCGAGCGGGCCTGTTCGGAGATCTGCGCGCGCAGTTGCTCGTACGGGGCGGTGCCGGTGTCCGGGTCGATCACGATCGTCAGAGTCACGGTGCAGATTCTGCACCTCCCGCCCGAAAACCCGGAGGCGGCCCGTCGATTCCCCCACGTAGGGTCGGTCCCGCCCACGCGCCCCTCCCCTGGGAGAGGGCTGCGCCATCGACGCCTGGCCGGTCCGGCCACCAGGCACGCGCGACGGAGGTACGCCATGTCCGCACACCCGGCATCACCCACCGACGGAGCCGACGATGGGGCGGGCAACGGCACCGCCGAGGCGACCCGTGAGGTGACCGTCGTCCTGACCAAGGCCGGGCGGACCAAGATCCGCTACCCGGCCCGCAGGCTGGCCGACGACGGCAGCCGGGTGACCGTCCTCGCCCCGTGGGCCGCCCCCGGGGTACGGGACTTCGGCTTCGTCACGTTCGCGCCGGGTGACGTCTTCACCGAGCACTACTGGCGCGACCGGTGGTACGCGGTGAAGGAAGTCCGTACGGGCGAGGGCCTGTTGAAGGGCTGGTACTGCGACATCACCCGCCCCTGCACCGTCACCGGCGACGAAGTGCGGGTGGAGGATCTGGACTTGGACCTCTGGGTCTCCGCGGATGCTTCGGAGGTCCTGCGCCTGGACGAGGACGAGTTCGCGGAGAGCGGGCTCGCCGAACGCGATCCGGCGGCGGCCGCGACGGCCGTCGACGCCCTGGACGCACTCGAACGCCTCGCCCTCGCCGGCCGGCTCCCGGACCTGCTCGCACCCGCCGGCGCGTGACCTCCGCCCCGTCCCGACCACACGCACACGCACACCGAGGACGCACCGATGCCCGCGCACCTGAGACTGACCTCGATCGCACTCGACTGCCCCGACCCGCTCGCGCTGGCCGCCTTCTACCAGCAGGCCACCGGATACCCCCTCCACCCCAGGTCCACCGCCGAGTTCGCCGGTCTGACCCGCGAGGGCGGACTCGGCATCGGCTTCCAGAAGGTGGACGGTCACCGGGCTCCGAAGTGGCCGGGCGACGGGACCGCGCCGCAGCAGGCGCATCTGGACTTCGACGTCGACGACCTCGACGAGGCGGAGGCCATGCTCCTGGAACTGGGCGCGGCGAAGCCCGAGTTCCAGCCGAACAGTGCCCGGTGGCGAGTCCTCACCGACCCGGCGGGCCACCCCTTCTGCATCGTCGCCCGCCGAGGAGACTCCCCCGGGGAGACGCCCGCCGGGGAGAAGGCCGCGGAGGAGACACCCGTGGAGAAGAAGGGCGCCGAGGACGCGTCTGCCGCATAGCCGAATGGAATGGACGCCTGCCGGGGACGCGTCCGCCGAGGTGTCGCCCATCGAGCACGCGTCAGACGGCGGGGACTTCCCTCCCGGTCGCCGGTTCGCCGGCGCACGGCGCGGGTGCCTCGCGGGCGGGGCCGCCGGCCACGAGTTCGACCTCGAAGCCCGCGTCGTTCTCCAGGTAGGCGGCCCGGTGCCCTTCGCCTCCCGCGTAGGGGTGCCGGTCGGCGAAGAGCAGGCGCCAGCCGTGGTCGGGGGCCTCTGCCGCGAGCGCGTCGAGCGCCTCCCGGTCCTCGACGTGGAACGCCAGGTGGTTGAGGCCGGGGCGGAGGCGGTCGTGGGTCCGCGCGACGGCGTCCGGCGACTCCTCGATCACGACGTAGCTGTCGCCGCGCCGCCAGCTGCGGCCGTGGGACCAGCGCTGGTACGGCAGGTGGCCCAGCCGGCCGAGCAGCCAGTCCCAGCCGGGTGCGGCGGCCGCCAGGTCGGAGACCCAGAGCTCGATGTGGTGCACCCGTCCGGTGCCGGCCCCGGCGGACGGCAGCGGGACGGCGCGGCGCGGGACGGCGGGGTCGTGGGCGACCGGGTCGCCGTCCTCGTGCCAGTGGATCAGGAAGCGTTCGCCGGACCGGTATCCGTCGAGACCGGCCCGGCAGTACGCGACCATGTCCTCGGGCAGCGCGTCCAGCCGGTACCAGTCCAGCTCCGAGCATTTGTCGGGCTCCGCGTTGTACGGCGCCCGCTCGGGGTCGTACTCCGCTTCGAAGAACCAGCCGGTGCGCGGGCTGCCGCCGGGGCCCCGGTGGTGCATGACGAGCGCGACCCGCAGCTCTTCCGGCTGGAGGGTGACGCCGATCTCCTCGGCCGCCTCGCGGACCATCGCCTCGCGCACGTCCTCCCCGTCCTCCAGGTGGCCGGAGGGCAGGTGGAGGAGGCCGTCGGCGTACCCGGTGCCGGCCCGGCGGGCGAGCAGCACCCGGGGGCCGCGCCGGAGGATCAGGTGGATGTCGACGACCTCGGTGTGGCGGTACCGGGGTTCGGCGCGGGCCACGACGGCGTACCGCTCGTCGTCCACGTCCTTGCCCCAGAGGCGGGAGTCCTCGGAGAGCGGTTCGTGGTGGACCCGCTCGGTGTGCGGGGCGAGCAGGGCGGTGAGCAGTGCGGCGGAGACGCCCACCCCGTTCCACACCCCTTCGATCAGGACGAGCCGCCCGCCGGGCTTCAGCAGGCCGACCCAGGTCGCCAGGGCGGCCTCCGGGTCGGGCAGCGCCCACAGGACGTGCCTGACCAGCACGACGTCGAACCGCCGGTTGCCCACGGGCGGCCGGGCGGCGTCTCCGATCAGCACCTCGGAGCCGGTGCCGGCGAGTTTGTCGCGGGCCTGCGCGACCATGCGGGGCGACTGGTCGACGCCGGTGACCCGGTGACCCTGACCCGCGGCGAGCAGGGAGAGGCTGCCGGTGCCGCAGCCGAGGTCGAGGATCTCGCAGGAGGTGACGGGGAGCCAGTTCTGCAGGCGCTGCGCCCAGGCGTCGCGTACGACGGGGTCGAGCAGTCCGTGGTCGGGTTCTTCGTCGAAGGAGTCGGCGGCCTCGTCCCAGTAACTGATCGTCGTCATGGCTTCCATGGTCCCAGCCCGTACCCGCCCCCACGGCACGGACGGTACGAATTGCGACCGACCACCGCCGCGCACGGCAAGGGTTGCGGCCGGGTGGCTCATCGGCACGAGGTTCCACGGCCTGAACTGCCGCAGGCCGGATGATCTCCCGGCCTCCCGTGGGCTCGCGGCAGCCGTACCGACCGCCGTCCCGGACCCCACGCGCCCCGCTGCCGCACCCCCGCCCCGTACGGCACCCGGCCGCGCGCAGCCCACCGGGCGCCGCCCGCCGAGTGCCGGATGCCGAGTGCCGTACGGGAACGTCGGTCAGCCGAGTGCGGAGGTGCAGTCCGTCGGGGTGGCGTGGGCCGGGTCGAGCGCGTTGGCCACCTCGTGGAAGGCGATCTTGTCGGTGGTGCCGATGAGGACGTGCTCGGAGACGTCGACCGCGCACAGGTCCTGGAGCAGGACGTTGCGGACGTTCGCGCCGCTCAGGTACTGGGTGCGGTACGGGGTGACGACCTCGTCGTACCGGGTCGAGATGACGGTGTACTTCACCCCGGCCACCGTGTCGGGAACGGAGTTGAGCTTGGTGACGAACGGCGATCCGGCCACCTGGTCGGCGAGGCCGGGGGTGGCGGAGTTCAGCAGGGGCTCCGCGCCGGGGAAGTACGGCAGCAGCTTGGTCAGCCCGAGGAGGGTGGTGCCGTGGTTGTCGGGGGCGAGCGCGACGAGCGCGTTCACCTTGGCGGCGCCGCCGAGGAACTTCAGGTAGTAGTTCGGCATCATGCCGCCCTGCGAGTGGCCCACGAGGTCGGCCTTGGCGGTGCCGGTGGCGGCGAGCACCTTGTCGACGAACGTGCGGAGCTGGGCGGCCGACTGGTCGATGGGGCCGAGGCCGTTGAAGACCGGCACGCCGGGGAGCTGTCCGTAGTCGAGCGAGAAGACGCAGTAGCCCCGCGCCACCAGGTAGGGGGCGAGCACGAGCCAGTTGTCGACGGAGTTCCCGAAGGTTCCGTGGACGAGGACCACGGGGCGCGGGTGGGTGGCGGAGGGCTTGCAGGAGTAGTCGTTCCAGCCACTCGTGGTGGCGGCGGCCGCACCGGCCGAGGGGGCGGCCGAGGCGGCGGCCGCCGAGGGGCCGGCGAGGGCGGCGACGGCGAGGAGCAGCGCGGCGAACGTTCTGCGCGCACGCGGGGCTCGCGGTGTACGGGTCCAGGGCAGCATCGTGGGATCTCCTTGCGGCTCAGGGAGTGCGATGTGGGGGTGTGCCCTGTGGCCCGGACCACAAGCTTTATGTGCTCATGCCAAATTACGCACGAGTAGCTTCGCGGGGGAAGTTACGCGTCGGTAAAAAATGCGCCCTCGTCGGCTCCCCCTCCCGCGACGGGACGCACCCCCACGCCACCGGGCACGCCGAAATCGAACACCGCATCCCGCCCCCGGGCGGCGAAGGTCATGCACCGCACCCCGGACGGAGCCCGGAAAGGCGCATCGAACCCAAGTGCCGTACCGCGCGTGGAGGGTGACGGACCAGCACCCCACCCCCGCCCCCTCCGTTCGAATACTTCCGCACCGGCCGGGGCCTTGCCCGCTCGCCGACCAGCGGCGATGGAGTTAAGGTAATCGAACGAACGTACGAGGAACGTATCGGGCAAAGGTCGGAAATGGGGTGGCGGAATGGAGGTGCGGCATGGCGGGCTTCGCCCATCTGCACGTCGCGTCCGGTTACTCCGCCCGCTATGGCGCCGCCCACCCCGAGCACCTCGCGCGGCGGGCGGCCGGGCTCGGCATGGCGGAGCTCGCGCTCACCGACCGGTCCACCGTGACCGGCGCTGTTCGATTCGCTCAGGCATGCGCCCGGGAGGGCGTACGGCCGGTCTTCGGCATCGACCTCGCGGTGGAGGCCCTCGCCCCGCCGCCCCCGGCCGAGCGTCGGCGCACCCCGGCGCGCGGAGGCGCCCATGTCGTCGAACCGCCGCTGCGCGTGGTGCTGCTCGCCCAGGACCGGGCGGGCTGGGCACGGCTGTGCCGCATCACCTCGGCGGCGCACGCCGGCGCGGTGTCCGGTGCGGCGCCGGTGGTGCCGTGGACCGCGCTGCGTGAGCACGGCGGCCCCGGTCTGACCGTGCTGCTGGGCCCGCTGTCGGAGCCGGTACGGGCGCTGGCGGCGGGCCGCGAGGACGTCGCGGTGAAGCTGCTGGCGCCGTGGCGGCAGCTCTTCGGGGCCGGGCTGCGGCTGGAGGCCGTGGCGTACCAGCGCGGTGGCACGGGCCCGGGGTCGCTGCGGCTGGCCGCCCGTACCCTGGCGCTGGCCGACCGTACCGGCGTCACCGCCGTGCTCTCCAACGCGGTCCGCTACGCCGACCCCGCCCAGCACCGCCTGGCCGACGTGCTGGACGCCGCACGGCTGCTGCGCCCGGTCGACCGGCGCCGCCTGGACAGCGGGCAGCGCTGGCTCAAGGGCGAGGGCGCCATGGTCGCCGTCGCCCGCGCGGTCGCCGCGTCCGCCGGTCTTGACGACCGCCGGGCGCGCCGGCTCCTCGCGGACACCGCCGCGACGGCCGCCGGATGCGTCCTCGACCCGGTGGCGGACCTGGGGCTGGGCACCCACCACTTCCCGGAGGCGTCACTCTTCGGCGCCGGGCCGGATTCCGGGGGCGCCGCCCGGCTGCTGCGGACACGCGCCGAGGCGGGTCTGGTCCGCCGGGGCCTGGACCGCGACGCGGACGCCCGGGAGCGGCTGGACATGGAGCTCGGGGTGATCTCCCGGCTGGGGTACGACTCGTACTTCCTCGCCGTCGGCCAGGTGGTGGCGGACATCCGGGAGCTGGGCATCCGGGTCGCGGCCCGGGGTTCCGGGGCGGGCTCGATGGTCTGCCACACCCTGGACATCGCCACCGCCAACCCGCTGGAGCACCGGCTGCTGTTCGAACGCTTCCTCAGCGAGCGGCGCCGTTCGCTCCCGGACATCGACATCGACGTGGAGTCGGCGCGGCGGCTGGAGTGCTACGACGCGGTCTTCGCCCGGTTCGGCAAGGAGCGGGTCGCGGTCACCGCGATGCCCGAGACCTACCGGGCCCGCCGGGCGCTGCGGGACACCGGTCTCGCGCTCGGCATCGCTCCGGACGAGGTCGACCGGATCGCCAAGAGCTTCCCGCACCTGCGGGCCTCGGACATCACCGGCGCCCTCGCCGAGCTGCCCGAGCTGCGGCAGCTGGCGTCGCAGGCGAAGCGGTACGGACCGCTGTGGGAGCTCGCCGAGGGACTCGACTCCCTGGTGCACGGGATGGCCATGCACCCGTGCGGCGTGATCATCAGCGACGCGGGCCTGCTGGACCGGCTGCCGGTGCAGCCCACCCCGCAGGGCGACTACCCGATGGCCATGGCCGCGAAGGAGGAGGTGGAGGCGCTGGGCAACATCAAGCTCGACGTGCTCGGGGTGCGGATGCAGTCCGCGATGGCCCACGCCGTCGACGAGATCGAACGCGCGACCGGCGGCCGGATCGACCTGGACGACCCGGAGCAGGTGCCGCTCGACGACGTCTTCGCGTTCAAGCTGATCCAGCAGAGCGAGACGATCGGGCTGTTCCAGCTCGAATCGCCCGGTCAGCAGGACCTGCTCTCCCGTCTCCAGCCCCGCAACCCGCAGGACGTCATCGCCGACATCAGCCTCTTCCGTCCCGGCCCGGTCGCCGGAGGCATGCCCGAGCGGTACGTCGCCGCGCGGCACGGCCGGGCCCCCGCCTACGCCCACCCGGACCTCGAACCGGTGCTCGCCGACACCTACGGCGTGACCATCTGGCACGAGCAGATCATCGAGACCCTCTCCGTGATGACCGGCTGCGACCGGGCGATGGCCGAGGTCGCCCGCCGGGCGCTCGGCGACCGCAAGCGGCTGCCCGCCATCGGCAGGTGGTTCCACGACCGCGCGTCGGCCCGGGGGTACGGCCCCGAGGTCCGGGCGAAGGTGTGGGCGACCGTGGAGGCGTTCGGCGCCTACGGTTTCTGCCGCGCGCACGCGGTGGCCTTCGCCGTACCGGCGCTGCAGAGCGCCTGGCTCAAGGCTCACCACCCGGCGTTCCTCCTCGCCGGGCTGCTCGAACACGACCCCGGGATGTGGCCCCGGCGCGTCATCGTCGCCGACGCCCGCCGCCGGGGCGTGCCCGTGCTGCCCGTGGACGTCAACCGCTCCCGTGCCCGGTACGTGGTGGAGCGGGCCGGCGACGAGCGGTGGGGGGTGCGGCTCGCGCTGTCCTCCGTACGCGGCATCACCGAGGACGAGAGCGCCCGGATCGAGGCGGGCGCGCCCTACGACTCGCTGTCGGACTTCTGGCAGCGGGCCCGCCCCAGCCGGCCACTGGCCGAACGCCTGGTCGAGATCGGTGCGTTCGGTGGGCTCGGTGACGGCCGGCTCACCCGGCGGGACCTGCTGCTGCACGTCGCCGAACTGCACCGGCAGTCCCGCGCCCGGTCCGCCGGCGACGGGCAGCTCGCCCTCGACGCGGGTGCGGCGGGCGGGGCGGAGCCGAGCGGTCTGCCGGAGATGACCGGCCGCGAGGCCCTGGACGCCGAGCTGAACACGCTGGGCATCGACGTGTCCCGGCACCTCATGGTCCACCACCACCGCCTGCTGCGGGAGATCGGCGCGACGGACGCCGCGCACCTGGCCGACGTGCGCCAGGGACAGCAGGTCCTCGTCGCCGGGGTACGGGCCTCCACGCAGACCCCGCCGATCGCCAGCGGCAAGCGGATCATCTTCGTCACCCTGGAGGACGGCTCGGGCATGGTCGACCTGGTCTTCTTCGAGGACTCCCACCCGGCGTGCGCGCACACCGTCTTCCACAGCGGGCTGCTGCTGGTGCGCGGCACCGTGCAGGTACGCGGCAACCGGCGGTCGGTCGTCGGCACCATGGCCTGGGACCTGGACCGGATCGCGGCGGCCCGCCGCGACGACGGCCCCGCCGCCGCGCTCGCGCTGCTCGGCGGGGAGCGCCCGCACCCGACGCCCGCGCAGCCGGGGCGCACCCTGGCCAACGGCACCTCGGGAGCCCGGCTGCACCCGTACGCCGACCTCCAGCCGGCCGGCAGCCGCTCGGCCGACCTGCGCAAGCTCGGCCACACCAGCCAGGGGAGCGCGGGATGACACCCCCTCGTCCGGCCGGACGCCACATCGCCCATCTCCACCTGCACCCCGTGCCGGACGAGGAGCGGTACGCCGACATCGTCGAGCTGATGTCCGGCATCACCCCGCACGTCCGGGCCGTGCCGCCCGACGCCGTCCAGCTCGACCTCACCTCGGCGCTGCGCTACTTCGGGCTGGCCCCGTACGACCTGGTGCAGATGGTCATGCTCCGGCTGTTCGCGCTGTACGGGATCGAGTGCGGCGCGGGGCTCGCGGGCAACCGCATGCTGGCC
This sequence comes from Streptomyces sp. NBC_01335, assembly GCF_035953295.1. Classification (GTDB taxonomy): domain Bacteria; phylum Actinomycetota; class Actinomycetes; order Streptomycetales; family Streptomycetaceae; genus Streptomyces. The sequence continues at coordinate 1,518,726 of NZ_CP108370.1, forward strand.
GCCATGGCGGCCGACGCGTCCGGGCCGGGGCACACCACGGAGGTCCCCGGCGACCGGGCGGACTCCTGGCTGCGCCCCCGCCCGGTCGCCGCGCTGCCCGGCGTCGGCCGCGCCACCGCGACCGCGCTCGGGCGGTACGGCGTGCACACCATCGGCCAGATCGCCGACCTGCCGCCACTGACCCTCCAGCGTCTGCTCGGCGCCGGTCCCGCCCGGCTGCTGGCCGAACGCGCGCACGGCCGCGACCCCCGCCCGGTCGTGCCGCAGGAGCCCGCCGCCCATCTCTCCGTCGATCTGGTGCTCGACCGGGACTGCCTCGACCCCGGCCTGCACCACCGGGCGGTGCTGGGGCTCGCCGAGCGGCTGGGCCAGGGCCTGCGCGCCGGGCACCGGGTCGCCGGGCGCCTGACGCTCACCGTGCGGTACGCCGACCGGACGTCCAGCACCCGTTCCCGTACCTCCCCCGAGCCCACCGGCCACTCCCCCCTTCTCGCCGCCACCGCCCTGGGGCTGCTGGACTCGCTCGGGCTGCAACGCGCCCGGGTGCGCGCCTACACGCTGCGCGCGGACGGCCTCTCGCCGGCCGAGGACGCCCCGCGCCAGCTCTCCCTGGACCCGGTCGACGACCGGTCCCGCGCCGCCGAGGCCGCCTCGGACCGGGCCCGCCGCCGCTTCGGCGCCGGGGCCGTACGACCCGCGACCCTGGCCCCGGCACCGGGCACGGCACCGGCCCGGGCACCGGCGGGGACGCCGACACCGCGCAGGCACCCGCCCGCCGCGTGAAGGGCGGCCGGGGAGCGGGGATGGGGTGAGACGCCGGGGAACGGGGGTGAGGGGCCGGGGAGCGTCCGCTCCTTGCGCCATTCGGCCCGCCCCGCCTGCGCGACGCGCCCCTCGCGCCGAGCGTGGAGGGCATGAACTTCGCCGGTGAGGTCAAACAGGCCGTCACTCCCCGGGCCGCCCTGCTCGTCCTCGGCGCGCTGGTCCTGCAACTGCTCTTCATCGCCTCCTACGTGGGCGCCCTGCACCGGCCGGTGGCCACCGACGTCCCCTTCGGTGTCGTGGCGCCCCCGCAGGTGTCCCAGCAGCTGACCACCGCGCTGGACGAGCTGCCGGGCGGCCCGCTGGACCCGCGCGCCGTGGACGACGCCGCCGAGGCGCGGCGGCAGATCATGAACCGCGAGATCGACGGCGCGCTGGTGGTGAACCCGTCCGGCACGACCGACACCGTGCTGGTCGCCTCCGGCGGCGGCTCCGCGCTCGCCAACTCCCTGGGGAAGATCACCACCGAGGTCCTGGCCCAGCAGCAGCGCACCGCCCGGATCGTGGACGTGGCCCCGGCCTCCTCCGACGACTTCGACGGGCTCTCGTCGTTCTACCTGGTCGTCGGGTGGTGCGTGGGCGGATACCTCTGCGCCTCGATCCTCGCGATCAGTGCGGGCTCCCGGCCGGCCAACGCGCGGCGCGCGCTCATCCGCACCCTGGCGATGGCGGTGTACGCGGTGCTGGGCGGCATCGGCGGCGCGCTCATCATCGGCCCCGTCCTCGGCGCGCTGCCCGGCAGCTTCTGGGGGCTGGCGGGGCTGGGCGCGCTGGTCGTGTTCGCCACCGGGATGATCACCCTCGCACTGCAGGCGCTGACCGGCATCGTCGGCATCGGGCTGGCCGTCCTGATCATCGTGATCGCGGGCAACCCGAGCGCGGGCGGCGCCTTCCCGCTGCCGATGCTGCCGGACTTCTGGCGCACGATCGGCCCGGCCCTGCCCCCGGGCGCGGGCACCTGGGTCGCCCGCTCGATCGCCTACTTCCGGGGCAACGCGGTCACCGGCTCCCTGCTGATCCTCTCCGCCTGGGCCGTCGTCGGTACGGCCCTGACCCTGCTGCTCTCCCTGCGGCACACCCGGACGAAGCCCGCAGGGGGCGCCTCAGACACCGCCGGGACCGGTCCCGGCGCACCAGGAACCCCGGGAGCACCTCCAGGGGGCGCACACACCGTATGACCCCGTTTCTCCCCCAACAGGTAGTGCGCACAAGGGCTTTGATGGCCCATCATCGAAAGGAGAGCTCGTACCGGGCGCGCCGCGCCCGGGCGGCCGGGCGACCTGAGGAGGTACGGGTGCGCAACCGGGTGCGCGTGGCGGACGGACGTCACCTGATCGTGGAGCGGCAGGGGGATCCGCGCGGAAGACCCGTCTTCCTGCTGCACGGAACCCCGGGCAGCCGGCTGGGACCCGCTCCGCGCGGCATGATCATGTACCAGCGCCAGACCCAGCTCATCACCTACGACCGGCCCGGCTACGGCGAGTCCGACCGGTGTCCGGGCCGCAGCGTGGGCGACGTCGCCGAGGACGTACGCGCCATCGCCGACGCCCTCGACCTGGAGCGGTTCGCCGTGGTGGGCCGCTCCGGCGGCGCCCCGCACGCCCTGGCCTGCGCGGCGCTGATGCCCGAGCGGGTGACCCGGGCGGCCGCCCTGGTGCCGCTGGCTCCCTGGGACGCCCCGGGGCTCGACTGGTTCGAGGGGATGGCCGCCTCCAACGTACTGGCGTACTCCACCGCGGCGGCCGACCCGGACAGTCTCACGGCGTCCTTCATCGTCCGCTCGGCCGAGATCCGGGTCGACCCGGTACGGCTCCTGGACGACCTGCGGCGCGAACTCACCGACTCCGACCGGGTGGTGGTCAACGACGCGGGCATCCGCTCGATGCTGCTGCGCAACTACAGCGAGGGCCTGCGCACTTCGGCGTACGGCTGGATCGACGACGCCCTCGCCTTCAGCCGGCCGTGGGGCTTCGACCCGGCCGACATCACCTGCCCGGTGATGCTCTGGCACGGCGAGCAGGACGTCTTCTCACCGGCCAGCCACTCCCGTTGGCTGGGGGGCCGGATCCCGGGCGCGACGACCGTGCTGGAACCGGCGGCGGCGCACTTCGACGCACTGTCTGTGCTTCCCCGCATCCTGAACTGGCTGCTGGACGGCCGCGAGGCCGGCGCGGGCTCGATGAACTGAGCAACCGTCCCGACCGGGAGGGGCGGGTCACCGACCGGGTGGCCCGCCCCTCCCGCGCGCTCACACCTGGATCGGTTCCAGCTCCCGTTCGAACCTCCTGCCGTCCCGTGCGATCCGCGTCATCGGATGGTCGTCACCGAGCTGGCGGGCCAGCTCCCCCACGATCCGCGCCCGCAGCTGCTGGGCCTCCTCGTGCCGGCCGAGGTCCTCCAGCGTGACCGCCGTGTTCCCCATCATGGCCAGCGCCTCCGGATGCTGCGCCCCGAGAGCCTTGCCGAGCTGTCCTGCGAGGAGCTGCTCCGTCTCCAGTACCAGCACCGCGTCCCCGAGCACCGCGGTCGCGCTGGCCAGGTTCATCACGCAGAAGAGCGTGTGCGGGTGGTCCCGGCCGAACAGCTCCCGCATCAGGTCGACGACCCGCCGCGACGTCCTGGCCGCCTCCTCGGCCTCCCCCGAGCCGAGCAGGTAGACGGCCAGGTTGTTCTGCGCGGCCAGGGTGTACGGGTGCCGCTCCCCCGGCACCACCAGGTACTGCTCGACCACCTCTCGCGCCGCGTCCCTCGCCTGCGACGTCTCACCGATCGCGTAGTAGTCGGCAGCCAGGTTGAGGTCGCAGGCCAGCGACTCCGGGTTGGGCGTGCTGTACTTCGCCCGGTACCTGGCCCGGGTGGCCAGCGTCAGCCTGCGGGCGTCCTCCAGCTGCCCCGCCCTGCGCAGCGCCACCGCGAGCGCCTTGGCGGCGGAGAGCGTGCCCGGGAAGGCGGGGCCGAGCGTCCTCTTGTAGCTGTCGTACGTACGGCTGAGCAGCGCCACGGAGTCCTCGTACCGGCCCACGTCGCGCAGGTCGCGGGCGAGGCTCACAGCGGAGGAGAGGCTGTACGGATGCTCCGCGCCGAGCACCTCGCTGCGCCGGTCGTACACCTCCTGGTCGATCTCCCGGGCCCGGGAGTACTGCCCGACCAGCCGCAGGTTGAGCGCCAGGTTGTTCGCCGCCGCGAGGGTCCTCGGGTGGCCCTCGTGGAAGATCTGCCCGAACCCCTCACGGGCCTCGTTGGCCAGCTCGATCGCCCGGCCGTACTCCCCGAGCATGCCGAGGTCGGTCGCCAGACTGCTCGTCGTCATGTAGGTGTGGGGGTGCTCCGCGCCCAGGATGTCGCGCTGCCGCTGGAGGGTGATCTCGTCGAGCTCCTTCGCCTCCACGTAACGCCCGCGCGAGCGGAAGATGTTGGAGATGTGGAAGCAGAGGTACAGGTACTGGATGTCCTCCTTGCCCAGCGTCTCCGCCCAGGCGGCGCGGAGTTCGGCGCCCAGCGCGCCCGCCGTGCGGACGTCGCCGCGCTTCCAGAGGTAGCGGACGCGGTCGATCAGCAGCCTGCGGGTCTCCGGCTCCCCGCAGTGGCGCGCCCCGGACGGGCCCAGGTGCGGCCAGATGGTGGCGAACCGCGCCCAGTTCTCCGGGTTGTCGATCGGCTCGTCGTCGTCCGGCCGGGCCCCGGCCAGGACGCGGTGGACCACGTGCCGGGCCTCCCGCTGCTCCTCCTCGCTGAGCTGCGCCTTGATGACGGCCTGCACCAGCCGGTGCACCTGGATCGAGTTGGAGACCTGGTCGACCTTGGCGAGCGCGAACCGGCCGATCTCCCGGATGACCCGGCCGAGGACGAGCTTCTCCTGGAGGGAGGAGTCGTACGGCTTGAGTGCCTCGATCATCTCCTTGCTGTAGAGGAGGCTCGCGCTGATCGGCTCGGGGGCGAAGAAGGCGCAGAGCTGGAGCAGCCGCACCGCGGCGGGCGACCGTTCCTTGAGCCGCTCGATGGAGACGTTCCAGGTGGCGGCCACGGGTTCCGGGTAGCCGGCCGGCTGGTTGAGGGACAGCACCTGGGCGGCCTGCTCGGCGAGCTGGTCGAGGTAGGTGTCGACGGGGGTCGCGGTCTCCGCGATCCAGGCGGCGGCCTGCTCGACGGCGAGCGGCAGGTCACCGACGGCCGTGGCGACCCGCCCGGCGTCCTCCTCGCTGAGTCCGGGTGCGCGGCGGCGGAGGTGTTCGACGGACTCCTCGCGCAGGAAGACGTCGACGGGCAGCGCGTCGCCGTGCTGCGACCAGGTCTGGTTCCGCGACGTCACCAGGATGTGGCCGGAGCCGCCCTGCGGGAAGTAGCGCCTGATCCGTTCGGGGTCGTCCGCGTTGTCGAAGACCAGCAGCCACCGGTCGGTGGGCACCCCGCGGCGCAGCAGGTCGACGGCTTCCTTGGAGGCCGCCGCCATGTCGTCACCGCCCTGCGTGCCCAGCCGGGCGGCGAGTTCCGCGAGTCCGGCGACCACGTCGTCGGTCTGCTCGGAGGAGATCCACCACACCAGGTCGTAGTCGGCCATGAAGCGGTGCACGTACTCCAGCGCCACCTGCGTCTTGCCGACGCCGCCGAGGCCGTACAGGGTCTGCGGCTGGGGCAGCACCACCGCCATGCCGCCGCCGAGCTGGTCGCGCATGCGTTCCAGTACCAGGGAGCGGCCGGTGAATCCGGGGTTGCGCGGCGGGGCGTTCCAGATCTTCGGGACCGTGCCGGGGAACCTGGGTCCCGGCGCCGACCCGTCGCCCAGGTGGGCCGGGCGGTCCAGCGCGCGCAGCAGGGCGGCCGCGGCGTGGGCCTCGTCGAGCCGGAAGAGGTCCACCGGGTTGCGGTCGATGTAGGCGGAGGTGAGCCGGACGTCTCCGACGCGGAACAGGATCTGGCGCCGGCCGCCGGTCTGGTCCTCGGTGCTGGAGCGCTGCCACAGTTCGGTGGCGCGCTGGGACTTGAGGTAGGCGCTGGAGAGCAGCACGACGGTGCGGGCGGCGGTCTCCGGCGCGGTGACGGGCGGTTCGCGGTCCTCGCGTTCGGTGGAGACGTCGCGCGGTACGACACGGAAGCCGGCCCGGGTGAGGACGGACTCGATCCAGTCCGCCCACATCCGGTTCTCCGCGACGTAGTTGAGGAAGATGTCGGCGGGGAGCGTGGGCCGGCGCCGGGTGAAGGCGTCGCGGATGCGCAGCCGGACGTCCTCCGCGACCGGCGGCATGGAGGTGACCTCCTGCTCGGTGACGACCGCCACGAGCCGTTCGAAGGCGGAGAGCAGCGAGTTGGTGAGCCCGGCTTCGTCGCCGAAGGTCGCGAGCGTCTCCTCGTACGCGTAGTAGGGGCGGTACGGGATCTCCACCGCACCCCAGTAGGCGGTGAGTTCGTCGCCGGACAGGTCGCGCGGCAGCCGGTCGAACTTGAAGCGGGCGAGGGCCCGTCCGGCGTCGGCCTTCTCCTTCTCGCCCTCGTCGATGCGCATCGGGACGGGGTAGATCGCGATCGGCCGCCCGCTGTAGCGCTCGGCCGTCTGGCGGGCCACGGAGGCGGCGCCGTCGATGGACTGGTCGCTGAGGGTGAAGCAGTCCACCAGCACGTCGGGGAGGTGGACGGTGCAGATGTCGGCGATGTCGCTGAGGCCGGTGCGGCTGTCGATGAGGACGTAGTCGTAGTTGGCCTTCATGTCGTCGCGCAGGGCGTCGAAGAAGCTTCCGCCGCCGAGCCGGTCGTAGAAGTTGTCCCAGTCGAACGTGGAGACGGCGGCGGAGTACTCGCGGTTCTGGCGGCCGGCCGAGACGAAGTCGAGGGTTCCTCCCCGGGGGAACTCCCAGCCGAGCGTCTCCGGTGTCAGGGAGACGGCGTGCTGCTGGATGCGCGCGTAGTCGCGGTGCCAGTCGTCGGGGCGCTGCGCGGGGCTGGTGGCGGCCCAGGCGTATTCGGTGATGAGGTCGATGACACCGGTGGTGGCGCCGAGGGTGGCGGGGTCGAGGAAGGGGTGGAAGAACCGGTGCAGGCCCGGCGCCTCCAGGTCCCAGTCGACGGCCAGGACCCGCTTGCCGTTGGCGGCCAGGATCCAGGCGGTGTTGGCCAGGGCCATGGTGCGCCCCGTGCCTCCCTTGTAGGAGTAGAAAGTGACGATCCGCCCGTCACGACCGGCTGTCATACGTCCTCCGCTTGCGTCCCAGGGTCGAGCGTGTCGGGTATGAACTGTGTGTGGCCCATGGGCCCCGTCAGCCGGGTGCGTTCACCGTGCCCGCCGCCGCTGCCGGGCGGGTAGACGGTCGCGTTGCGCAGGTACTGCTGCGCGGCGACTTCGACGACCTGCGGCAGGATCTGGCCGAACGCCTCCATGGTGGGTACTCCTTTGGCCGCGACGCGGCAGAAGGCGCGCCCCTGGCTCATCTTGACGGGCATGGTCTGTTCGAGGATCGCGGTGAGTTCCGCTTCCTCGGCGGTGCTCTGCGGGTCGTCGCGGTTCCACGGCACGACCAGGGTCACCCAGGGCCTGTTGTCGGCGTCGAACGCGGCGAGCCTGCGGCGGCGGTCCTCGTCCCGGAGCGCCCATCGGTCGAGTATGAGGATCTCCGGCGTGGTGGGGGCCCGCTTCTCCGCGGACAGTCCCTGGCCCTCGGACTGCCCCTGGTCCTCGTCGAACGAGCCGATCACGGCCTGGTAGTTGAGCGAGCGGACGAGTTCCTCGGTGACGTAGGCCAGCGGGCGCGCGGCGGCCGGGTGGTAGGGGTTCCAGTCCTGCGGGTTGTCGCCGTAGTAGGCCTCGTTCCGCCCGGGCGGGAGATCGTGGCGGGTGGGTGCGGCGATGGTGATGCGCATCGGCTTCGGCGCCCCCGCACCGCTGCTGCGGGACCCGAAGGCACTGGGGGCGAGGCGGTAGTCGACGGGTCTTCCGGTGTCGATCCGCACGGTGTCGGCGACGGTGACGATGCGCTTGGCCAGCTCGTACACGGCTCTTTCGTACTCCTGGGCGAAGAGCCGGAGCTTGATCAGGCCGTAGAGCCCGTCGCTGACGTAGCGTTCCCCGAAGTCCCGGTGGTTGAACTGGATGCGCTCGGCGGAGCCCGGTAACTGACTGGGCGGCACCGGCACCCAGAGCGCCGGGACGATCGCCTCGGCGGGCTGGTTGGAGCGGGCGCGATGATGGATCGCCCGCTGTTCGAAGGCGTACCACTCCTTGCCGCACATCTCGCTGGCGAAGTAGCGCGGCGAGAACAGCGGAACGAAGACCCGGCAGGTGGCGAGCACCGCGCCGAGCCGTTCCGACCAGCCCTCGCCGGATCGTATTTCCCGGTCCATGAACCCCGCGGTGGTGCCCGCGGGGAGATCGGTCATGGCCATCACATGGCCGCAGAGATCTTGGAAAAGGCGTTCGACCCACATGTCCGGGTCCGTTCCACCGCCGTACCCCGGTGTGTGCGCGTAACTGAGAAAGAAGTACGGCCGATGGTCCGACGCTCGCTGTTGCATCATGCGTGCACACGACCCCCGTCCTGTGTGAGCACCCACATCCGATGCTACGGAGTGAATGCGAGCGAATTCATCATTCCGGAGCGGGCCGCTCTCCACCCCTTCGATCTTCGGTCATTCACCGCCCCTTTTCAGTCATCTCCCCAGCAGCATCGATCACTTACCTTCTTGATCGAAGATTGTCCCGGAGTCGCCGTTCCTGCTGACCCCCTGCGCACCGCTGAGCTCTTTTCGGATCACGTCCAACAGACGCTTCCCGTGGACGGTCGCCTCGGGAGCCTCTTCCAGCAGGTCGAGCGCTTCCTGCACACCCGCGGGGAATTCCGGATCGAAGAGCCCGACGCCCACCCGCTCATGGGTCTCGGCCAGCAGACGGGAGAACGGAAGGGCGGTCCCGTCCCAGGGCGACAGATACTCCCAGTCCCCGTCCGCCGCGTACAGGTCCGTGACGTCGCGCAGGGCCCGCAGCTCGCTCCTGCGGTGGGCCCGCACCATCTCGACCGCCGTTCCTGGGCCGTCGGCGTCCACCGGGACCCCGAGCGCTCCATGGCCGCGAGGCCGCTCGGCCCGGCAGCCCCGGGTCAGCGGGGTGACGGTGGTCACCGCCTCCGCCATGGCCGTGGCCATCGCCGGAGCCACCGCCTCGATCCGGGCCCAGGCGCCGGCGAGCGCCTCCCCGAAGGCCTCGAAGACCTCGGGCTCCAGACGGTCCGCGGCGGGCGCCGCGTGGCAGTCGCGGTAGGGGTCGAGATCGTCGACGGCCCAGCCGGGCAGCCCGGCCACCGCGAGCCGGCGGACCGGCCGCCAGCCGCCGCCCGGCTCCCCGAACGCGACGCGCAGTTCCTCGCCGCTCCCGCGCTCCACCACGAAGCCCTCGGGCACGCCCCGGACGAGGACCGTCCCGTGGTCGCCCGCACCGCCGAGCGTCAGCTCGCCGAGGGTGGGCAGGAACAGCCCGCCTCCCCGGTGGACCACCGGCACGGGGTCCGTCAGGCCGGCCCGCAGGGCCGCCGCGGCCACGTACGAGGTGAGCCGCGAGGCCTCCGCGACGGCCCGGTCCGGGTCGGAGTGGAGCCCCTCCACGGTCTCCTGGAGCCAGGAACGCGCGTACGGATGGGCGAGCACGCGGTCGAGGCCGGCGGCCCCCGCCTCCGACTCCTCCAGGACGCCCGCCGTCTCCCACGCCCGCGCCCACGGCTCACCCCCGAGCCCGTCGAGCAGCGCGTGGAGGCCGGCCAGCAGCGTGCGGGTGAGCTCGTGGTGCTCGGCGGCCGTCCCGGCCGGGCCGGACAGGGCGGGCGAGACGAGGGCCGACCCCGTACGCTCCTCGATCCCGCGCACCAGCGCTTCGAGGTCCGCGCAGTACACGGACGGGTTGTCGAACTCGTTGGAGGAGCGGTAGCGGTGGGTGTAGAGCCCGCCGCCGCACGAACGTACGACGGGGCAACTGCGGCAGTCCTCGCTGACGCCCGCCAGACCGAGCTGGCGGGCCTGGACTCCCGGATGGGCTGCCACCTGGTCGAAGGAGTGGGTGAAGACGTCGAAGCCCGTGGCGGCTGCGCCCTCGTACGCGCTCTTGAGCGAATCGACCTGTTCCAGCTGCCCGTCCGTCTCCACGACGACGAGGTCGGTGGGGGCAAGCCCGAGCGATTCGGTGAGGCTCGGCCCGCCGCTCAGGGTGGACAGCACCGAGGAGAACAGCCGGACCGGCACCGGACGCCCCTGCTCCTGCCAGCGATCGAAGATCGCGAGCAGCCAGTCGGCATAGGCGACGGGCGACCCGTCGGGACGCGGGGGCGGTTCGTCCCAGGTGGCGTGCGGAAGGAGGAAGTCGATGAGCGGTGGATCGAGTTCGGTCAGGGCGTCGAGCACGGCGTGCGGGTCGTTGGCGATGTCGATCGTGCAGAGGAGGCCGAGGTTCAGGTGGCGGTAGCGTTCCTGCCGGAGCAGTTCCACGGCCTTGAGCACGAGGGGGTGACTGCTGCGGCCGTCCGCGAAGCGGCGGTGTCGGTCGTTGGCCGCCCGGTCGCCGTCGAGGGAGATGCCCACCTTGACGTCGAACTCGGCGAAGAGGTCCAGGTACCGCGGACTGAGCTGAAGGCCGTTGGTGTGGATGCGGAGATCCAGTTCGGCGACTCCCGCGAGCGCGGAGCCGAACTCCTCGCAGATGCGGCGCAGCCGCGCGGGGCCCGCGAGTAGCGGCTCCCCTCCGTGCAGGATCACTGACACGGAGGGCAGTGCATGTGTCCCGGCGTGCTCGGCCAATCGCTGAGCCGTCCGCTGAATCACCTGGTCAGAGATTGTTTTCGGGCGGGTTCGCCAACTCTGGTCAGCATGTTCATAGACATAGCAATGATCACAGGCGAGATCACATCTGCTGTGAACCTTCAGAACGATTTCACGGAAAGGGACCGGGGGTCCTGTCATTCCGTCAGTCTAGCCATCGGCACCAGGTGCGTCGGCCATGCGTGAGCGGCGCAATGCCGCTGCACGCCCCCGGGTGAACTCGGATCAGAGCGCGGAGTTGAACGTCGACGTCCTGTTCGAGCGGCCGCCCGGAACCGAGACGATCCGTCCGAGCTTTTCGGCGACGTCGCCCCCGGCGGTCTCGATCTTGGAAAGCGGCACACGGCTGATCTTCGCGGTGGCGAAGGAGGAGGGGAATGCGTAGGTCTTCACGGCCGTCCTTGATTGGCTCGTTCCGGACATGGAAACAGCACCGGCCAGCTGCACCATTGCAGTGTCCGGCGTCACGACTTTACTCTCAGAATCTCGGCGAGCACATCTTCACAGACATGTGTACCCCCATTCGGGCAAGGAAGTTGCCCGTAATGGCGGATCGGGCCATTCCACCAACAGGGCTCCCCCTGTTTCGATCACCGGAGCGGACATGAAAGCGATTCCTGAACCCCTGCGGTCCATGGTCTTCAGGGATGCCGACCTGCCCGAACTCTTCCACCGCACCGACGCCGTCGCCGTCGCCCGGCAGCGGGAGGCCATCCGTACGACCCGCTTCCAGTTGACGTTCCTCGTCCTCGGGGCGATACCCGCCGCGCTGCCGTGGAGCGTGGAAGTCGGGGACTCCCTCCAACTCCTCGACTTACTCGGGGCGTTGGCCTACGCGGGCGTTCTGGTCGCAACCCTCTTCGGCTCGCACCGCAAAGCGAAGTCGCACTGGCAACTCAACCGCTCCGCAGCGGAGTTCATCAAGTCGAACTGCTGGCGCTACGCGGTGCACGGCTCCCCCTACGACACCACCACGCAGCACCCGGAGGCGGTGTTCGCCAACAGGCTGGAGGAAGGGCTCCAGGAACTGCGGAAAGCCGGCTGGGACGACCCCCGCGACGGCCTGGACGGGCCGGACGCGGGCCTCGTCACCGAGCCCATGCGGGTGTTGCGGGACAAGGCGTTCACCGTGCGCAAGGAGACCTACGTACGCGACCGCCTGATAGAGCAGCGCCGCTGGTACCGGAGGCGGCAGTCGGCCTCCCGGCGGAGTGCGCTGGCCTGGTCGAGCACGGTCGCGGCACTGACGGCGCCGGCGCTGGTCCTCTGCCTCGTGCAGACCTTCGGGACGGGCCGGTCCTTCGGCCTGACCGGGGTGCTGTCGGCCGCCGCCGCGGCGTGCCTGGCCTGGAACGAGATGCGCCGCCACCACCCGTTGGTCTCGGCACACTCCGTGGTCGAGAAGGACCTGGAGTCGATGCAGGCGGCGATGGAGACCTCGCTCACCGAACGGCAGTGGCCCGCGGCGGTCTTCGAGACCGAGCGCATCGTCTCCCCCGAGCACACGGACTGGCTGGCCAGGCACCGCATATGACGTATCGTCAATTTGCTTGCGTACGAGCTCAGTCGCGGCGCACACCGTCGCGCCAGATCACGGTGACCGGGCGGCCCAGGGCGCGTGCGTAGGTCACGATGTCGCCGGTGCCGCCCAGGCCCCGGGCCGGGAGGCCGTCCCAGACGGCCACGAGCCGGTCGCAGTGGTCGGCGATCCAGGTGCCCGCCGCGTAGTACGCCTCGTCCGTGGAGTGCCGGAAGTCGAGCCGCACCTCCCGCCCGGCGAGGGACTTGAGGGTGAGGTAGTCCTTCAGTTCGGCCTCTTCGTCGAAGCACTCCTCGTAGTCGTCACTGGGGATCACCGCCGTCAGCCGCGCGCCGCGCGCGAGGGCCAGACGGGCGAAGAGCTGGTCCGCCCCCACGGCCAGGCTGGAGAGCGCCTCCAGCGGGTCCCCGGTCTCGTACAGCGCCGTGCGCAGACCCGCGCGCACGTGGGCGTAGGCCTCCGGGGGAATGGAACGGTGTCCGGTCACTCCGATGCGATGCACGGGCCTGGAACCCCCTGGGTGTCTGCGGGGGCCGGAGGGCGCACCTCCGTACGGACAACGGCGTCCGCCCCCGTCGCTCCTCTGCGTCCGACCGTACGGCCATCATCGCGCAGAGCGGGGGGCGCGCGGGAGCCCCCGTCCGGAGTGAACGGGGGCTCGTCGGGGCCTGCGGAACCACGGGACCGGGCCGCGGGCCGGGTCCGTGGGGCCACCGCGGCCCACGGGGCGGTTGAACCCCGTGGGCTTCGGCGGACCGCAGGACCAGGGGTCGGCGCCGGGGATCAGAAGACGCTGACTCCGTACGCGCTCAGTGCTTCGGTGACGGGCTGGAAGAAGGTCGTGCCGCCCGAGGTGCAGTCGCCGCTGCCGCCCGAGGTGAGGCCGATCGCCAGGGTCCCGGAGTAGAGCGGGCCGCCGGAGTCGCCGGGCTCGGCGCACACGTTGGTGCGGATCAGGCCGGAGACGATCTCCCCGTTGCCGTAGTTGACGGTGGCGTTGAGGCCGGTCACCGTACCGCTGTGGATGCCGGTGGTGGAGCCGCGGCGGGTCACGGACTGGCCGACGGTGGCGTTGGCCGCGCCGGTGATGTCCACGCTGCCCACGGTGCCGCTCTTGGTGACACTGCTGTTGGTGTACGTCACCAGGCCGTAGTCGTTGCCCGGGAAGCTGGATCCCGAGGTGGTGCCGAGCGTGGTGGTGTGGGCCGAGTTGGACCACCAGGTGCCCGCGCCGTCGGTGCAGTGACCGGCGGTCAGGAAGTAGTAGGTGCTGCCGCTGCGGACGTTGAAGCCGAGCGAGCAGCGCCAGCTGCTCGCGTAGATCGCGTCGCCGCCCGAGATCAGCTTGTTGAAGGTGCCGGCCGTGCGCTCGATGCGCAGGGCGCCCGCCTCGTCGCCCGCGGTCTCCTTGATCTTCGCGATCTCGGCCTGCGTGACGGTGCTGTCCACGGTGACGACGAGGTGCTTGGTGGCGGGGTCGACGCTCCAGGCGGTGCCCGGGACGTCGGCGGTGAGCACGGCGTCGCTCGCGGCGGTGAGCTGGGCGGTGCTGAACGTTCCGGCCGACTCGGCGTTGGCCGCAGGGACGGCGAGCGCCGCTACGGCGACCAGACCCGCCGCGATGGCGACGGCCCTGCTGCGTCTGGCGGTGGTGCTGCGGGGGGTGGTGCGCTTGATCCTCACTTCGCGTTCCTCCAAGGGGGAATCAGGGGCCCGTCCGTGGGGTGGCGGACCCGTGAGGCGCAGTCAGGCGTCGGGCTTCCGACATGCGTTCGCTATGCGGATGCCGTGTTCCTGACAAGCGCTGATGGGGAGTATTTGGGACCGGCCGCGCGTGGCGCAAGGGCGTCTTTCAGCCGCCCGGGGCCGTACGGGACGCGGGAACGCCCCGGCCCCGGCAGCGTGGATGCTGCCGGGGCCGGGGCGGACGGCGCTGATTCCGCAACGCGGCCCAGGTGCCGGTTCAGCCGTCGAGCCGCTTCCGCTCCCCCGCCGGGACGGCGATCGGGAGGGTGTTGCCCGGCGGCGGGAAGGGGCAGATGAAGTGGTCGGCGAAGGCGCACGGGGGCAGCAGGGCGCGGTTGAAGTCGACCGTCACCGAGCCGTCCGCCGCGGGGGCGGCGGGCCGCAGGAAGCGGAACCGGAAGCTGCTGTCACCGCTGGTCGCGTCGGCGAAGACGATCCACAGCGAGCCGTCCGGCTCGACCGCGGCCTGGAGGGTGTGCTCGGTTCCGTCCACGACGAACGCCGCCTCGCCCGCGAGTTGGAGGCCGCGCTCGACGCCGTCGGCGTTCTTCACCCGGACGGTGCGTTCCTCGTACCGGCGGAAGGTGCCGGACAGGCTCCAGCGCGCGTCGTACGGCGTCGCCTCGATCGACCTGAACGCGTGCCGGTTCGGCGCCGCCGGGTCGAAGTCACGGACCGCCCAGAGGCCCTCGCGGCGGAGCACGACGAACCGCCGTTCGCCGAGGGCCACGCGGGCGTCGTCGACCGGCCCGCTGTCGGGACGCAGGCGTACCTCCCCGGTGAGCGGCTTGCCGTCGACGGTCAGGCCGTCCTCGGCCCGGGCGCCGAGCACCAGATCGTCACCGTCCTCGCGCCACTCTCCCGGGACGGCCGGAATTCGCCCTTCCGGGTAATCGGCGAGCCAGTGCGTACCGGCCAGCGCCAGCAGTCCGTAGGGCGCCGCAGCCGCGGCGGTGCGCCCCTCGTGCCAGCTCTGCCACTCCTGCGTCGCGTTCGTGCTCATGTGCTCAACCTTTCCATACGGGTTCGGCCAGCCCGAGGTGTGTCCGCAGGGTGGAACCGGTGTACTCGGACCGGAACGCACCACGTTCCTGGAGGAGGGGGACGACCCGGTCGACGAAGTCGTCGAGGCCGCCGGGGGTGAGGTGCGGGACGAGGATGAAGCCGTCCGCCGCCCGCTGGTCGACGAAGTCGGTCATCTCGGCGGCGACGGTCTCCGGGCTGCCGACGAAGGACTGCCGGGTGGTGGTCTCGATCACGGTCTCCCGGATGGACAGCCCCTTCTCCTCCGACAGCGCCCGCCACCGCGCGGCCACGGCGAACGGGTCGGCGATCCTGACCCGGCCCTGCGCGAACTCGGAGTCCGGCTCCGGGTCGATCGCGGGGAACGGTCCGTCGGGATCGTACGAGGACAGGTCGCGGCCCCAGACCTGTTCGAGGGCGAGGATCGCGTTCTGCGGGGAGACCTGGAGGCGGCGGATCCCGGCGGCGTGCTCCTGGGCCTCCTCGTCGGTGTCGGCGACCACGGCCCTGACCCCGGGCATGATCTTCAGGTCGTCGGGGCCCCGGCCGTACGCCGCCAGCCGCCCCTTGACGTCCGCGTAGAAGGTACGTCCGGCCTCCAGGGTGCCGTGCCGGGTGAAGATCACGTCGGCGGCGGAGGCCGCGAACTCACGGCCCTCGTCCGAGTCCCCTGCCTGGATGACGACCGGATGCCCCTGCGGGGACCGGGGGAGGGTGAACTCGCCGGAGATGTCGAAGTGCTGCCCCCGGTGCGCGACCGGCCGGGGCGTCCCGTCCGGTGTCCAGGAGTCCCACAGTTCGCGTGCGGTGGCGACGAACTCGGCGGCCCGGGTGTAGCGGTCGGCGCGGTCGAGGAAGCCGCCCCGGCGGAAGTTCTCGCCGGTGAAGGCGTCCGAGGAGGTGACCACGTTCCACGCCGCGCGGCCGCCGCTGAGGTGGTCGAGAGTGGCGAACCGGCGGGCCAGTTCGTACGGCTCGTTGAAGGTCGCGTTGACGGTGGCGGCGAGCCCGAGCCGGTCGGTGACGGCGGCGAGCGCGTTCAGCACGGTGAGGGACTCCGGCCGCCCGACGACGTCCAGGTCGTGGACACGCCCGTCGTACTCGCGCAGCCGGAGCCCTTCCGCGAGGAAGAAGAAGTCGAACTTGCCGCGCTCGGCGGTCCTCGCCAGGTGCTCGAAGGAGGCGAAGTCGATCTGGCTGCCGGACCGGGGGTCCGACCAGACCGTGGTGCTGTTGACGCCCGGGAAGTGGGCGGCCAGATGCATCTGCCGGTGCTCGGTCATCGCTGCTCCCCCGCGGTCCGGGCGAGCGCGTAGCGGCTGGCGGGGCGGGCGAGCCCGAGGTGCTCGCGGAGGGTGTGGCCGGGGTGGAAGGTGCGGAAGAGGCTGCGGTGCTGGAGGAGGGCCACGGTGCCGTTGACGATCCTTTCGAGGTCGCGGGCCGGGGTGATGGGGGTGAGGTGGAACCCGTCCGCCGCGCCCGCCCGGTACCACTGGGAGATGAGCTCGGCGAGGTCCACCGGCCCGCCCCGGAAGTAGGTGCCGTGGCCGGCCAGCGGCGGCCCGCTCGCCAGCCCGGGCTCGGGGGCGGTCTCCGCGTCGCCGAGGTCGACCGCGAGCGCGACCAGCACCCGCAGCTCGCGCGCCGGGCGGCCGTGCGCGGCGGCGAGCCGGAGGACGTCCGCGCGGGCGGCGGCGGCCTGTTCGGGCGAGGTGGCCCGGACGTGCACCACGTCCGCGTGGCGGGCCGCGACCGCCCGGGCGGTGGCGGTGGTGCCGTCGATCACCGTGACGGGCCGGCCCTGCGGGGGCCTCGGCACGATGGCGGGGCCCCGTACGGAGAAGGCCTCGCCCTCGAAGTCGATGTGGTGCACCTTGTCCCGGTCGATGAACCGGCCGGTGGCGGTGTCCCTGATCTCGGCGTCGTCCTCCCAGCTGTCCCAGAGCCGGGCGCCCGCGTCGGCGGCCTCGCCCGCCTCGCGCCACAGGGCCTCGGCGGGCGCGGCGGCGCGGCGGCCGAAGAGCCGGGCCACGGCCTCGGTGGTCGAGACGTCGGCCGTCCAGCCGGCCCGGCCCCGGCTCACCCAGTCCAGGGTGGCGACGGCGGACGAGACGTGGAAGGGCTCGGTGTGCGTGGTGTCGACGGTCGGCACGAGCCCGATCCGGTCGGTGGCGGGCGCGATCCGGGCGAGCACGGAGAGCGCGTCGGGCCCGGGCCTGGCGAAGGAGTCGCCGAGGGTCACGTAGTCGAGGGCGCCGCCCTCGGCGAGCCGTGCCAGGCCGAGGTAGTGGTCCGGCTCGTATCGGGGCGGGCCACCGATCTCGGCGGCCAGGTGGAGGGGTCTGCCGGTGGTCATGCGGGCCTTCCGGGATCAATGGGGGGCGTTGGACGGTGGGTCGGAGGGGATCGGTCCCGGCGGGGTCGGAAGGGGCGGGGCGGGGCCGGCCGGCCCGACGGAACCGCCGGCCCTACAGGACCTTGGAGAGGAAGGCGCGGGTGCGTTCCTGCGCGGGACGGTCGAGCACCTCGGAGGGCGGGCCCTGCTCGACGATGCGTCCCTCGTCCATGAAGACGACGGTGTCAGCCACCTCGCGGGCGAAGCCGATCTCGTGGGTCACCACGATCATGGTGGTGCCCTGCTCGGCCAAGTCCTTGATCACGTCGAGGACTTCGCCGACGAGTTCGGGGTCGAGCGCGGAGGTCGGCTCGTCGAAGAGGAGCAGCTTCGGCTCCAGCGCGAGGGCGCGCGCGATGGCGACCCGCTGCTGCTGCCCACCGGAGAGCTGCCGCGGGTACGCCTGCGCCTTGTCGGCCAGGCCCACCCGCTCCAGCAGCCGCTCGGCCGCTGCGATCGCCTCGTCCCGGGGGCGGCGCAGCGCGGAGACGGGCGCCTCGATGATGTTCTCCACCACCGTGAGGTGCGGGAAGAGGTGGAAGCTCTGGAAGACGAAGCCGATCCGGGTCCGCCGGCGCAGCACCTCGCGCTCGCGCAGTTCGTACAGCTTGTCGCCGTCCCTGCGGTAGCCGATGAGCTCGCCGTCCACGGTGATCCAGCCCTGGTCGGCCTTCTCCAGGTGGTTGATGGTGCGCAGCAGGGTGGACTTGCCGGAGCCGGAGGGGCCGAGGACGACGGTCACCTCGCCGGGCCGGACGGTGAGGTCGATGCCGCGCAGCACGTCGGTCGAGCCGAAGCTCTTGTGCAGGGAGCGGATCTCGACCATGGGTGGCGTTTCGGTGGTGGTGAGCGACATGGCATTTCCTTGGACGCGGTTCGGGGCGGCGGACGCGGTTCGGGGCGGCTGACGCGGTTCGGGCAGTTCGGGCGGCTGACGGGGCTCGGGCGGCGGGCGCGTTCCGGACGGACACGGCCCGGAGGGAGGGCGCGGCCCGGGAGGGTCAGTTCGCGAGGACGGGGCGTTCGGAGAGGGCGCGCAGGAAGGCGAGTGCGGTACGGGCGGTGGCGTCGTTCTGGCTGAACGCGGGGCCTCCGGTGCGCGGCCGGGTGAAGGCCCCCGACGCGCGGGCCGTGGTGAAGGGACCCAGGGCGAAGCGACGGGGGTGGGTGGTGCCGTCGCGGTCCTGTATCCGGCCGTCCTGCGGGGAGACCTGGAGGAGGCCGTTGCCGGTGACCGACGCCCCGTCCTCGTACAGTCCGCGCAGGAGCGGGCTGCTGGTGTGCCGCAGCGAGGGGGACGGGAGGCGGGCCTCGACGAGCGCCCGGGCCTCGGTGTGCGCGCCGGGGACGGTGGGGCTGCCGGCCCGGAAGACGCCGTGTTCCTCGTCGGTCTCGACGGTCATGTCGGCGCCGAGGAAGCGCACGACTCCCGCGCGGGAGAGCGCGAGAAGCTGTTCGAGCCGGGGGCCGGGCGGGCCGGAGGCGAGGTAGCTGAAGAAACCGTGCCAGCTGTCGCCGGTGTCTCCGAGGGCGACCAGTTGTACGTAGGCGGAGAGGAGCCCGAAGAAGACGGCGAGATCCGAGGAGTGGGACGGGTCGTGACGGCGCGTCAGATCGGCGGTGATGTAGTCGCGCAGGGCTTCCTGGAGGGCGTCCTGGTCAGGGAGGGCGAGCCCCTTGAGGGGCCGGTCCAGCAGGTCCAGGTCGAGCCGGTCGGCGGGGTCGGGGACGGACCGGGCGACGATCTCGGCGCGTTCGGGGCCGTCCGGCCCGGCGGCTTCGTAGCTCCGCCGGAACGCGTCCCAGGAGGTGGTGGTGCGCTCGGGGTGCGCGGTGAAGAGCCGGTGGTAGTGGGCGTGGGCGAGTTCGCGTGCGATGAGCGGCCAGACGTCACGCCGGAAGTCCAACGGGCCCGGGGCCGCGAGGAGTTCCTTGATGTGTTCGGGGCCGAGGTGGTGCGGGAGCGGCGGGCGCTCGCCCTCCCAGCCGTAGCCGATCTTCGAGTGGTACGGGACGCCGCGCCGGGACCCGACGTACAGGACGGGTTCGCGCCCGGACGGGTGGTAGACGCCGTCCTGGTGCCGGCCGCCCCGGCCTTCGGTGAGCAGCACCATCAGGTCCACGAAGGCCAGCCCGAAGCCCCGGACGATGACGGGCTCACCCGGGCGGAGCGCGCCGAGGTCGGTGTCGGCGGTGAAGTCGGGCGGCAGGTGCACCAGTTGGTGGCGCAGCGCGAAGGCGGACAACTCCTTCTGTTCGTCGTCGAGTTCGGCGTCCAGGTGGCCGACCGTGAGGACGACGAGGTCGGCCACGAGAGGTTCGGTGCGCCCTTCGAGCCAGACCCGCTGCCGGCCGTCGCGCGGGCCGGTGACACGCAGGGCGCGGGTGGGGTGCTCGTGGACGGTGATCCCGGCGGGCAGGGCCGCGGCGGACTCCTCGTAGAACCAGCGCAGATAGGTGCTCTGGAGCCGGCGGGTGGGGAAGTCCTGGCCGGTCAGGGCGTGGATCTCCGCGAGGACGGCGGGTTCGGCGTCGATGGTGATGCGGCCCGCTCTGACCTCCTCGGCCCAGGCGTCCAGGGCGGGCCCCGGGCGGACCGGGCCCTCCTGGCGCACCGTGTCGTCGGTGAAGACGGTGACGTCCTGGGCCATGGAGTTCATCCAGAGCAGCGGGGACTGGTCGTGGCGCCAGATGCGCCCGCCGCCGGCCGGGTGGGGGTCCACGAGGTGGATGTCCAGCGGCCGGTCCGCGTACAGCTCGGCGGCGTTGGCGGCGATGCGCTCGATCAGTCCGGTGCCGCGGGGTCCGGCGCCGATGACGACGAGGGTGGGTGCGGGGGTCATCGGGCGTCCGCCGTTCCGCGTGCGTAGTAGCGCTCGACGTAGTGCTGGCCGACGCTGAGAAGGGAGGTGACGACGACGTACCAGATGGTGGCGACCAGCAGCAACGGGATGATCTCGTAGGTGCGGTGGTACACGAGCTGGACGGAGTAGAGCAGGTCCTGCACGGCGATGATGCTGACGATCGAGGTCCCCTTGAGGGCGCCGATCAGCATGTTGCCGGCGGGCGGCACGATGGACCGCATCGCCTGGGGCAGCACGATCCGGCGGAACCTGCGCCAGGGGCCGAGGCCCAGTGACTGCGCGGCCTCCAGCTGCCCGCGTTCCACGGAGAGGATGCCTCCGCGCACCACCTCGGCGGCGTACGCGGCTTCGTGCAGGGTGAGCCCGACGACGGCGACGGTGACCGGCCCCAGGAGATTCACGGTGTTGACGCCGAGGATCGTGGGGTAGAGGGCGCCGATGTTGAACCAGAACAGCAGCTGGACCAGGATCGGGGTGGACCGGAAGAGCCAGACGTACCCCCAACTGGTCGCCTGGAGCACGCGGTTGCCCGAGAGGCGCATGACCGCGAGCAGGGTTCCCAGGGCGAAGCCGAGCACCATGACGACGGCCGTCAGCCAGAGGGTGAGGCCGAGCCCGCGCAGCACCGAGTCGGTGGTGAAGTACTGTGCGACGACGTCCCATTGGAAGGCCTTGTTGCGGACGACGGAGACGAGCGCGAGGCCGAGGAGGACGAGGACGACGGCGGCGGCCACCCACTGGCCCGTGCGGCGCACCGGGACGATGCGGGGTACGACGTCCTTGCCGGCGCCCTCGGGGACGGGTGGGTCCGCCGCGGACGTGGTGTCGGAGGAGATGGGTGCGGGCGTGAGG
Source organism: Streptomyces sp. NBC_01335 (assembly GCF_035953295.1). Classification (GTDB taxonomy): domain Bacteria; phylum Actinomycetota; class Actinomycetes; order Streptomycetales; family Streptomycetaceae; genus Streptomyces. The sequence goes on from NZ_CP108370.1 coordinate 1,539,754, forward strand.
GATTCTGTCTGCGCGGACATGCTGGGGCTCCGTGGATGCGGGATCGAACACGGGGCGCGGCTTCACAGCGGGCACGAGGCGGACCAGGCCCCTCAGCACTGGTCCGCCTATGAGATAAGCGGTGTACGCGCCCCGCTGTCAAGCTTGTCCACACTGTGAGCCTCGTCCGGGCGGCAGTTGACGCACCACCGAATGCCTGTTCCACTGGGCGCATGTATTCGCAGCAGTGGCTGGTCACCCGCTCCCACATCGACTTCGGTCGTGTGTGGTCCTGTTCCTGTTGAGCTGACCCCCTGCTCCTCTCCGCACGCTCGCGCCCTCGCGCGTCTTCGAGCGTTCCTCCCCGCGTGACTTCACCCGCACGACAGCACCCTCCCCTCCCCTCGCACCACTGACGGCTTCCGCTCCGCCTCGCGCCGCCCCCGGGCCGCGTACGGCGGGGCCGGCCGGCCTACCCAGGCACGTCCAGCGCCCTCCCGCCACGTCCAGCGCCCTCCCCCGTCATCCCCAGCGCCCTCCCACCACACCCCGCGCATCCAGCACATCCAGCACATCCAGCACATCCAGCACATCCAGCACCCGACCGGTACATCCGGCACTTCCGGCGTGCCCGGCACCTCCCGGCACGCCCCCGACGAATCTGGAGCAGCTCCGTCATGCCCCGCACCCGGCACACCGTCGCCTTCGCCCTGATCACCGCCGCCACCCTCGCCCTCGCCGGGTGCGGAACGGGCGAGCCCACCACGACGCAGGCGGCCGGCACCCCCGCCCAGGACACCCCGAAGGACGACGTGGTGTCCTCCGTGAAGAAGGACGACGCGGCGGCGGCCCTGCTGCCCGCGGACGTCCGCTCGGCGGGCACGCTGAGAATCGCCAGTACGGCGGGCTCACCACCGAGTTCGTTCTACGAGGCGGACGGCAAGACGCTCTCCGGCGCGGACGTCGACTTCTCCGACGCGGTGGCCCGCAAACTCGGCCTGAAACTCCACCGCGAGATCGCCTCCTTCGAGGCGATCCTGCCGGCGCTCGGCAGCGGCAAGTACGACCTGGGCACCGGGAACTTCGGCGTCACCGAGGAGCGGCGCAAGACGATCGACTTCGTCACCTACATCAACGACGGCCAGGGCTTCGCCGTGCGCAACGACAGCAAGCTGAAGGAGGTCACCGACCTCACGCAGCTCTGCGGCCTGAAGGTCGCCACGGGGGCGGGGACCACCTTCGAGGTGACGCTGGAGAAGAACAAGAGCCTGTGCACCGCGGCGGGCAAGAAGCCCTACACCGTGCAGACCTTCGCCGACCCGACCTCCATCTGGATCGGGCTCCAGCAGGGCCGGATCGACGTGGTGATGTCGACCATCAACGGGCTGCGCTACGCGGTGACCCAGCAGAAGGACGTCCGCTTCCTCAACGAGTTCAAGCGGCTCGACGTCGGCTTCGCCTTCAAGAAGGGCACCCCGCTGGCCCCCGCCTTCCAGGCCGCGGTGAACAGCCTCAAGGCGGACGGCACCTACGACCGCATCCTGAAGAAGTGGGGCACCTCCGAGTCGGCGATCGAGACCTCGCAGATCTCGCCTCCCGAGATCGGTTGAGTCCGCGCGGCGGCTTACCGCACACCGGCGGCGCCGGGGCGGCTCAGCAGTCGCAACCGCAGTCGCAGTCGCAACAGCCGCATCCGTCGCAGCAGTTCGAGCAGCAGTCGCACCCGTCACAGCAGTCGCTGCAGTCCATGCCGTTGCAGAGCCCCTGCCGCCGCTCGCGCGACCAGGGTCCGTCGTAGGTGCCGCAGCACATCTGGCAGGTGCAGGCGAGCCCGGCCCAGACCAGGCAGCCGGCGATGAGCCCGCGCCGGTCGCGGGGCGGCCGCGGGGGCTCGGGCGGCGGTTCCGCGGGACCACCGGGAGCGTGCGGACCACCGGGGGCGTACGGATTGCCAGGGGCGTACGGGTTGCCGGGAGGCGGCCCGTACGCCCCCCGGTGCCCGCAGGAGTCGGTGGCGAAGGCGCGGTCCACCGCGCGGCGCAGTTCGTGCACCAGCAGGACGTGCACCAGCTTGCCGTCGCCGAACTCCGCGTCGGCCAGCGCCAGACGCACCCCGCGCACCGCGTCGTCGCAGAGCCGCCGGGCCTCGGCGAGCGGGGTCCCGGTGGCGGTGAGCGGGTTCCACGCCCCCGCCTCGGCATCCGCCCGCTGGTCCTCCACCGCGTCGAGGAGGTGGGCCAGCCGCCCGAAGAGCCGTCCCGCCTCCGCGAGCGGGGCCGCGTTGCCCGGCCGCCCGGCGAGGACGGCGGTGTGCGCGAAGGCGGCGGCGGTGGCCGTCTCGGTGGGTTCGGTGACGACGAGCAGCGGAGTGCCCGTCACGGCCAGCGCCTCGATCCCGCCCTGCCGGTCCACCGCGTCCAGCAGGACCGCGGTGTCGAAGCCGAGCGCCGCGCCGCTCCGGGCCCCGGCCCGGTCCCAGCCCGCCGCGACCCGGCGGGCGGCGGCGGCGACCGGACGGTGCGCCAGCAGCCCGTCCCGGTCGGCGACATGGTCGCGCACCTTGGCGGAGGCGAGCACCAGGGAGACGGCGGCGGCGAGCTTCGCCCCCTCGCCCACGGCGACGGGCGCGGTCCGCATGGCGCGCAGCGGGCACGGACCGGCGGTGCGCCGTCCGGCCGGGACCGGTCCGGTCTGAGCCTCCGTCAGGACCGAGACGATCAAGCCGTCATAGTTCGTCACGATCCGGGCGAACTGTCCGTGGTCGGCGCGGAGAGCGAGGCAGAGCCCGCAGAGATGGGCCATCCACTCGGCTTTGAGCCCTTCGCTCAGCCGGTGCGTACAGGGCCTGACGATTCCGAACACGAGCGTTCCCCCCGAGAACCTGAACGACGGGTCCGCGACGCCTCGCACACCCACGCGTCGGTCATCGTACCGATCCGGTCGTTCACTCGTACGCCCTCTACATCACCCGTACGGTCGCGGGCATCCTATTTTCTTCCTACAAGCCCCCTTATTCGGTCGGAACCCTGACGAACCGCCACATGTTCTGCATCAGTAGCGTCACGAATCGCCTGCGCGCCGACTATCCACTTGGCGCGCTATCCGCATGATGGACGACCATAGGGATACGAAAGACATGCGGAACATCAGAGAACCGCGGTGAGAGGAGGCGTCCATGGGATCGGTACGCAAGGCGAGCGCCTGGCTGGGCCTCGTGGAGGACAACGACGAGCGCTACTACGACGACGAGTACTCCGAAGGCGCCGAAACGGGCACGCACGGCCAGGCATGGGTGACCGACCCCCGGGTCCAGGTCGCCTCCGAGGCGGCCGAGGAGCGGGAGCGCCGCATCGCCACGGTGACCCCGGACAGCTTCCGGGACGCGCGCACCATCGGCGAGCTGTTCCGGGACGGCGTCCCGGTCATCCTGAACCTCACGGCCATGGACCCCGCCGACGCCAAGCGCGTGGTGGACTTCGCCGCCGGGCTGATCTTCGGCCTGCGCGGTTCGATCGACCGGGTCGCCACCCGCGTCTTCCTGCTGACCCCTGCCCACACCCACGTGGTCAGCGGCGAAGCCTCCGGCCGGCAGACCGGCGGCTTCTTCAACCAGAGCTGAGCAGGGCGCTCGCCAACACGCCCCGGACTCCGGCCCGCCGTCGCGCACGGCCGGGCGGCCCTACCGGAAGGCGTCCAGGCCGGTGAGCGCCTTGCCCAGCACCAGCTGGTGCATCTCGACGGTGCCCTCGTACGTGAGCACCGACTCCAGGTTCGTCGCATGCCGCATCACCGGGTACTCCAGCGAGATCCCGTTGGCACCGAGGACGGTGCGTGAGGTGCGGCAGATCTCGATCGCTTCCCGCACGTTGTTGAGTTTCCCGAAGCTGACCTGTTCCGGGCGGAGCGAGCCCGCGTCCATCCGGCGGCCCAGATGGTGGGCGAGCAGGATGCCCTTGTGGAGTTCCACCGCCATGTCCGCGAGCTTGGCCTGGGTGAGCTGGAAGCCTCCGATGGGCCGGCCGAACTGTTCCCGGGTCCGCGCGTAGTCGACGGCAGCCTCGAAGCTCGACCGCGCGGCGCCCATGGCGCCCCAGACGATCCCGTACCGCGCGTGGCTCAGACAGCTGAGCGGCCCGCGCAGCCCCGTCACGCCCGGCAGCACCGCGTCGGCGGGCAGCCGCACCCCGTCGAGCACCAGCTCGCTGGTGACGGAGGCGCGGAGCGACCACTTGTGCCTGATCTCCGGCGCGGAGAATCCGGGGCTGTCCGTGGGCACGACGAATCCCCGGACGCCCCGCCCCGCGTCGCCCTCGTCGGTCTGCGCCCAGACGACGGCGACCCCGGCGACCGAACCGTTGGTGATCCACATCTTGCGGCCGGTGAGGATCCAGTCGTCCCCGTCGCGCTTCGCGTGCGTCCGCATCCCGGCGGGGTCGGAGCCGTGGTCGGGCTCCGTCAGCCCGAAGCAGCCGATGACCTCGCCCGCCGCCATGGCGGGCAGCCACCGCTCCTTCTGCTCCTCGGAGCCGTAGCGGTGGATCGCGTACATGGCGAGCGAGCCCTGTACGGAGACGAGTGAGCGGATCCCCGAGTCGGCGGCTTCCAGCTCCAGGCAGGCGAGGCCGTACTGGACGGCCGAGGCGCCCGCGCAGCCGTACCCCTTCAGGGACATGCCCAGTGCGCCGAGCGAACCGAGTTCGCGGGCCAGCTCGCGGATGACGGGCAGCTCGCCCTGTTCGTACCACTGGGCGATGTGCGGCAGCACCCGGTCGGCGGCCCAGGCGCGGACCGCTGCGCGGATCGCGAGGTCCTCGGGGTCGAGGAGGTCGTCGATGCCGATCGGGTCGCCCGGATCGAACGGGGGCGGCTTCGGCCGGTCGTGCTCGGTGCTCTGCATGGTTCCTCCGGCGGCTCGCGCGGTGTCCGGGCCGTGGGCCGCAGCCCTGTCCGGCGGTCCGGATCCCGAAAAACTAGCGGTGGTAGTCAGACTTCGCGCGGCCGACGCTACGGCTCAGCGGGACGCGCGTCCAGAGCCGGTCGCCTCGGCCGGTTCGCGTCGCGCCACAGGCACCTCACGGCCGGCCCGGAGGCCGCCCCGCTCCTGGTGGTCCGGTGTGCGGGGGCCGGCGATCCGGGGCTCGGGCCCCGTACGGCGGGGGTCCGCCGCGCACTCCATGGACCGCGGCAGCCGCAGCGCGGCCAGCGCGCCGAGCAGCAGCAGCCCGGCGCTGACCAGCAGGGTGAGGTGGAGGCCGTGGACGAACGCGTGCCGCGCGGTGGACCGCACCAGCCCCCCGGCCGGGCCGCCGAGCCGGTCCGCCACCTGGTACGCCTCGCCGAGGGAGTGTGCGGCGGCGCTGCCCGCGGCGGCCGGTACGCCCTCCTTGTGCAGGGCGGCGAGGCCGGGGGCGTAGGCGGCGTTCATGACACTGCCCAGCAGGGCGATCCCGAGCCCGGCGCCGAGCTGGTACGAGGTCTCCCCGATCGCCGCCGCACCGCCCGCGCGGTCGGCCGGAACGTCGTTGAGCATCGACTCGTAGGCGCCGAAGAGGGTGGTCTGGAGCCCGAAGCCCAGCAGGACGAAGCCGGCCGTCATCAGGGCGGGGCGGTCGTGCCCGCCCATCAGCGTCAGCAGCAGCACCGACCCCGCCGTCAGCACGAAGCCGAGCCCGACCATCCTGCGGGGGCCGAGGCGGCGCAGGGTGTACATGCCGGTGGCCCCGGCGGCCATGGCCGCGAAGGTCAGCGGGAGCAGCCGCAGTCCGGTCCTGAGCGGGCTGAGGTCCAGGACGAGCTGGAGGTACTGGACGGCGATGAGTTCGAGGCCGACCAGGGCCAGCATGGCGAGGACGATGCAGCCGACCGCCGTGGCGAAGGCGGGCCGGGCGAACATGCCGATGTCGATCAGCGGGTGCGTGCGCCGCCGCTGGCGGCGGACGAACAGCACGAGGAAGAGCACCCCGGCCACCAGCGGGACGAGCGAGGCCGGATCGAGGACGCCCTCCCCCGCGCCCATCCGCTTGACGCCCAGGACGGCACCGAGCACCCCGGCGGCGGCCATCAGCGCGCCGAGCACGTCCCACGGGCCCTTGCCGGAGCCGCGCGACTCCGGCAGCAGCCGGCGCCCGACCGGGAGCACCAGCGCCATCAGCGGGACGTTGATCAGGAAGACCGAGCCCCACCAGTAGTGCTCGACGAGGAAGCCGCCGATGACCGGGCCGGTGGCAGCGCCGACGGCGGCGACCGCCGTCCAGACCCCGATGGCGACGGCCCGCTCGCGGCGGTCGGGAAAGACCTGGCGCAGGATCGACAGGGTGGCCGGCATGATCATCGCGCCGCCGACCCCGAGCAGGGCGCGGGCGGCGACGAGTATCCCGGGGCTGCCCGCGAAGGCGGCGAGCGCGGAGGCGGCACCGAAGAGGGCGTAACCGCAGAGCAGCACCCGCCGTCTGCCGACCCGGTCCCCGAGGGTGCCGAAGAGGATCAGCAGCGAGGCGCAGACCAGCGGGTAGGCGTCCACGATCCACAGCAGGGCCACCGGGCCGGGCCGCAGGTCCTCGGTGACGGCGGGCACGGCGACGTGCAGCACGGTCGAGTCGAGCGCGACCAGCAGCAGGCTGAGGCAGAGGACGACGAGAACGACCCAGCGGTTTCGGCCGGGGCCGCGTCCGGAGCGGGCGGAGTCGGTGCCGCCGCCGCTCGGGGTCGTACCGGGGGCTGGGCCCGTATCGCTCGCACCGGTGCCGCCCGGGGGCGTACGGGAGGCGGGGCCGGCGTCCTCGTCGCTCGTGCGCGCACTCGTGCTCGTGCTCGTGCTCGTGCTGGAGGCGGAGCTCTTGCCGGTGGCTGGGCGCGGGGCGCTCGGGGCCGTGTTCCTCCCGGACATCTGCGTACCTCCCATGTGTCCCTCGCGCTCGGCGGACCGGAGCGGCAATGGTGCGCGGCGCCCCCGGGGCCCGGCATCGACGGGCGAGTGAGCCGTCAGCGTACGCGAGTGCACCGCTGTCACACGTGGCCCAGCTCATACCCTCCGTCACGGGCGTTGTGGCGTGCGCCACACTTCTGCCCGTCCGGCGCCCGCTCTCCCGCGCCCGCGCCGGGAGGGCGGGACCTCCTTCCCTCCAGGAGAGCGGGGGCGGCGGAAAGGCCGGCAAATACCGACGGCGACTTCTTCCGCGAAATGGAGTGGCCGTCACCGCGGCCTTGACGGAACTACCCGGAAGGAGGAGAAGGGCCGATCCTGTTGTTTTTTCTCCGGGACCGGAAAACGGCACGTCCGGCGACATGGGTCACATCACATCGTCATCACAAACCCGTGGGATCGACCGGGTCACACACTCACTCGCTGTAACGTCGATTGGGTGCGTACCGACATCTTTGCCCGGCTGGACCGGGAGCCGGAACCGCCGAAGATAGAGATCCCGCGGATGAGCCGTCACCGTGTGGCCCTCTTCGGCGGGACGTTGGCGTTCTATCTCGTCATCGTCTACCTGGTCCTGATCTCGTCGTGGCTGGTGGCCCTGGACTGGAAGGTCATGCTCTTCCGGCCGTACCAGCAGTGGCCGTCGCTGCACGCCTTCCTCGACTACTACGTCGTGCTGGGCCAGCGCGGACCGACCGCGGTGATGATCGCGAGCTGGCTCGGCTGGCGTTCCTGGCGTCAGCACACCTTGCGCCCCCTGCTCACGCTGGGGGCCGCACTGCTGCTGCTCAACGGGTCCGTGGGCGGCGTCAAGATCTTCCTCGGGCGGCTCGGCCCGCACTACGCGACGCAGATCGGATCGGCCGAGCTCTTCGCCGGCGGCGATATATTTCCGTCCGGACACACCGCGAACGCCGTCGTGACCTGGGGAATCCTCGCCTACCTGGCCACCACGCCGAAGGCCCGGCGCTATCTGTCGGCCATCTCGGCGACGGTGTCGCTGGGCGTGGGACTCACCACCGTGTACATCGGCACGCACTGGCTCAGCGACGTCCTGCTGGGCTGGGCGGCCGGGCTTCTGGTCCTCCTGGCCCTGCCCTGGGTGGAGCCGCTCGTCACCCAGGCCGAGCAGCTGATCCTGGCCGCGCGCGAGCGCTGGCGGCAGCGGCGGAGCCGCGGGGCCGCGGGCATCTCCGTCCCGGTCGCGGCGGGCGGGCACCGTCCGGTGCGACCGCTCGGCGCGGACCCCGACGAGGCCGTGGCCGTGGCCGTGGGGACCGACGGCGCTCCGGGGCTCATGCCCGCCGGTGCGGCCGCCCGTACCCGACCGGCTCCGCACGCGGTACGCACGGAGCGCGCCCCGGGAGCACCGGCCGGTTCACGGCGGCCGTCGCACCCGGACCGGCCACCCCGGTCCACCGCAGCCCCGGCCCGCCCGATGGGCGGCTGACCGCGCCGGCGCACGCAGGGCGGAGGCCCCGGCTCCGGCCGGGGCCTCCGTCGTGCCCGGGGCCCGCGGGACCCTCCGGGCCCCGGTGGGTCAGCCGATCCAGCAGCGGGTCACGGTGGAGTCCTCGACCTGGAAGTTGATGCGCCCGGTGCGGAACTCCATGGTCAGGATCGTGCCCGGCGGGACGGCCCGGACCGTGGTCCAGCCGTGCGCCACGGCCCTTCGCTCGGCGGTCGTGGTGTCCAGGCCGACGTACGGCCCGGGCGGGTCGTCGGGCTGGACGGGCGGGGTCGGTAGGGATGCCATACCTTCCACCGTAGAGCGTGCGGGGCGCCCCCGGGCAGGGTGCGGCCGCCCCGGGACCCGTACGACCGCCCGCTCGCGCGCCTCTTCCGCGTGCGGCATCGGTCACACTTGTGTCACAAGATCCACATCGGTATTCGGCTCGAACAATTAACTCGAACAAGTGGCCCGGTGCGGCGGAAACGGTAATGTGAACGCCCTTGCGGCGTACGCGTCGGCAGCTTCGGGGAATTGCGCCGGGAGCCGTCGGAAGGTCCGGTTCGCAGCCTTCTCCGGAATATGCGCGCACGGGACCGCGCCGCCCGGAATTCATCTGCTCTTATGCCGGTCTTATCCCGTCCTCACCCATCCCTCACATCCGTCCGGCGCGTCCACTATGCGGAATGTCCAGACCTGTGCAGGGCCGAGGTCAGCAGGTCACGGGCGGCCAGGATGCGCGCGGTCAGCTCCGGGGGCTCCACGACCGCGAACTCGAAACCCGTCATCAGCACGTGGACGACCAGCACGTCCAGGCTCGCCGCTCCCGAGGTGAACAGGCAGCTGTCGGCGTCGAGGGGCTCCAGTACGCCCGCCGACGGGCTGATCCGGGAGGCCGCCTCCTCGGCCGGGACCATCAGCCGGACCACCCCCCTGACCGGGTAGACGGTGGTCGAGACGCCCCGCGACACATAGGCGGCCAGGTCCTCCGCCGGGGGCGGGCGGGGGGTGAAGCGGGAGCCGTGCGGCGGGGTCGGAGTGATCCGGTCGGCCCGGAAGGTACGCCAGCCCTCCCGGTCCACGTCCCAGGCGACCAGGTACCAGCGGCGCTCGGCGCACACCAGCCGGTGCGGTTCCGCGTGTCTGCGCGACTCGGCCCCGCCGTGGTCCCGGTAGGCGAACCGGAGCCGCCGGCAGTCCCGGCAGGCGCCCGCGAGCTCGGTCAGCAGCCCGGGGTCGACCGCGCTCCCCTCCGGCCCGGGCCCGCGCACCATGGGCACCGTGAAGGCGCTCAGCGCGCCGACCCGGCGGCTCAGCCGGTCCGGCAGCACCTGTTCGACCTTGGCGAGCGCACGGACCGAGGTCTCGCCGATGCCCTCGACCCCGTTGCCCGCGGCGGTACGCAGCCCGACCACCACCGCGACGGCCTCGTCGTCGTCCAGCAGCAGCGGCGGCAGCGCCGCCCCGGCACCGAGCTGGTAGCCGCCGCCCGTACCGGGACTGGCGTGCACGGGGTAACCGAGCTCGCGCAGCTTGTCGACGTCGCGCCGTACGGTGCGCGGGGTGACGCCGAGGCGTTCGGCCAGCTGGTGTCCGCTCCAGTCGCGGTGGGCCTGGAGGAGCGAGAGCAGGCGCAGCAGTCGTGCCGAGGTCTCCAACATGCCCGGGAGTCTGCCAGCACTCGCGGACACCTTCTGTCCGCGGTCGGAGCGGGCACCTTCTGTCCGCGGTCGGAGCGGGCACCCTCTGCCGATGCCGGGGGCGAGCGCCTTCTGCCCGCTGAAAATCGTACGGACGCTGCCCCCGATGCTGTACGCGGCCGTACGCGCGCGAGGGCCCGGGGCCCGTCCCCCAGGGCCCCGGTACGCGCCCGCGTCCGCCCCTCCGTGCCCGGTCGGTCCCCCTGCGGCGGCGGGCCGACCGGGCACGGAACCCGGGACCCCGCCCCGTGCGGCGGACCCGGCCGAACGGTCCGGGCGCCCGTCGCGCCCGGGGGTACGCCGTTTCGGTGCGGCTTCGGGCGTGACCCGGGCGGCGGATCGTCCGTTGTTCTTGCATGAGCCGGGACCCGCCCGGCCACGCACCGACTCCTAGGAGCGCCCCGTGCCCCGCATGCTCGACGTCAGCGAGGACGTACGCGCCGAAATCGGCGACGCCGAAGCAGACCGGCTGCTCGTCGGCGACAACGCCCCGGGCAGCTACGACTGCACCTCCTGCCGCACCCCCGGCAACTCGGAGCAGGAACGCACCAGCACCGTGCTGTTCGTGGGGGACGAGACGGCCGTCCTGGCCTTCGCCCACGCCTCCTGCATCCCGTCCCAGGTCGTGCGCGTCGCCGAGGACCAGCTCCAGGGCGCGGTGCGCAGCATCACCGGCAGCGAACCGCAGAACCCGGAGGGTCTCATGCCCGAACAGGCCGTCCTCGGCATCACCAGCGGACTCGTCCTCATCGAGGACGATCTCCGCCCGGCTCTGGTCGTCGAGCCGACCGGCCCGATCGCCCGGCCCGGCACCGACGGCAGCAGGGGCGACGAGTTCCTCCAGCTGCTCCTGGAGCAGGGCTTCCGGCACGCCCACGACCTCGACCGGCTGCCCGGGGTGCTGCCCGGCTGGTCGGTGCTGCTGGCCATGGGTCAGCTGCACGCCGTGCTGCAGCCGGGCACCGGCGGCGGCTCCCCCGTCGCCTGGTGGCAGGCGCACCAGCCGCTCCAGGTCACCGACGGCTGGCGGGCGGCGGCCAACAAGTCGCAGCAGGTCCTGGTCTTCGCCGCCCCGGCCGGGGCGATCGGCCAGCAGCCCCGCGAGGACCTGCTGAGGGACGCGCTGGACAAGGCGGCGGTCAACGGTCTGCTCGTCGCCTCCTCGATGCCGCTGGCCGGGACCTGATCGTGTCCACGCCTCCCGCCGGTCTCCGTCGCGTGGCGTTTTCTCCTCCGGGGCCGCATCCGACGGACGCCGGGGTCGTTGGCCCTTATGTGCACTCATACGACCCACCCCGCCAGCATCTGAGCCCGATCCCCGGCATGCGCCCGTCCAGGGACTTCCCGGGGGGCTCATCGCCCACCCCGATCTACGACGCGCTGTACTCCGAATACCTGCGGTCGTTCCGGGCGCTTCCGGGTGACCGAAGCGGCGAGGAGAGTCTGGGCTTCCTGGGCTTCGGCGGTCCGGGCAGGCTCGCCGCCCGCCCGGGGAGCTTCGGGCACGCCGCTGCCGCCGCGCAGCAGGGGCGTACGGCCGCCCAGAGCGGCGGCTCGGGCGCGGGCGGCGCCTGGCAGCGGGTGGGCCGGCACGCCGGGCGTCCGCAGCCGGCGGCTCTGCCCCCCGGCTCGCGGGAGCCCTGAGGCGGACCGCCGTGGCACCGCCGCTCGCGGAGGTCCTGCGACGGGCCCCGCGCCAGGTCCCGTACACGTGACGGAGCCCCGGACGCTTCCCTCCCGGTGAGGGGGGCGTCCGGGGCTCCGTCACGTTCGGGGCCGCGTGCTACTTGTTGCGGCCGCGCTTCTCGCGCACCCGCACCGAGATGTGGATCGGGGTGCCTTCGAAGCCGAACTCCTCGCGCAGGCGGCGCTCCACGAAGCGGCGGTAGCCGTGCTCCAGGAAGCCGGAGGCGAAGAGGACGAACCGCGGCGGCTTGGTGCCCGCCTGGGTGCCGAAGAGGATGCGGGGCTGCTTTCCGCCCCGGACCGGGTGCGGGTGGGAGGCGACGATCTCACCGAGGAAGGCGTTCAGCCGGCCGGTGGGGATACGGGTCTCCCAGCCTTCGAGAGCCGTCTCGATCGCGGGGACCAGCTTCTCCATGTGGCGGCCGGTCACCGCGGAGACGTTGACGCGCGGCGCCCAGGCGATCTGCGCGAGCTCCGTCTCGATCTCGCGCTCCAGGTAGTAGCGGCGCTCCTCGTCGAGGGTGTCCCACTTGTTGAAGGCGACGACGAGCGCGCGCCCGGCCTCCACGGCCATGGTGACGATCCGCTGGTCCTGGACGCTGATGGACTCGCTGGAGTCGATCAGGACGACGGCGACCTCGGCCTTCTCCAGGGCGGCGGCGGTACGCAGCGAGGCGTAGTAGTCCGCTCCTTCCTGGAGGTGCACGCGGCGGCGGATACCGGCCGTGTCGATGAACTTCCAGGTGATGCCGCCGAGGTTGATCAGCTCGTCGACCGGGTCACGGGTGGTGCCCGCGAGCTCGTTGACGACGACGCGGTCCTCGCCCGCGACCTTGTTCAGCAGCGAGGACTTGCCGACGTTCGGGCGGCCGATGAGCGCGATGCGGCGGGGGCCGCCGACGGGGGTGCCGAAGCGCTGCGCCGGGGCCTCGGGCAGGGCTTCGAGGACGGCGTCCAGCATGTCGCCAGTGCCGCGGCCGTGCAGCGAGGAGACCGGGTGGGGCTCGCCGAGGCCGAGCGACCAGAGTGCGGTGGCGTCGGCCTCGCCGCTCTGTCCGTCGACCTTGTTGGCGCAGAGCACGACGGGCTTGCCCGCCTTGCGCAGCAGCCTGACGACGGCCTCGTCGGTGTCGGTCGCGCCGACGGTGGAGTCGACCACGAAGACGACCGCGTCGGCGGTCTCGATGGCGTACTCCGCCTGGGCGGCGACGGAGGCGTCGAGCCCCAGCACGTCCTGCTCCCAGCCGCCGGTGTCGACGACCTTGAAGCGGCGTCCGGCCCACTCGGCCTCGTACGTGACGCGGTCACGGGTGACGCCGGGCTTGTCCTGGACGACGGCCTCGCGGCGGCCGATGATGCGGTTCACCAGCGTCGACTTGCCGACGTTGGGGCGGCCGACGACGGCGAGGACGGGCAGCGGGCCCGCTCCCACCTCGTCGAGGGCGCCCTCGATCTCCTCGGGATCGAAGCCTTCCTGCGCGGCGAGCTCCATGAACTCCGCGTACTCGGCGTCGCCAAGTGCTCCGTGCTCGTGGTCCGAGCCGTCGGAGTGAATCTGGTCGTTCATGAAGTCCGTTCCTCTGTACGTCATCATCGATGGGCCGCGGTGACGCGGCTCACTACTCAGGTCTTGACCGGACGCCCGGTGAGGCGCCTGGCGTCTTCCAGGTGCGCGGCCAGCTTCCGCTGGATCCGCACGGTGGCCTCGTCCAGGGCCTTGCGGGTCCGGCGTCCGCTGCCGTCGCCCGCGTCGAACGCGTCGCCGAAGACCACGTCCACCCGGCTGCGCAGCGGGGGCAACGCGGATATCAACCGTCCCCGGGCCTCCGTGCTTCCCAGGACCGCCACGGGGACGATCGGCGCCCCGCCGCGAACCGCGAAGTACGCCAGTCCGGCCCGCAGCGACGCGAAGTCGCTCTCGCCCCGCGTGCCCTCGGGAAAGATCCCGAGTGCCCCGCCGTCCGCCAGTACGCCGAGCGCCTGGGTGATGGCGGTGCGGTCGGCGGCCGTACGGTCCACCTTCAGCTGCCCGATTCCGCGCAGGAACGGGTCGAGGGGGCCGACGAACGCCTCTTTTTTGATCAGGAAGTGCACCGGCCGGGGCGCGGTACCCATCAGCATCGGTCCGTCGATGTTGTGCGAGTGGTTCACCGCGAGTATGACGGGTCCGGCGGACGGAACCCGCCAGGCACCGAGGACCCGGGGCTTCCACAGCCCGTACATCAGTCCGATACCGATGCCGCGCCCTACGGCCGCTCCGCGTTCGGAGGGCACCGGGGTGGCTTCCGTCACTTCGCCGCCCGCTTCTCCTCGACGAGGGTGACGACGCACTCGATGACCTGGTCGAGGGTCAGCTCGGTGGTGTCCACCTCGACGGCGTCGCCGGCCTTGGCGAGCGGGGAGGTCTTGCGGCCGGAGTCGGCCGCGTCCCGCTTGATCAGGGCTTCCTTGGTGGCGGCGACGTCCGCGCCCTTCAGCTCGCCGCTGCGGCGGGCCGCGCGGGCCTCCGGCGAGGCGGTGAGGAAGACCTTGAGGTCGGCGTCGGGCAGCACGGTGGTGCCGATGTCCCGGCCCTCCACCACGATGCCCCCGTCGGCGGTCGCGGCGATGGAGCGCTGGAGCGCCGTGATCAGGGCGCGCACCTCGGGGACCGCGCTGACGGCGCTGACGTTGGAGGTGACCTCCTGCGTACGGATCGGCCCGGAGGCGTCCTCGCCGTCGACGGTGATCGTGGGGGCGGACGGGTCGGTGCCGGAGACGATCGCGGGCTTGCCGGCGGCGGTCGCGACGGCGGCCGCGTCGGAGACGTCCACGCCGTTGCTCAGCATCCACCAGGTGATCGCCCGGTACTGCGCGCCGGTGTCCAGGTAGCTCAGGCCGAGCTTGGCGGCGACGGCCTTGGAGGTGCTCGACTTGCCGGTGCCGGAGGGGCCGTCGATGGCGACGATCACAGCGGAGCTTGCGGTTTCCACGGCGGTGGGCACCTTCCTGGTACACGGGGCGGGACGGGCGGGGACCGGGCCGGCCGACGGACGGCCCGGTCCAAGGTTACCGAGTGTGGGGGACACACCTGTACCCCGATCGGACGCATCCCGCCGCGGACCGGGCTCCGGGCCCGTACCGGACGGCGCTCCGGGGGCGCGTGGGGCCCCGGAGCCGTACGGGACCGGGGGGTCAGGGGCGGAGCGACCAGCCGCGCTCGGTGAGGGCGGAGCCGAGCGCGGCTGCGGCGCTGGGCTCGACCATGAGCTGGACCAGGCCCGCCTGCTGGCCGGTGGCGTGCTCGATCCGGACGTCCTCGATGTTCACCCCGGCCCGTCCGGCGTCCGCGAAGATCCGGGCCAGCTCGCCGGGGCGGTCGCTGATGAGGACGGCGACGACCTCGTACGAGGCGGGGCCCGCGCCGTGCTTGCCGGGGACCCGGACACGGCCGGCGTTGCCGCGCCGCAGCACGTCCTCGATGCCCGCCGTGCCCGTACGGCGCTTCTCCTCGTCGGCGGACTGGAGCCCGCGCAGCGCCCGTACCGTCTCGTCGAGGTCGGTGGCGATGCCGGCGAGCACGTCGGCGACGGGACCGGGGTTGGCGGAGAGGATCTCCACCCACATCCGGGGGTCGGAGGCGGCGATCCGGGTGACGTCGCGGATGCCCTGCCCGCACAGGCGTACGGCGGTCTCGTCGGCCTCCTCCAGCCGGGCGGCGACCATCGAGGAGATCAGCTGCGGGGTGTGCGAGACCAGGGCGACGGCCCGGTCGTGCGCGTCGGCGTCCATGACCACGGGGACGGCCTTGCAGACCGCGACCAGCTCCAGAGCGAGGTTGAGCACCTCGGTGTCCGTGTCCCGGGTCGGGGTGAGGACCCAGGGGCGGCCCTCGAAGAGGTCCCCGGTGGCGGCGAGGGGGCCGGAGCGCTCCTTGCCGGCCATCGGGTGCGTACCGATGTACGGGGTCAGGTCGAGCCCCAGCGCCTCCAGCTCGCGCCGGGGGCCGCCCTTGACGCTCGCGACGTCGAGGTACCCGCGGGCGACGCCGTCGCGCATGGCACCGGCCAGCACCGACGCGGTGTGCGCGGGCGGTACGGCGATGACGGCGAGGTCCACCGGGCCCTCCGGCGGCTCCTCGGTACCGGCCCCGAGCGCCGCGGCGGTGCGGGCGGACGCGGGGTCGTGGTCGGCGAGGTGGACGTGGATGCCACGGCCGGCCAGGGCGAGGGCGGCGGAGGTGCCGACCAGTCCGGTACCGATGACGAGGGCGGTTCTCACTGGGCGATGTCCTTGCGGAGGGCGGCGGTGGCGCCGAGGTAGACGTGCTGGATCCGCGCCCGGGGGCGGTCGGTCTCGATGTGCGCGAGTATCCGGACCACCCGGGGCATGGCCCCCTCGACGTCGAGTTCCTGGGCGCAGATCAGCGGGACATCGACGATACCGAGCCCGCGGCGCGCGGCGGCCGCGGGGAAGCCGTTGCGGAGGTCGGGGGTGGCGGTGAACCAGATACTGATGAGGTCCTCGTGGCTCAGGCCGTTGCGCTCCAGCACGGCGGCGAGCAGGGCGCCCACCCGCTCGTCCATCTCCCCGGACTCGTCCCGGTCCAGCTGGACGGCTCCTCGGACCGCGCGTACCGCCACGTCGTTCTCCCTCGCTGTTCGTCTCCGTCGACGCTCTGTGGTCAGAGTAGAGCGACGGTCCGGCGGGTGGGACCGGCGTTTCTCTGTGTGAGACGGGGACGCGGCGGTGGAGGCCGGCCCGGCGACCCGGTCGCTGCCCGCCGAGAGGATCACGGTCAGCGGCGGCTCCATCCGGACGGCGTGAGTCGGCGGGAGACGGCGGGGCGGGCTTTCAAGATCCGCCGAAGGCGTCCCCGATCATCCGAGCGGAAGGAAAAACTCGCGGCGCCCACACCCCGCCCCCGCGTACCCTCACGCCCATGACCAGCCCCGATGCCGCATCGCTCGTCCGCGACCACACCGTCTACTCCTGTGTGATGGGGTCGCGTGCGTTCGGGCTGGCGACCGAGGGGAGCGACATCGACCGGCGTGGGGTGTTCCTCGCGCCGACCGCCTCGTTCTGGCGGTTCGAGAAGCCGCCGACGCACCTGGACGGTCCCGCGCCGGAGCAGTTCTCGTGGGAGCTGGAGCGTTTCTGCGAACTGGCCCTGCGCGCCAACCCGAACGTCCTGGAGTGCCTGCACTCCCCGCTGGTGGAGCGGATCGACGACACCGGCCGCGAACTCCTCGCGCTGCGGGACGCCTTCCTGTCCCGGGAGGTGTACGCCACCTTCACCCGGTACGCGACGGGTCAGCGCCGGAAGCTGGAGGCCGACGAGCGGACGCACGGCGCGCCGCGCTGGAAGCACGCCATGCATCTGCTGCGCCTGCTGATGTCGGCCCGGGACCTGCTGCGTACCGGGGTGCTCACCATCGATGTCGGCGAGCGGCGGGAGGAGCTGCTCGCGGTGAAGCGGGGCGAGGTGGGGTGGCCCGAGGTGGAGCGCCGGATGACGCGACTGGCCGGGGAGTGCGAGGGGGCCGTCGGCCGGTCCCCGCTGCCGGACCGGCCCGACCGGGCCCGGGTGGAGGAGTTCCTCGTACGGACCCGGCGGGCCTCGGCGCTGAACGGCGGCCGGTAGCCGACCGGCAGAAGGGAGCTCACTCCCCCAGCCGGCGTGGTGACTGGTGATCAGTCAAGGTGCCAGGGAGACGAGTTCATGGCGGACCGGGCTCGTAAGCACGACCAGCGGGGAGAGCAGCCCCGCACCACTGCCGCCCGGTATCGCCCCGGCCTCTCCAGATTCAGTGTCCATGGGCCAAGGATCCCAGAGGCCGCACCTCACGAGTCCCAGAGCGCCCCCAGCGACAGCAGGTCGCTCCGGTACTCGATCCGCTCGGCCCACTCCTTGGGCCAGGCCGAGGCTCCCAGGTGGGCGCCGGCGAGCGCGCCGGTGAGGCAGGCCAGCGAGTCGGAGTCGCCCCGGGTGCAGGCGGCCCGGCGCAGGGCGGTGACGGGTTCCTCGGGGAAGAGCAGGAAGCAGTGCAGGGCCGTCGCGAGGGCCTCCTCGGCGATCCAGCCGTCCCCCGTGCGCTCGCAGGGGTCGGTCTCCGGGGACGGGTCGCGCAGGGCGTCCTGGACGCGGGTCAGCACCTCCAGGCACTCGTCCCAGCCGCGCTGGATGTAGGACTGGGCGGAGGCGTCGTGGGTGTGGCGCCAGAGGTCGCCGAGCCAGCGCTCGTGGTAGCGGCTCCGGTTCTCGTACGCGTAGCTGCGCAGCTGGCCGACGAGGCCGAGGGGCTCGGCGCCTCTGGCCAGCAGGTGGACGGCGCGGGCCATCAGGTCGGAGGCGGCCAGGGCGGTGGGGTGGCCGTGGGTCAGGGCGGCCTGGAGCTGGGCGGCGCCGGCGCGCTGTTCGTCGCTGAGGCCGGGGACCAGTCCGACGGGGGCGACCCGCATGTTGGCGCCGCACCCCTTGGAACCGGTCTGGCTGGCTTCCTGCCAGGGGCGGTCGCCGTCGAGGAGCCGGCAGGCGACCATGCAGGTGCGGCCGGGGGCGCGGTTGTTGTCGGGCGAGTGGTACCAGTCGACGAACTCCTCCCGGACCGGCCGGGCCAGCCGGAGCCCGGTGAGCGGGCCCCGGTCCATGGCGGTGCGGATGCCCCGTCCGAGGGCAAGGGTCATCTGGGTGTCGTCGGTGACGAACGCGGGCCGGGGCAGTTCCATCGCGCGCCACGGGCCGCATTTGGCCAGGATGGCGGGCACGTCGTTGAACTCGGTCGGGAAGCCCAGTGCGTCGCCGAGGGCGAGTCCGACGAGCGAGCCGGTGGCGGCCTGTTTGGTGCGGGTTCTGGTGACGATCACGGGGTTCTTCCTTCCGGTCGCAGGAGCGGGGGGTGCAGGGCGGTGGCGGTGCCCGCCCGGTAGAGGGCGGCGGGTTTGCCCCGGCCCCCGGTGCGGCGCGGGGGCCCTTCGACGGCCTCGACGAAGCCGGACGTGGCGAGGACCTTGCGCCGGAAGTTGGGGCGGTCGAGTGCGGTGCCCCAGACGGTTTCGTAGACCTGCTGGAGTTCGCCGAGGGTGAACTCGGCGGGGCAGAACGCCGTTGCCAGGCAGGTGTATTCGAGCTTGGATCCGATGCGGTCGTGGGCGTCGGCGAGGATGGTGCCGTGGTCGAAGGCGAGCGGCCCCGGCACCCCGGTGTCCTCCTCGCCGAAGGCCCACCAGCGGGCGCTGACGGCGTCGCCGCCGCCGCGCGGTTCGGGCAGGTCCGGCAGGAGCGCCGCGTACGCGACGGAGACGACCCGCATCCTCGGGTCGCGGTCCGGTTCGGTGTAGGTGCGCAGTTGTTCGAGGTGGACCTCGCAGACGGTGTCCTCGTCCAAGCCGGTCTCCTCGGCCAGTTCGCGCCGGGCGGCCTGCGGGGCGGACTCACGGGGGGCGACGAATCCGCCGGGGAGCGCCCAACGCCCCTTGTACGGTTCCTCGCCGCGTTCCACGAGCAGCACGTGGAGCCGCCCTTCGCGGACCGTGAAGACGGCGAGGTCGACGGTGACGGCGAACGGGGTGAAGGCGTACGGGTCGTAGCCCTCCGGGGCCGCCGCGGGTTCAGGGGCCGGGGTGTTCATCGTCGCTCCGGGAGTGGGGGGTTGAAGTGCCAGCCGGACGCGAGGAGTTCGTCGACGGCGGCGACGGCGGTGGCGAGCCGCTGTTCGCGGGTGCCGGTGATCTCCACGAACCGGCGTCCGGTGCGGGTGAGTTCGGCGCGGAAGCGGTCCGTCATCCAGGGCCGCAGCTCCTCGCCGTCGCGCAGCCCGTCGTCCTCGAAGGGGACGCCCTCGTGGTCGGTGAGGAGCCACAGGTGGTGGTGGACGCGGTCGGCGGTCTCCTCGACGCGCGGGTTGCGCCCGCCGACGTACCGCTCGTGCCAGACGGTGGTGGCGAAGGAGTCGGTGTCGCAGAAGAGCACCGGCGATCCGGTCCGTGCGGCGGCCTCCTCGCGGTCGTTCTGGACGGCGGCGATCAGCGGGAAGTCGCCGGTGGTGAAGACGACGTCCTCCCACTGGGCGCCGGGGTGGTCGGCGCGCAGGGCGGCGAGTTTCTGTTCGCTGAACTCCCGTCCGTACTCCGGCACGTCGCGTGTCCTGGCCCACACCCCGCCGCGTCGGCGGTAGTGCTCGGCCAGGGCGAGCGTCAGGGTGGTGGTGCCGGTGGACTCGGCGCCGAGCACGACGACCCGGCGGGCGAGCGCGGCGCGTACCGGCGGCTCCAGGAAGTCCCAGCAGGCGACGGGGTCCTCGCGGACGGCCGTGCCGGAGACCGGGAAGACGGTGCGGTCCGGGTCGACGGAGACGGGCTCGGCACCGAAGCGCCGGGCGAGTTCGTCGCCGTACGCCTCCGAGGAGAAGACGGCGTCCACCCGTTCGGGGACGGCGGCGGTGAACACCGCCATGTGCGCGTCCCAGACCGCGGGGTCGTGGACGTCCATCCGTATGTCGTCCACCGCCCCGACGACCGTGGCGGCGGGGTGCGTCTCGCGCATCCAGGCCACCCGGTCGGCGAGCGGCACCGATTCGACCCCGGCGGCGCAGACGAGGACGGTGAGCCGCTCGCAGCGGTCCTGGGCGGTACGGACGAGGTGGTGGTGGCCTGCGTGCGGCGGGTAGAACTTGCCGAGCACCAGGCCGTGGGCGTACTTCTTCACGCCGCCACCTCCGCGGGTCCGGCCGGGCGGCCGGCCGCACCCGGGCCCGTCGCGAGGTCGCGCCGCCAGGAGCGCAGCCCGGCCACGCAGAGCGCGAGGAAGCCGACGTAGAGCAGCGAGGTCAGGTAGAGGCCCTTGTGGGCGTAGAGCGGGATGTAGACGAGGTCGGCGGCGATCCAGAGCCACCAGGACTCGACCCGCTTGCGGCTCTGCCCGTAGGTCGCCATCAGGGAGAGCGCGGTCGTCAGCGCGTCCCAGAACGGCACGGTCGAGTCGGTGGCGCGGGCGAGCAGGAGAGTCAGCGCGAGGGTCCCCACCACCCCCGCCGCGAGCAGCCAGGTCCATTCGGCGCGCGGCGTACCGCGTACCGGCAGGACAGGTGCTCCTGGTCCACCCCCGTGGGTCCAGGTCCACCAGCCGTACGCGGCGAGGGCGATGAAGACGATCTGGAGTCCGGCGTCGGCGTAGAGGCCGGACTGTGCGAAGAGCAGTACGAAGAAGAGGTTGTTGGCGATGCCGACCGGCCAGTTGGCCAGGTGCTGGCGCACCACGAGCCAGACGCAGAGGGCCCCGCTGCCGAATCCGAGCACCTCGGTCCAGCTGACCGGGGTGTCCAGCCAGGTCACCAGGGGTTGCTGCAGGGGGTCGAGAACATCCGCGAGACTCACGCCCGCCTCCTTAATGGTCACTCTGACTATAAAGGTGGTCCGGGACATGCGAAAGGCCCGCGGCCGGTTCCGTTCAGAAAGTTCGAACGGAACCGGCCGCGGGCCTTCGCAGAGCCGGGAAGGGCTACAGACCGACCTCGCGCATCAGCATGCCGACCTCGGTGTTGGTCAGGCGGCGCAGCCAGCCGGACTTCTGGTCGCCCAGCGGGATCGGCCCGAAGGACGTCCGCACCAGCCGGTCGACGGGGAAGCCGGCCTCGGAGAGCATCCGGCGGACGATGTGCTTGCGGCCCTCGTGGAGGGTCACCTCGACCAGGTAGTTCTTGCCGGTGTTCTCGACGACCCGGAAGTGGTCGGCGCGGGCGTACCCGTCCTCCAGCTGGATGCCGTCCTTGAGCCGCTTGCCCAAATCGCGCGGGAGCGGGCCCTGGATCGCCGCGAGGTACGTCTTCTTCACGCCGTACTTCGGGTGGGTGAGGCGGTGGGCGAGCTCACCGTGGTTGGTGAGCATGATGATGCCCTCGGTCTCGGTGTCCAGCCGGCCGACGTGGAAGAGCCGCGTCTCACGGTTGGTGACGTAGTCGCCGAGGCACTGACGGCCGTCCGGGTCCTCCATCGAGGAGACGACACCGGCCGGCTTGTTCAGCGCGAAGAAGAGGTACGACTGGGTCGCGACGGTCAGTCCGTCGACCTTGATCTCGTCCTTCTGCGGGTCGACGCGCTTGCCCTGCTCCAGCACGATCTCGCCGTTGACCTCGACGCGCGCCTGCTCGATCAGCTCCTCGCAGGCCCGCCGCGAGCCCATGCCGGCCCGGGCGAGGACCTTCTGCAGCCGCTCGCCCTCCTGCTCGGCGCCCGGGTGGGTCCTGACCACCTTGAAGTCCGGCTTGTCCGCGTACCGGTCGCGGTTGCGCTGCTCGATCTTCGCGTCCAGCTCGCGCGGCCGGGCCTGGCCCGAGGGGCCGCGCCGGAAGCCGCCGCGGGCGTTGCCCGGCTGCGGGGACTTGGGTCCGCCCTTGGCGCCGCCGCGGGCCGAGGCACCGCGGCCCTTGCGCGCTTCGCTGTCGCCGGCGCCCGACGAACTGGTCGAGGGGCCCACGTCGTAACGGCGCTCCTCCGGGCGGGGGCGGCGCGGACGCTGCTCCTGCTGGTCGTCGCGCCCGCCTCGGCCCTGGGCCGGCCCGCGACCGCCCTGGCCGCCCTGACCGCGGCCGCCCTGGCCACCGCCCTGACCGCCGCCCTGGGGCTTCCGGAAGGACCCGCCGCTGCCGCCCCGGGGGTTCCGGTTGCCGCCGCCGCTGCTGCCGCTTCCGCTGTTCCTGCCACTGCTTCGCATCAAAATTCCGTCTTGTCGTCTGCGTGAGTATCCGGGGTGTCCGGTGCGTCCGGATCGAACGACGGCACACCCTCTAGCGTCTCAGCCTCGATCGCGTCCGCTTCCGGGAGGAAGGGAGCGAGTTCCGGGAGCTCGTCCAGACCACGCAGGCCCATACGCTCCAGAAAGTAGTTCGTCGTCCTGTACAGGATCGCACCTGTTTCGGGTTCCGTCCCCGCCTCCTCGACCAGAGCGCGCTGGAGGAGGGTCCGCATGACCCCGTCGCAGTTCACTCCGCGCACCGCCGAGACCCTCGAACGGCTGACCGGCTGGCGGTACGCGACGACCGCCAGGGTCTCCAGTGCCGCCTGGGTGAGACGGGCCTGCCGGCCGTCCAGGACGAAGCTCTCCACGGCCTCCGCGTAGGCGGGCCGGCTGTAGAACCGCCAGCCGCCCGCCACCAGTCTCAGATCGAATCCACGGCGCTGGGCGGTGTACTCGTCGGCCAGCTCCCGCAGCGCGAGGGCCACGGCCCTCGGGGACCGCTGGAGGACCTTGGCGAGGTGGTCCTCGGTGGCCGGCTCGTCCACGACCATCAGGACCGCCTCCAGGGCGGGCTTCAGCTCCAGGTCCGCGACGCTCCCGGACCCGGCGGGCCCACCGTCGTGTCCGGGCTCCGCCTCGTCGGCGAACCTCCATGCCCCGCCGTGCCGCGGTGCGCCCCCGTGCACCGGCCCGTCCGTGACGCCGGCGGATCCACCGGCTCCAGCGACTCCACTCACGGCTCCACGCCCTCCTCCGCGTCCGGTTCCACGTGCCTGTCGAATTCGTCGGTCACGACGGGTTCCGCGTCCTGGCCGCCGCACCACCGCACGAGGAGCTCGCCGAGCGCCTCCTCCTGGTCCAGCGCGACCGCCTTCTCCCGGTACAGCTCCAGCAGTGCCAGGAAGCGGGCCACCACCGTGAGGGTGTCGGCCGCGTCCTCGGTGAGTTCGCGGAAGCTGGCCCCGCCGGACCGGCGCAGCAGCGCGACCACGATGCCCGCCTGCTCGCGCACGCTGACCAGCGGGGCGTGGATGTGGTCCACGTACACCTGAGGTTCGGGCCGGGGCTGCATGGCCTTCGCGGCCAGCCGCGCGAACCCCTCGGGGCCGATGCTGAGGACGACCTCGGGCAGCAGCGCCGCGTGGTGCGGCTCCAGCCCGACCGTACGGGGGAAGCGGCGCGACTCGGCGTCCAGCCGGTCGCTGAAGATGTCGGCGACGCGCTTGTACGCCCGGTACTGGAGCAGCCGCGCGAAGAGCAGGTCCCGCGCCTCCAGGAGGGCGAGGTCGGCCTCGTCCTCCACCTCGGCGGTGGGCAGCAGCCGGGCGGCCTTCAGGTCGAGCAGGGTCGCGGCGACGACCAGGAACTCGGTGGTCTGGTCGAGGTCCCAGTCCGCGCCCATCGCGCGGATGTGGGCCATGAACTCGTCGGTGACCTTGGAGAGCGCGACCTCGGTCACGTCCAGCCGGTGCCGGGTGATCAGCTGGAGCAGCAGATCGAAGGGGCCTTCGAAGTTCGCCAGCCGTACGGTGAACCGCCTGCCGTCCTCCGGAGGCCCCTGAGGGCCCTTCGGCGGCTCCGGAGGCGCGTCGGGCCCCTCGGGCGCCCCGGACGGCTCCGCAGGCGCTGGAGGCGCGCGCAGCGCCTCGGTCGCCTCGGTCGCCTCGGGGACTGCGGGGACTGCGGAGACCTCGGGGACTGCGGGTGCCGCTTCTCCCGGCGGCGCCGCTCCGGCCGCCCCCGGCCCACGCCCGAGGGCGCGGCGGCGCGGGGCGGAGGAGTCGTCGGTCGTCGGCAGCGGCACGTGAACAGTCCAGGTGTACGGCGGGCGGCGGACCGGCCGTGCCGTCTCGTACGGGCCCGGCGTCCGGCGGGAGCGGGAGCCGGCCGCGCGGGGCGGGCGGCAGGGTTTGCGGCCCTGCCGGGCAGGCTACCCGCGGCGGACCGCTCAGCGGCCGCGCAGCCGCCGTACGAGGATGCTCGCGTCGCCGCGGGATTCCAGGTCGGCGAGGACGACGGCGACCGCCTCGCGGACGATGCGCCCGCGGTCGACGGCGAGCCCGTGCTCGCCGCGCAGGACCAGCCGGGCGTGTTCGAGGTCCATCAGTTCCTCGGCCGAGACGTAGACCGTGATCTTCTCGTCGTGCCGCTCCCGGCCGCTGGGCCGCCGGTTGGCGCCCCTGCCCTGGCCGGTACCGCGTCCGCGCTGCTGCTGGGGCGCCCCGGTCTGCTCCTGGGCCGGCGGCCGGCCCTGGGGTCCGGGGCCGGTCCGGGGGACCGTCACGCGCTCGGGGCCGCCGACGCGTCCACGCGGGTCGACCCCTTCGGCGTCGGGTGCGGAAGCGCCCTCGCGCCCCGTCGGCCGCTCCGGTGGGGCGCCGCCGCCCGCCGGGGAGGACGGCGCTGCGTCGCCCTCCCCGGCGGGTGCGGGAACCCGTGCCTCGCCGTTCGCCTTGCGCCGCCGCTCCGCCGGGGAGGAGGACTGGAGTCCCATGCCCCCGGTGGTGCGGAACAGTTCGTCGGCACCGGGCAGACTCACTCGGCGTGACACCGGGCGAGCACCTCCCTGGCGAGCTGTCGGTAGGCGGCGGCGCCGACCGAGTTCGACGCGTAGGTGGTGATGGGCTCACCGGCGACCGTGGTCTCCGGGAAGCGCACCGTGCGCCCGATGACCGTGTGGTAGACGTGGTCGTCGAAGGCCTCCACCACGCGGGCGAGCACCTCGCGGCTGTGCACCGTACGGGAGTCGTACATCGTGGCGAGGATGCCGTCGAGCTCCAGCTCGGGGTTGAGCCGCTCCTGGACCTTCTCGATGGTCTCGGTGAGGAGCGCCACACCGCGCAGTGCGAAGAACTCGCACTCCAGCGGCACGATCACCTTGTGAGCGGCCGTCAGGGCGTTCACGGTGAGCAGGCCGAGCGAGGGCTGGCAGTCGATCACGATGTAGTCGTAGTCGGCCATCAGCGGCTTGAGCGCGCGCTGCAGGGTCGACTCGCGGGCCACCTCGCTGACGAGCTGCACCTCGGCGGCGGACAGGTCGATGTTGCTGGGCAGCAGGTCCATGTTGGGGACCGCGGTCTTCAGCAGTACCTCGTCGGCCGACATGCCCCGCTCCATGAGCAGGTTGTAGACGGTGAGGTCCAGCTCCATCGGGTTGACGCCGAGGCCGACCGAGAGGGCGCCCTGCGGGTCGAAGTCGACGAGCAGGACACGGCGTCCGTACTCGGCGAGCGCGGCACCCAGGTTGATGGTCGAGGTGGTCTTGCCCACCCCGCCCTTCTGGTTGCACATCGCGATGATCTTGGCGGGACCGTGTTCGGTCAGCGGTCCCGGGATCGGGAAGTAGGGCAAGGGGCGCCCGGTCGGGCCGATCCGCTCACGGCGCTGGCGCGCCGCGTCGGGGGCGAGTGTGGCCGCGTACTCCGGATCGGGTTCGTACTCGGCGTCGGGGTCGTAGAAGTGCCCCTCGGGCATCTCGGCGAAGTCGGCGAGGTGGGCGGTGTCGCGGCCACTCTCGTTGCCGGCCATGGCGTTCACGTGTAGGCCGTCCATCATCTGGGGGGGCGTCGTCATGTGCTGGTGGGTCGCGAAGGTGCGGACCGCGACGGAGCCGACAGCTTCGAGCCCGTTCGGGCCCTGACCCCGTGCAGGCATCCCTGGTTGACCACCCCCGGGAGTAAATGTCGACTCATTCACAAGTCGTCTTACCTCCTTGGATGCGACCAGGAAACTTATCGATAGGTCAGCGTGGCACCATGCCGACGATGGGCGACTCTATGGCGTGTCACCGGTCCGCAGCAACACAATCCGCCGGACCCGGCCCGATGTGTCTGCAATCGAACACCCTCCTGTCAAGGGTGCACGGGGAGCAAGGCGCGCTTTTCACGAGGGAACGAATCGGGAGAAGCCGGACGTTCAGCGCGAGTTGACCAGCACCTCCGGAGCCCCGGCGCACGACCGGCCGGACCCTGACGCACAAGGTCCGGCCGGAGGTGCGGGATTGACGGAACGACGCGCGGAACGAGGCCGGCCCGTCAGCCGACGAGCGAGCTCAGCTCGACGTGCGGAAGGTCGTGCGCGTCGGCCACCTCGCGGTAAACCACTTGCCCGTCATGGGTGTTGAGGCCCTTGGCCAGCGCGGAGTCACGGCGCAGCGCCTCGACCCAGCCCCGGTTGGCCAGCTCGACGATGTACGGGAGCGTGGCGTTGGTGAGGGCGTAGGTGGAGGTGTTCGGAACCGCGCCGGGCATGTTCGCGACGCAGTAGAACACCGAGCCGTGGACCGTGAAGGTCGGTTCGGCGTGCGTGGTCGGGTGCGAGTCCTCGAAGCAGCCGCCCTGGTCGATCGCAATGTCGACAAGAACACTTCCGGGCTTCATCTTGGCGACGAGCTCGTTGGTGACCAACTTCGGGGCCTTCGCGCCCGGGATGAGGACGGCACCGATGACGAGGTCGGCCTCGACGACCGCCTTCTCCAGTTCGAAGGCGTTGGAGACCACAGTCTGCACCCGGGTCCCGAAGACCTTGTCGGCCTCGCGCAGCTTGCTGACGTCACGGTCGAGCAGGGTGACGTGGAAGCCGAGCCCCACGGCGATCTGGGTGGCGTTCCAGCCGGAGACGCCGCCGCCGATGACGACCGCCCTGGCGGCGGCCGTGCCGGGGACGCCGCCGGGCAGCACGCCCCGGCCGCCCGCCGAGCGCATCAGGTGGTACGCGCCGACCTGCGGGGCCAGCCGGCCCGCGACCTCGGACATGGGGGCGAGCAGCGGCAGTGCGCGGTTCGCGGTCTCGACGGTCTCGTACGCGATGGCGGTGGTGCCGGACTCCAGCAGCGCGTCGGCGCACGCGCGGGAGGCGGCGAGGTGGAGGTAGGTGAAGAGGGTCTGGCCCTTGCGCAGCCGGTGGTACTCCTCGGCGACCGGCTCCTTGACCTTGAGCAGCAGGTCGGCCGCGGCCCAGACCTCGTCGGCGGTGGGCAGGATGCGCGCCCCGGCGGCGGTGTACTCCTCGTCCGTGATGGACGAGCCCGCGCCGGCGTTCCGTTCGACGACGACCTCGTGGCCGTGGCGGACCAGCTCGTGCACTCCGGCGGGCGTGATCGCCACCCGGAACTCGTTGTTCTTGACTTCGCGGGGGATGCCGACCTTCACGTCGATCACGGTCCTTGGCTCGGAGGGGCGCCCGGCAGCGGACGGTCGGCCAAGGGCCGGATGTACGCCGTTTTGCACGGACTCGCACAGAAATGCGCAGCACCCGCGAGGACATCGCGGGGACATGCGGCAGAGCCAGTCTAATGAAGGACTTCCCGCTGTCTAGCCTTGCAAAGAACTAATTTTCGACCGGGACGCCAATGTTTTCGCAGGCAGATCCTTCCTCGCCCAGCAGCCTCTCCGCCGTCGCCCGGTGCAGCGCTGCGGCAGCGGGGTCGCCGAGCCGGTCCAGGGTGTCGGCCAGCCGCAGCTGCAGAGCCGCCTGGAGCCGCACGTCCTCGGCCTGCCGGGCCAGGTCGACCGCCTCCCGGCAGGTGCGCAGCGAGTCGTGCGGGCGGCCCGCGTACTCCTGGACCCTGGCCGCCTCGCTGAGCGCCCTGGCCTGGGCGGGAAGGTCGCCGAGCCTGCGCAGGCCGGCCGCGGCGGCCCGCCAGTTGCGCAGCGCCTCGCCGTACCGCCCGGCGTACGCGTGCACCGCGCCGAGCCGCCCGTAGAGCCGCGCCTCGCCCTCCCGGTCGCCCTGTGCGAGGCGCTGCGCGAGCGCCCGGCCGTACCAGTCGGAGGCGCGCGGGTAGTCCCCCAGCTCGGCGTAGGCGCCTCCGACGGACTCCATGGCGCGGCCGGTGGCGTACAGGTCCTTCGCCTCCCGCCCGGCGTCCAGCGCGGCGCGGTAGCGGGTCAGGGCGGTGCGGGTGCGGCCGGTGGAGGCGTCGAGGTCGGCGAGGTTGAGCAGCGCGGCGGCGCGCTCCCGGTGCAGCCCCCGGCGCTCCGCCACGTCGAGCACCAGGCCGTGCAGCCCGTACAGCTCGGGGGCGGCGGCCTCCGTGCCGAGGTGGGCCGCGAGCGCCCGCACCAGGGCGGCGACCAGGCGGCGGGCGAGGGTGTCCAGCTCTCCGTCCGCCACCGCCATGCGGGCGGCGGCCACCAGCGAGGGCAGCCTGACGCGCAGCCAGACGGCGGCCTCCTCCGGGCCGGGGAACCGGAGCGCCTTGGGGAGCCCGGCGAGCTTGCGTCGGGCCGGGGAGCCCTCCGGATCGGTGACCGCCCGGCAGGAGTGGAGCAGCCGTACGGTGCGCTCCAGCATCCGGGCCCGGGCCAGCTCGGTCTCGGCCGGCCGGTCGCGTTCCTCCAGGAGCGCCCGCACCAGGGGCGCGAGGCAGCCCGGTACCTCGTACTGGGGCTCGGCGGCGCCGTCGGTACGCAGCAGGCCGAGGCCGACGAAGTCGTCGAGGGTCCGGCGGGCGGCGGAGACGGAGCAGCCGGCCAGCGCGGAGGCGGTGTGCGCGTCGGCGAGGCCGGCGGGCGCGAGCGCGAGCAGTCGCAGCATCCGGGCGGGGGTCTCCAGCAGGGCGTCGTGCGCCATCCGGAAGGCGCGGGCCAGCGGGCGGGCGCCCACCGGCTGGTCGGTGTCCTCCGGGGTCCCCCGCAGGTGCTGGGTGGCGTCGGCGACGGAGGCGGTCGGACGGGCGGCGATCCACCCCGCGACGAGCAGCAGCGCCGCGGGCTGCCCGCCGCACTCCTCCACGAGGGTCTCGGCGGTCCGGGGGTCCACGGTGATCCGCACCTGGCCGATCACCCCGGCGAGGAGGCGCACGGCTGAGCCGGTGTCCAGCCCGCCGATGGTGCAGGGGCGGACGTCGGGGACGCCGGTCAGCGGGCCGGTAGCGGTGGCCAGCACCAGGCAGCCGGGGCCGTCCGGCAGGAGGGGGTCCACCTGCTCGGCGTCCACCGCGTCGTCGAGCACGAGCAGCAGCCGCCGCACGGCGAGGGCCTCGCGGACCATCTCGGTGAGCTCGTCGGCGTCCGCGCCGGGCGGGGCGGCGAGGGAGAGCAGGCCGAGGATCTCGCGGGCGGTGCGTTCGGGAGGCACCGGGGTGCCGCCGGAGTCGGTCAGGGCGACACGCAGCACACCGTCCGGGTAGTCGCCGCTTCCGGTACCGGGCGCGGCCCAGGGCAGCGGGCCCGTGGAGCCGCCGGTGGGGGGCGTTCGGGTCAGGGTGTGGGCGAAGGCGGCGGCGAGGGCGCTGCGCCCGGATCCGGCGCGTCCGGCGATCAGCAGGACGCGGGCGCGGGCCGCCTTGCGGCCGGCCAGGGTGTTCAGCCCGGCCCGTTCGATGTCCTCCTGAAGGGCCTTCAACTCGCGTTGACGGCCGAAAAGTTCGGGTGGGGCCGTGCGGGAGGGCTCCTCGGTGCGGGGCGCTCGGGCCGGGCCGCTGGTGTCCACCGCCTGATCCGTCACGAGCCACGCTCCACTTCGCCGCACCCGGTGCCCGCCGGAGTTCCGGCGGGCCTTTCGAGCCTAGTTCAGCGGTGCCGCCGATCAGGGCGGAGCGGGGCGGAGACATCGCCCGATCGGATCAGCGATTCTTACGATCGTCCGACGGGCAACCTGGCACGGAACGACAGGCGGCCTACGCCTCGAACGGCCGGGCCGGCCAGGGGGATTCCGCCGGGCGCAGCGAGCCCTCGCCGTCCCCCGCGCGGGCGGCGGTCAGCGCCAGGACCCCCATGACCATGCAGCTGTTGTGCAGTTCGCCCGCGAGGACGCCCCGCACCAGATCCGCCAGCGGGACCCGCGCCTGCTCCATGTCGGCCTCCTCCTCGGAGACCTCGAACCGCTCGCCGACCGCCTCGGAGAGGTCGCGGGCGAGGAAGATGCGGACCGCCTCGTCCGAACCGCCGGGACTGGTGTAGACGTCGGTCAGGACCCGCCAGTCCTCAGCCTTGACGTGCGCCTCCTCGTACAGCTCGCGCTGGGCGGCGGCCAGCGGGTTCTCGCCGGGGACGTCGAGCAGTCCGGCCGGGATCTCCCAGAGCTTCTGGCGCACCGGGTGGCGGTACTGACGCAGCACCAGGACGTGGTCCTCCTCGTCGATCGCCAGGATCGCGACGGAGCCGGGGTGGACCTGGTAGTCCCGTCCGACGACCGTGCCGTCGGGCATCACGACGTCGTCGGTGCGGACGCTGGTCTTGTTGCCGGTGAAGGGCGTCACCGTCGCGGTGACCTGCCATTCCTCGGCCCTGTCCTGGATGCCCATCTGCGTCCTCCCGCGTCACGAACGAAAAACCGGGGTACCCGTCCTCGGCGGACGCGTACCCCGGTCAACGGTAATGCCTCGGGACTACTCGCCCGACGCGGCGGCCTCCGCCTGGCGGGCGACGGCGGCCTTCACCAGACCCGCGAAGAGCGGGTGCGGGCGGGTCGGGCGGGAGCGCAGCTCCGGGTGGGCCTGGGTGGCGACGAGGTAGGGGTGGACCTCGCGCGGGTACTCGACGTACTCGACGAGCTTGTTGTCCGGGGAGGTGCCGGAGAAGACCAGTCCGGCCTTCTTCTCCAGCTCCGAGCGGTAGGCGTTGTTCACCTCGTAGCGGTGACGGTGGCGCTCCTCGACGTACGGCTCGCCGGCGTACGCCTCACGGACGAGGGAGCCCTCGGCGAGCTTCGCCGGGTAGAGGCCCAGGCGCATGGTGCCGCCCAGGTCGCCCGCGCCCTCGACGTAGGCGAGCTGCTCCTCCATGGTGGAGATGACGGGGTGCGAGGTCGCGGCGTCGAACTCGGTGGAGTTGGCGTCCGGGATGCCGGCGACGTTGCGGGCCGCCTCGATCACGATGCACTGGAGACCCAGGCAGAGGCCGAGCAGCGGCACCTTGTTCTCGCGGGCGTACTGGATGGCGCCCACCTTGCCGTCGACACCGCGCTCGCCGAAGCCGCCGGGGATGCAGATGGCGTCCACGCCCGCGAGGTGGCGGGCGGCGCCGGCCGGGGTCTTGCAGTCGTCGGAGGTGACCCACTCGACCTTGACGCGGGCCTTGTTCGCGAAGCCGCCGGCCCGGATGGCCTCGGTGACCGAGAGGTAGGCGTCGGGGAGGTCGATGTACTTGCCGACCAGGGCGACCGTGACCTCGTGGTCGGGGTTGTGGACGCGGTCCAGCAGGTCGTCCCAGGTGCTCCAGTCCACGTCGCGGAAGGGCAGGTCGAGCTTGCGCACGACGTAGGCGTCCAGGCCCTCGGTGTGCAGCACCTTCGGGATGTCGTAGATCGACTTGGCGTCGACGCAGGCGACGACGGCGCTCTCGTCCACGTCGCACATCAGCGAGATCTTGCGCTTGATGGCGGTGGGGACGTCGCGGTCGGCGCGCAGCACGATGGCGTCCGGCTGGATGCCGATGTTGCGGAGCGCGGCCACCGAGTGCTGGGTCGGCTTGGTCTTCAGCTCGCCGGAGGGGCCGATGTAGGGCAGCAGCGAGATGTGCACGACGAAGACGTTGTCCCGGCCGACCTCGTGGCGCACCTGGCGGACGGTCTCCAGGAACGGCAGCGACTCGATGTCGCCGACGGTGCCGCCGACCTCGGTGATGACCACGTCGACGTCACCGGTCGCCATGCGGCGGATGCGGGACTTGATCTCGTTGGTGATGTGCGGGATGACCTGGACGGTGTCGCCGAGGTACTCGCCGCGCCGCTCCTTGGCGATGACCTGGGAGTAGACCTGCCCGGTCGTGACGTTGGCGGAGCCGTCGAGGTCGACGTCGAGGAAGCGCTCGTAGTGGCCGATGTCCAGGTCGGTCTCGGCGCCGTCGTTGGTGACGAACACCTCACCGTGCTGGAACGGGTTCATCGTGCCGGGGTCGACGTTGAGGTACGGGTCGAGCTTCTGCATCGTGACCCGGAGACCACGCGCCTTGAGCAGGGCACCCAGGCTGGAGGCAGTCAGACCCTTGCCGAGGGAGGAGGCGACACCCCCGGTGACGAAGATGTGCTTGGTCGTCGTGGATGTGGGCTGCATAGCCAAGAGGGGGCTCCCGTGGTAGCGAATCTGGGGTACGTACCGGCTGCCGAACCGGAGATTCCGGGGGTGCCGTCGCTGCGGTTCGGGGGCCTCGTCCGCTCTCGCGTACGACCACCGGTCCACGGGCTACCAGCCTAACAGCGACCTGGAGAGCCTGCTTCCGGTCACAGGCCCCGCACGAGCACCACGTTTCCTCCGTACCCGTCCCACGCCCCACCCGTTCGGCGCCGACAAGATCCCTGAACCGTCGCGCGGATCACATCGGTGCGTCGTATCCTGCTCGGACACTCGCTGACGAGCGGGACGGTCGGCCCGCGGCACCACCCCCGCCCGCTCCCGCCGGTCCAAAGGGCTCTATCGACCCCTCCTGAACACTTCCCTATTCCGCAGCAAGCGCCCCCTCAGCGGGGCGACACATGGCCGTTCGACTGGAGACGCACGTGGCCGGGCGCATCGAGGATTACGCACTCATCGGAGACATGCAGACAGCGGCGCTGGTCTGCCGGGACGGCACGGTCGACTGGCTCTGCCTGCCGCGCTTCGATTCCCACGCCATCTTCGCGGGACTTCTGGGTACCGAGGAGCACGGCTTCTGGCGCCTGGGGCCGCTGGAGCCCTCGTCCGAGGGCGCCGGCGGTGCCGAGGCCGCCGCCGAACCGCCCTCCGCGGACCGGCGGCGCTATCGCGGCGACTCCCTCATCCTGGAGTCGGAGTGGGACACGCCGCGCGGCACCGTACGCGTGATCGATTTCATGCCGCCCCGTGACGGCGCCCCCCAGCTCATCCGGATCGTGGAGGGCGTCAGCGGCCGGGTGACGATGCGCTCGTCGCTGCGGATGCGGTTCAGCTACGGCCGGATCACCCCCTGGGTGCACAAGGTGGACAGCCGCACCGTCGCCGTGGCCGGACCGGACTCCGTCTGGCTGGACACGCAGGCGGAGACGTACGGCAAGGACCTGACGACGTACTCCGACTTCACGGTCTCCCCCGGCGACCGCGTCGCCTTCACGATCAGCTGGCAGCCCTCGCACCACCAGCCGCCCGCCCTGCCGGAGCCGGAGGGCTCGCTGGAGGCGACCGAGCGGTTCTGGGAGGAGTGGGTCGCGCAGTGTACGTACCACGGCCCCTACCGGGAGGCAGTGATCCGCTCGCTCATCACCCTGAAGGCGCTCACCTACGCGCCGACCGGTGGCATCGTCGCCGCGCCGACCACCTCGCTGCCCGAGGAGATCGGGGGCGTCCGCAACTGGGACTACCGCTACACCTGGCTCCGCGACGCCGCGATCACCCTCTCCTCGCTGCTGCGCACCGGCTACCGCGAGGAGGCCCGCGCCTGGCGCGAGTGGCTGCTGCGGGCCGTCGCGGGCGACCCGGAGAACCTGCAGATCATGTACGGCATCGCCGGCGAGCGTGAGCTCGGCGAGGCGGAGCTGGACTGGCTGCCCGGTTACGAGAACTCCGGCCCGGTCCGCGTCGGCAACGGCGCGGCGGACCAGCTCCAGCTCGACGTGTACGGCGAGGTCACCGAGGCGCTCCACCTGGCGCACATGACGGGCCTGACCCGCAACGACTACGCCATGGGCCTCCAGCTCAAGCTGATCAGCTACCTGGAGCAGCACTGGTACGAACCGGACGAGGGCATCTGGGAGGTGCGCGGCCCCCGCCGGCACTTCGTGCACTCCAAGGTGATGGCCTGGGTCGCGGTCGACCGGACGATCAAGCTGATCGAGTCCGGCGACGTGGAAGGCCCACTGGAGCGGTGGCGCGAGCTGCGCGACGACATCCACCGCGACGTCTGCGACCGGGGCTACGACCCCGAGCGCAACACCTTCACGCAGTCCTACGGCTCGAAGGAACTGGACGCCTCGCTGCTGCTGATCCCGCAGATGGGCTTCCTCCCGCCGGACGACAAGCGGGTCATCGGCACGATCGAGGCCATCCAGCGCGAGCTGTCGACCGAGGACGGGTTCGTGCTGCGCTACCCGACCTCCGGCGACGACGCGGGCGTGGACGGCCTGGAGGGCGACGAGGGCGCGTTCCTCGCCTGCTCCTTCTGGCTGGCGGACGACCTGGCGATGATCGGCCGGGTCGACGAGGCCCGCCAGCTCTTCGAGAAGCTGCTCTCGCTCCGCAACGACCTGGGGCTGCTCGCCGAGGAGTGGGACTCCCGGCTCCAGCGCCAGGTGGGCAACTTCCCGCAGGCGTTCAGCCACGTCCCGCTCATCGACACCGCGCTGCGGCTGACGGCCAGCGGGGCGTACGCGGGCTGACCCGCCACTTCCGCACGCGCGCCCCGGCCACCCTTCCGTGGTGGCCGGGACGCTGCGCGTCGGGGACCGGGTCTCCTCCCGTGCCCTGGGGTTCTCCCACCGGGCCCGGGGGGTTCTCCGCCGGGCTCTCCCCCCGCCCCGGGACTACGCTGGGAAGGTACGTTTCTGCCCCTCGGAAGGGGGCATCATGACGCCCCGCACTCTGTTCGACAGCTCTCTCGCCGCACTGCGGGAGGGGTTCTCCGGCGCGATCCACACCCCCGAGGACGAGGGGTACGACGAGGCACGCGCCGTCTTCAACGGCATGATCGACCGCCGTCCCGCCCTGATCGCCCAGTGCGCGTCCGCCGAGGACGTCGCCTCGGCCCTGCGGTGCGCCCGCGCGGAGGAGCTGGAGATCGCCGTCCGCGGCGGTGGCCACAGCGTGGCGGGCATGGCGTCGAGCGAGGGCGGGCTCGTCGTCGATCTGCGCCGCATGCACGAGGTGACCGTCGACCGCGAAGCGGGCACCGCCCGGGTGGGCGGCGGTGCCACCATGAGCCATCTGGACCGTGCCACCGAGCCGTTCGCGCTGGCCACCACGGGTGGGCGGGCGTCGACGACCGGGGTCGGCGGCTTCACGCTGGGCGGCGGATCGGGCTGGCTGGAGCGGAGGTTCGGGCTGGCCTGCGACAATCTGCTCGCCGCCGAGGTGGTCACGGCCGACGGCTCCCTGGTCCGGGCGAGCGAGCGGGAGAACCAGGACCTGTTCTGGGCGCTGCGCGGCGGCGGCGGGAACTTCGGCGTCGCCACCTCGCTGACGCTCCGTCTGCACGAGCTGCCCGCCATGAGCATGGCGCTGCTCTTCTTCCGCCCCGAGGACGGCCCGGAGGCCGTCACCGCCTTCCGCGACCTGATGGCGTCGGCGCCCGAGGAGGCCGGCGGAGGCTGCCTCTATCTGACCGGTCCGCCCGAGGACTTCGTGCCTCCGCAACTCGTCGGCAAGCCCGTCTGCGCGGTCCTGCTCACCTGGGCCGGTACGGAGGACGGACTGCGGGAGGTCGCCGCACCGCTGCTGGCCCTCCCCCACGAGGCGGAGGTCGTCGCCGGGATTCCGTACGCGGACCTCCAGTGCATGCTGGACGATCCGCCGGGCCGGCGGAACTACTGGTCGGCCGAGTACCTGGGCGCCTTCCCCGACGAGGCGGTGACCGCGTTCTGCGCGACGGCGGGCGCCATGCCCGTACCGTCCGGGTCGCAGCACATCCTCTTCCCGCTGGGCGGGGCCGTGGCGCGCGGGCCTGCCGATCTGCCCGTGCGGTGGCGTTCATCGCCCTGGGTCGTGCACCCCTTCGGCATCTGGGACGACCCGGCCGACGACGCGCAGGCCCGGCACTGGGTCCACGAGGCGCGCGCCGGGGTCCGGCCCTGGGCGGACGACGCGGTGTACCTCAACTTCATCGGCCAGGAGGGGCACGAGCGCGTCGTCGCCGCGTACGGCGAGGAGAACTACGCGCGGCTCGCCGGGGTGAAGCGCCGTTACGACCCCGACAACATGTTCCGCCTCAACCACAACATCGAGCCCGCCACATCCTGAGAGACCGTCAGGTCAGTGGGTCCGGGTGAGCGGCTGCGCCAACTCGTCGTAGACCGTGAGGACATGGGTGATGGTGTCCTCCTCGGTGGGCCAGCCCGTCGCCTGCGCCCGGCCCTCGGCGGCCAGCAGGGCGCGCCGGTCCGGGTCGCGGAGCAGCCCCGAGATCGCCCGCGCGAGCGCGTCGGGGTCGCCGTACGGGACGAGTTCGGCAGCGTCGCCCACGAGTTCGGGGATGCCGCCGACAGCGGTGGCGACCAGCGGCGTACCGGCCCGCAGCGCGTCCTGCGCGAGGTGGGAGCGGGCCTCCCAGCGGCTGGGGATCACCACGAGGTCGGCCGCACCGACGAGTTCGGGAACGTCGTCGCGGGCACCGATCAGCCGGACGGGCAACCGCTCGCCCTTGATGCGGCGTTGCAGGGCGGCCCGCTCGCGGCCCTCTCCGGCGACGACCACCTGGGGCACCGGGTCGAGGGCGCCCAGGAGCCGGACGGCGTCGAGCAGGACCCCGTATCCGTGACGTGGCATCAGGCTTCCGGCGGCGAGCACCAACGGGTTTCCCACCGCGCCGAGTTCGGCGCGGACCTTGGCGAGGTGCGCCGGGTCGGCGGCGGTACGGGGGACGGGTGCGGCGACCGGTGCCAGCCGGGCGTCCCGGGCGCCCCTGCGGCGGGCCCGGTCCACCAGGTCGGACGAGGTACCGAGCAGGACGGCGGACGCCCGGGCCGCCCGGACCTCCAGCAGATGCCGCACGCGCCTGCGGGCGCCCTCGGCGTGGCCCCGGCCGTGCCAGGTCACGACCAGCGGGACGCGCAGGCCGCCGAGGGCGGCGGCGGCGCGGACGGCCGCGTGCGGGCCGTGCGCGTGCACGACGTCCGCGCCGAGACAGGCGGAGCGCAGGGCGGCCATGGAGACCGGGTCGCCGCGCCGGGGCACCGCGGCGAAGCGGGCGCCGGTCGCGGAGAAGTCGTGGACCAGGTCCACGGCGGCGGGCGCGCAGACGGTGACCTGCACCCCCCGCGCGATCAACCCGGCGGCGAGCGACCCGACGTGGGCGCCGCTGCCGGCACCTCCACCGCCCAGGACCTGCACCGTTCGCAGCTGTGACACGTCGATTGGCTCCCGGACTTCCCGCGTCGTTGAGGGGTGCGTGCCACGGCGGGCACAGCCCCAAGGATGCCAGTCCGTACGGGCGTTGCCGACCGCCGGAACGTTGCTGCACCCCCGTCCAGGCGACAACCGGCCGTTCCGTACCACTCGCACGAGTGATGGCCACGACGAAAAACCGACGCCCGGGACGCCCTGGACGCCCGGCGTCGCGCCGGAACGCAACCCGCCGCTCCCGCGCATCCCGGCGCGCCGGAGCGCCGGGGTGCGCGGGGTACGCAGGGGGTGCTTCCAGGGCGCGTCTTCACACCGCCGTCGTTCGGCCGGAGCCCGGCGGACGGCAGTGTGTAGACGCGCCCTCAGGCGCCGTCCGCCCGTGCGGTGGCCAGCAGCTCCTCCGCGTGGGCACGGGCCGTCTGGGAGTCCTCCTGGCCCGCGAGCATCCGGGAGAGTTCGCGTACCCGGTCCTCGCCCTCCAGGACGGTGACCCCGCTGCTGGTCACCGAGCCGTCCACGGTCTTCTCGACGAGCAGCTGGCGGTCGGCGAACGCGGCCACCTGCGGGAGGTGGGTCACGACGACGACCTGGGCGGTCCTGGCGAGTTTGGCGAGGCGACGGCCGACCTCCACCGCCGCCTTGCCGCCGACGCCCGCGTCGACCTCGTCGAAGAGGTACGTGGGCACGGGGTCGGAGCCCGCGAAGACGACCTCCACGGCGAGCATCACCCGGGAGAGCTCACCGCCCGAGGCGCCCCGGGCGATCGGCCGGGGCTGGGCGCCGGGGTGCGGGGCGAGCAGCAGCTCGACCTCGTCGGCGCCGGCCGGGCCGTAGACGACGCTGCGGCCGCCCACGTCGATGCCGGAGGCCTCGTCGGGCGCGTCGGTCTGCCGGATGGCGAAGGAGACGCGGGCGTGCGGCATCGCGAGGGACGCCAGCTCCTCGGTGACGGCCGCCGCGAAGCGGGCCGCCGCTTCGGTGCGGGCGTCGGTGAGGGCCTGGCCCAGCTCGGAGAGCTCCTCGCGCAGGGCGTCGCGCTCGTCGGTGAGTTCACCGATCCGGTCGTCGTCGCCCTCCAGCTCGGTGAGGCGCGCGGCGCCCGCCTCGGCCCAGGCGAGCACGGCGCCGATGTCCTCGCCGTACTTGCGGGTGAGCGCGGTGAGCGCGGCCCGGCGCTCCTCCACCGAGGCGAGGCGCAGCGGGTCCGCGTCGAGCTGGTCGGCGTATCCGGCGAGGTCTCCGGAGACGTCGGCGAGCAGGATGGAGATCTCCCCGATGCGGTCCGCGAGGGCGGCGAGGGCGGGGTCGTGGGAGCGTACGGCGTCCAGTGAACGGCCGGCCGCGGCCACGACGGTCGTGGCGTCCACGACCTCCTGGTCCTCGGGGTTCCCGGCCAGCGCGGTGTGCGCGAGGGCGGCGGCGGAGGCGAGGGCCTCGGCGTGCCCGAGGCGCTCGGCCTCGGCGGCGAGTTCGGTGTCCTCCCCGGGCAGCGGTTCGACGGCCGCGATCTCGTCGAGGCCGAAGCGCAGCAGATCCGCCTCCTGGGCCCGCTCCCGGGCCCGGGTGGTGATCTCGTCCAGCTCCACGACGACGGCGCGCAGCCGGCGGTAGGCGGCCGCGTACTCGGCGTGCGGCACGGCGACGCCGTCGCCCGCGTACCGGTCCAGGGCCTGCCGTTGCCGGGCGGGCTTGAGCAGCCCCTGCTGGTCGGTCTGGCCGTGCACGGCGACGAGCTCGTCGGCGAGTTCGGCGAGCACCCCGACGGGCACGGATCTGCCCCCGAGGTGGGCCCGTGAGCGGCCCTCCGCCGAGACGGTACGGCTGATCAGCAGCGCGCCGTCCTCGATCTCCGCACCGGCCTCCTCGGCCCGCAGGGCGACCGTGTCGCCGTCCTTGACCGTGATCCGTCCTTCGACCACCGCGGCCTTCGCACCGATCCGCACCAGGGCGGGATCGGCACGTCCGCCGAGCAGCAGCCCGAGGCTCGTGACGACCATGGTCTTGCCCGCACCGGTCTCACCCGTGACCGCGGTGAATCCGGGCGACAGCTCGACCACGGCATCGTCGATGACTCCGAGCGACCGTATCCGCATCTCCTCCAACACGGACACGACCATACGAGGTTTCACCGCCCCCGTGCGACGGCCCCCGTCCGCGACGCGCCCGCAGGGGTCCGCGCACGGCCCCGGCCCACCGGCCCGGGACGGGTGTCCGGGGCCGGTGCCGGGGCCGTGCGCGGCCTCGTCACTGC
Source organism: Streptomyces sp. NBC_01335 (assembly GCF_035953295.1). GTDB lineage: Bacteria > Actinomycetota > Actinomycetes > Streptomycetales > Streptomycetaceae > Streptomyces. The sequence continues at coordinate 1,579,403 of NZ_CP108370.1, forward strand.
GGCAGGCCGCGCCATCCGGAGACCGGCAGCGCGAACTTCGCGACCAGCCGGTCGGTGAACGACGCGTGGTGCAGCCGTGCCAGCCGTACGGGTACCGCTCCGCGCCGCACCTCGACGCGGGCGCCGGCGGGCAGCTCCACGTTCCGGCGGCCGTCGCACCAGAGGACCCCGTGCGGGGTGTGCGGCTGGACCTCCACCGCGAGCACCGACGTGGGCGAGGTGACCAGCGGCTTGGCGAACAGGGCGTGCGCGCTGATCGGCACCATCAGCAGGGCCTCGACCTCGGGCCAGACGACGGGACCGCCGGCGGAGAACGCGTAGGCGGTCGAGCCGGTGGGGGTCGCGCAGACGATCCCGTCGCAGCCGAACCCGGTGACCGGCCGGCCGTCGATCTCCAGGACGACCTCCAGCATCCTTTCGGGCGAAACCTTCTGCACGGCCGCCTCGTTGAGCGCCCAGTCGGTGTGCACGACCGCGCCGTTGCTGTGCACCACGACGTCGAGCGTCATGCGCTCCTCGACCTCGTACGCCCGGGTCACCACGCGGGCGACCACCCGGTCGAGGTCGTCGCGTTCGGCCTCCGCGAGGAACCCGACCCGGCCGAGGTTGACCCCGAGCATGGGGACGCCCGAGGCGCGCGAGATCTCCGCCCCGCGCAGCAGGGTGCCGTCACCACCGAGCACGATCAGCAGTTCGCACCCGTCCACGGCGGCGGGGGTCGCCTCGGCGACCGTCTCCACCGCGGCCGGGAGCGGCAGGTCGGCCGCCTCGGCCTCCAGGACCCGCACGCCGAGGCCGTTGCGCAGCAGTCCCTGCACCACGAGCTCCGCACTGCGGATCGCGGCCGGACGGCCGGTATGCGCCAAAAGGAAGACTGTTCGTGCCGTACTTGTCGTCGTCGTCAACGAGGCCCCTCCGCCACTGCACGGTCCACATCTGCCGGATCCAGTTCGGGTGCGCCGGCCCGCAGCCACAGAAAGTACTCGACGTTCCCCGAGGGGCCGGGCAGCGGACTGGCCGTCACCCCGCGCACCCCGAGCCCCAGCGCCCCCGCCCGGCGCGCGACTTCGCGTACCGCCTCGGCGCGCAGCTCGGGGCTGCGCACCACCCCGCCGCTGCCGAGCCGTTCCTTGCCGACCTCGAACTGCGGCTTGACCATGAGGACCAGGTCGGCGTCGGGGGCGGCGCAGCGCACCAGCGCGGGCAGTACGAGCCCCAGCGGAATGAACGAGAGGTCGCCGACGACCAGGTCGACCGGCAGCCCGTCGATGTCGTCGAGGGTCAGTTCGCGCACGTTGGTGCGGTCCTTGACGACGACCCGCTCGTCCGACTGGAGCGACCAGGCGAGCTGTCCGTAGCCGACGTCGACGGCGAGGACCTGCCGGGCCCCGGCGCGCAGCAGCACGTCGGTGAAGCCGCCGGTGGACGCCCCGGCGTCCAGCGCGCGGCGGCCCTCCACCTCCAGGCCCAGCGGGACGAACGCGGCGAAGGCGCCGGCGAGCTTGTGCCCGCCGCGCGAGACGTACTCGGGATCGCTCTCGTCCTTGGCCACGACCACGGGGGCGCTGGTCTCCACCTGGGTGGCCGGTTTGGTCGCCACCAGGCCGCGTACGGAGACGCGTCCCGCGGCGATCAGCTGGCTCGCGTGCTCGCGCGAGCGGGCGAGCTTGCGGTGTACCAGCTCTGCGTCGAGGCGGCGACGGGCCACTCCTGCCACGGTTACGTTCAGCTCCTGTTGTCGTACGGGGGTGCGGGTGCGGGCCCTGCGTCCAGCGCGGTCAGCGTGGAGCGCAGCCCACGGTGTACATCCTCGTACACCTCGGTGTGTCCGTCCGCCGCGAGGTGGTCGGCGTCGGCCAGGCGCTCCAGCGCGGCGTCGACGGCGGCGTTCCCGGTGGGGGTGCGGACGACGCCGAGGGGGGCGGGCGCGGCGGGCGCGTGGGAGGGGGCGGTGCCGGGCCCTGCCGCCTCCTCGCCGGGTCCTCCTGCCGCCTCCTCGCCGGGGGCGGCCGTCCCGTCGCCGGGGGCGGTGCCGGGGGCAGCCGGGGGTGCCTGCGCGGGCGCCGTTCCGGGCCCCGTCGTCAAGTCGCTCATGCGGGAACGCTACCCCGGTGGGCTGGGGTACCGTCGATCACGATGGCGACCATGGCAGAGTGCCGCAGCGCACTGGACAGACTTTCCGACAATCTCGCGGGCGCGGACGGAGACGTGCGCAGCGCCGCCTCCCTGGACCGCTCGCTGAGCTGTCACATCAAGGACCTCGATGTGACGTTCACCGGCCGGCTCACGGACGGCCGCATCCGGGTGCTCGACACCGTCGAGGGCCCGCCCCCCGAGAAGGCCGAGATCAGACTGGCGATGACCGGCGACGACCTGGTCGCGCTGGTGGACGGCGACCTGAACTTCGCCAAGGCGTGGGGGGCGGGCCGGGTCCGCCTGGAGGCGGGGTTCCGGGACCTGCTCAAGCTGAGATCGCTGCTCTGAGGCCCGTACGGGACGCCTGAGACGGGCACGTCCGGGCCGGGCATCACCCGTCCCAGGAGCCCGGGCCGGGCTTCACCGTCCCAGGGGCCCGGTCGCCGCCCCCGCCACCTCCGCCTCCGCCTCCGACCCGCCGTCAGAGACCCAGGCGGGCGACGGCCTTCCCCGCGTCGAGGGTGCACGCCCCGGTGCCGCCGGCGGTCCACGCGGCGCCGCAGAGTGCCCGCAGCCCGTCGATCGCGTCGAGGGCGTCCCCCTCGCCGTCGAGGACCAGCTCCTGCCCGCGTGACGACGCGGTCCACCCGCCGCAGCGGGCCGTACCGTCCTCCACCGTCACCTCGGGCTGCCCGGTGAGCAGCCCACGCAGGTCCCGGTCGACGTACGTCGGACGGTGCTCGGGCACCGCCGCGACCAGCTGGGCGGCGTCGGTCACCCCGGTCAGCACCAGCAGCGAGTCCACTCCGCCGTTGAACGCGCCCTCGATGTCGGTGTCCAGGCGGTCGCCGACGACGAGCGGGCGCTCGGCCCCGGTACGCAGCACGGTCTCCCGGTGCATCGGGGGCAGCGGCTTGCCCGCGACCTGCGGCTCGGCGCCGGTCGCGATCCGGACGACCTGGACCGCCGCGCCGTTGCCGGGGGCGATGCCCCGGGCGCTGGGGATGGTCAGGTCGGTGTTGGACGCGAACCAGGGCAGGCCCCGGTTGATCGCGTACGAGGCCTCGGCAAACCGCGACCAGGGAAAGTCCGGGCCACCGTACCCCTGCGCCACCGCCACCGGGTCGTCGTCCGCCGAGTCGACCGGGACGAGCCCGCGCTCCTCCAGGGCGACCCGCAGCCCCTCGCCGCCGATGGCGAGGACCCGCGCGCCCGCCGGAAGCTGGTCCGCGACCAGCCGGGCGACGGCCTGCGCCGAGGTGATCACGTCCGTCGGCTCGGCGGGCACCCCCAGCTCGGTCAGGTGGGCCGCCACCGCGGCGGGTGTCCGCAGCGCGTTGTTGGTGACGTACGCGAGGTGCATCCCGCCGTTCCGCGCGGTGGTGAGCGACTCGACGGCGTGGCCGATCGCCTGGCCGCCCGCGTACACGACCCCGTCGAGGTCGAGCAGAGCCGTGTCGTACGCCTCGCTCAGCGGCGTACCGCTGCCGAGCGGCCGGGACGTGTCCTGCTGACTCATTGTGTTCGCTCCTCGTTCGATGCCTCTGCCCCGATCATCCCGCATCGGCACCCCGCGCCTACGATGCGGGGATGGACACATCGGGGCACGCCGGGAAGGAGCACACCGGAAAGGCGGGGCACACCGCGAAGGGCCGCGCCGCGAAGGCACGCTTCGGGGAGGGCCGCTCCGGGGAGGGGCTGCGCCTGTTCCCCTTCCGCGGCGTGCGTTACGTCCCCGAGCGGGTGGGCAGCCTCGCCGCGGTGACGTCCCCGCCGTACGACGTGGTGGTGCGTCCGGACGGCCTGCACCACCTGGAGTCGGCGGACCCGCACAACATCGTGCGGCTGATCCTGCCTCAGGACGGCTCCCCCGCAGCCCGCAACCGGCTGGCGGCCCGGACCCTGGACGAGTGGCTCGCCGAGGGCGTGCTCGCCACCGATCCCGAACCCGCGCTCTACGTCTACGAGCAGCGCGGCAACGGCATCCTCCAGCGCGGCCTGATCGGCACCCTGGCGCTCTCCCCCGCCACCGACCGGGTCGTCCTCCCGCACGAGGAGGTGATGGACCACGTCGTGGCGGACCGGGCCGCCCTGATGCGCGCCACCGGCGCCCACCTCGAACCGCTGCTCCTCACCTATCCGGGTGACGGTACGGAGTCCGGCGCGGCGGCGGTCGTCGAGCGGGCGGCCCGGCGGCCCCCGCTGCTCACCACCACGACGGAGAACGGGCTGCGGCACCGGCTGTGGGCCGTCACCGATCCGGCGGAGCAGGCCGAGGCCGCCGCCGATCTCCTGCCCCGCCAGGCCCTCATCGCGGACGGCCACCACCGGTGGGCCACCTATCTGCGGCTCCAGCAGGAGCAGAGCTCCCCCGGGCCGTGGGACTTCGGCCTGGTCCTCCTGGTCGACACCGCCCGCTACCCGCTCCAGGTACGCGCGATCCACCGGGTGCTCCGCCGGCTCGCCCCCGCCGACGCCCTGGCCGCGCTCGGCGGCCGGTTCCGGGTGCGGGAGGTGGCGGGCCCGCTGCCCCGGGCGCTCGGCGCGCTCGCCGCCGCGTCCGAGGAGGGCAACGCCTATCTGCTGGCGGGCGACGGCACGTACCGCCTCCTGGACCGGGCGGACCCCGCCCTGCTCGCCCGTACGGTCCCAGCGGGCCGCCCCGAGGCCTGGCGCACCCTGGACGCGACGGTGCTGCACGAGACGCTGCTCGACCGGGTCTGGCGCCTCCCGGACACCGCCGAGGAGATCGCGTACCTCCACGACCCGGCGGCCGCGGTCGAGCAGGCCGAACGGTCCGGCGGTACGGCCGTCCTGATGCATCCGGTACGCGAGTCCGTCGTCCGCGACCTCGCCCGGCAGGGCGTCACCATGCCGCGCAAGTCGACGTCCTTCGGCCCGAAACCGGCCACCGGCCTGGTGATGCGGAGACTCGCCTCCACCGACTGAACGGCTCCCCCGGACCCGCTGCGGATACGGATACGAAGAAGGGCGGCACCCCCGAGGAGTGCCGCCCTTCTTCTCCGTGCTACCTGCTGACCGCCGCCGCTACCGGCTGCGCGGTGCGTACCGGGTCAGGCCTTGGCCGGACCGTCGGCGCCGGGCTGCTCGGTGCTCTGCTCAGCCACCGGGGTCGTCTCGGCGGCCGCGTCGGCGCGGTCGGCCCAGGCGTTCAGCTCGTCGGTGTCGTCCTCGTCCTCGTCGTCGACGTCGTCGCGGTCGTCACCCTCGATGTCGTCGTCGGCGATGTCCACCGCGATGTCCGTGTCCTGAACGGCGGGGGCCGCGTGCTGCTCGGCCGGGACCGTGGCGGGAACGTCCTCCTCGTCGCCGTCCAGGGCGTCCACGAACTCGACTCCGTCCAGCTCGGCGAGCCGGTCGGAGGCGTCGGTCGCGCCGTCCTTGTCGGACTCGATGGCCTTGGCGAACCACTCGCGGGCCTCGTCCTCACGGCCCGCCTCCAGGAGCGCGTCGGCGTACGCGTAGCGCAGGCGCGGGGTCCACGGGTGAACGGCGTTGGAGGCCAGCTCGGGGCTCTGGAGGGTGACGATGGCGGCATCGATCTGCCCCATGTCACGGCGGGCACCGGCGGCCACCAGGCGCATCTCGACCTGGCCGGCCTTGTCCAGCTTCTGGACCTCGGGCTCACCCGCCATCGCCATGGCACGCTCGGGGCGGCCGAGGCCGCGCTCGCAGTCCGCCATGACGGGCCACAGCTCCACGGAGCCGGTCATCCGCTTGGCGGCACGGAACTCGGCCAGCGCCTCCCCGTACTTCTGCGTGGCGTACGCGGCGAAGCCGGCCGCCTCACGGACGGCGGCGACGCGCGAGGCGAGCCGGAGGGCGACGCGGGAGTACCCGTACGCCTCCTCGGGGTCCTCGTCGATGAGCCGGGCGACCATGACGAGGTTGCGCGCGACGTCCTCGGCGAGGGTCTTCGGCAGGCTCAGGAGCTCCTGCCGGACCTCCTTGTCGATCTCGAAGCCCGTGACGTCGTCGGGGATGGGCAGCCGCTTGATGGGCTCGCGGTCACGATCGCCCTGGTAGCCGCCGCGGTCGTCCCGACCCCGGTAGCCGCCACGGTCGTCGTCACGGCGCGGGCCGCGGTCGTCACGGCGGAAACCGCCACCGGAGCCGGAGCCGCCGCGGTTGTCGTCACGGCGGAAGCCACCGCGGTCGTCGTCACGGCGGGGGGCGCTGCGGTCGTCGTCACGGCGGGGGGCACGGTCGTCGCGGCGGAAACCGCCACCCGAGCCGGAGCCGCCACGGTTGTCGTCGCGGCGGAAACCACCACCGGAGGGGCGGTCGTCGTCGCGGCGCGGGCCGCGCGGGCGGTCGTCACGGCGCTCGAAACCGCCCGGACGCCCACCACGGTCGTCATCGCGACGAGGAGCGCGGTCATCGCGCTGACCGCGGAAGCCACCGCGGTCGTCGTCACGGCGGGGGGCACGGTCATCGCGGCGGAAACCACCACCGGAGCCGGAGCCACCGCGGTTGTCGTCACGGCGGAAGCCGCCACCGGAGCCGGAGCCACCGCGGTTGTCGTCACGGCGGAAGCCGCCACGGTCGTCGTCACGGCGCGGGGCACGGTCGTCACGGCGGAAACCACCGCCGGAGGGGCGGTCGTCACGGCGCTCGAAACCGCCCGGACGCCCACCACGGTCGTCATCACGGCGCGGCGCACGGTCGTCGCGACGGAACCCACCGCCGGAGCCCGAGCCACCACGGTCGTCGCGGCGGAACCCGCCACCGGAGCCCGAGCCACCACGGTCGTCGCGGCGGAACCCGCCACCGGAGCCGGAGCCACCGCGGTTGTCGTCACGGCGGAAGCCGCCACGGTCGTCGTCACGGCGCGGGGCACGGTCGTCACGGCGGAAACCACCGCCGGAGGGGCGGTCGTCACGGCGCTCGAAACCGCCCGGACGCCCACCACGGTCGTCATCACGGCGCGGCGCACGGTCGTCGCGACGGAACCCACCGCCGGAGCCCGAGCCACCACGGTCGTCGCGGCGGAACCCGCCACCGGAGCCGGAGCCACCGCGGTTGTCGTCACGGCGGAAGCCGCCACGGTCGTCGTCACGGCGCGGGGCACGGTCGTCACGGCGGAAACCACCGCCGGAGGGGCGGTCGTCACGGCGCTCGAAACCGCCCGGACGCCCACCACGGTCGTCATCACGGCGCGGCGCACGGTCGTCGCGACGGAAACCGCCACCGGAACCGGAACCACCACGGTTGTCATCACGACGGAAACCGCCACCGGAACCACCACGGTTGTCATCACGACGGAAACCGCCACCGGAACCACCACGGTTGTCATCACGGCGGAAACCGCCACCGGAACCGGAACCACCACGGTTGTCATCACGGCGGAAACCGCCACCGGAACCGGAACCACCACGGTTGTCATCACGGCGGAAACCGCCACGGTCATTGTCACGGCGCGGGGCGGCGGAGCGGTCGTCACGACCGCCGCGGAAGCCGGCCCTGTCGCCACCGTCCCGGCGACGCGGCTCGCGATCCGGACGATCGTCGGGAGAGTTGGTGGACATGGGTACGACTCCTGTCTTTGGGTACTGCAAACATTCTCGCGCAGCCGACCTAACGACGCGCTTCGGGAAAACAAAAGGACCCTTGGTCCCAGCGTGAACGCTGGGACCAAGGGTCCTTGAAAGATTGTTCGGCGGCGTCCTACTCTCCCACAGGGTCCCCCCTGCAGTACCATCGGCGCTGAAAGGCTTAGCTTCCGGGTTCGGAATGTAACCGGGCGTTTCCCTAACGCAATGACCACCGAAACCCTATCGGGTTCTAGCGAACAAGCACACTTTTCAATTAAGTAGTGAAGCTGTTCAACCGGAAGCGACTGTTCGCAACCCGGGAACAACACAGTGAACGCGAGCAACTGAGGACAAGCCCTCGGCCTATTAGTACCAGTCAGCTCCACCCGTTACCGGGCTTCCACATCTGGCCTATCAACCCAGTCGTCTACTGGGAGCCTTAACCCCTCAAAGGGGGTGGGAATACTCATCTCGAAGCAGGCTTCCCGCTTAGATGCTTTCAGCGGTTATCCTTTCCGAACGTAGCCAACCAGCCATGCCCTTGGCAGGACAACTGGCACACCAGAGGTTCGTCCGTCCCGGTCCTCTCGTACTAGGGACAGCCCTTCTCAATATTCCTACGCGCACAGCGGATAGGGACCGAACTGTCTCACGACGTTCTAAACCCAGCTCGCGTACCGCTTTAATGGGCGAACAGCCCAACCCTTGGGACCGACTCCAGCCCCAGGATGCGACGAGCCGACATCGAGGTGCCAAACCATCCCGTCGATATGGACTCTTGGGGAAGATCAGCCTGTTATCCCCGGGGTACCTTTTATCCGTTGAGCGACAGCGCTTCCACAAGCCACTGCCGGATCACTAGTCCCGACTTTCGTCCCTGCTCGACCCGTCGGTCTCACAGTCAAGCTCCCTTGTGCACTTACACTCAACACCTGATTGCCAACCAGGCTGAGGGAACCTTTGGGCGCCTCCGTTACTCTTTAGGAGGCAACCGCCCCAGTTAAACTACCCATCAGACACTGTCCCTGATCCGGATCACGGACCGAGGTTAGACATCCAGCACGACCAGAGTGGTATTTCAACGGCGACTCCACAACCACTGGCGTGGCCGCTTCAAAGTCTCCCACCTATCCTACACAAGCCGAACCGAACACCAATATCAAACTGTAGTAAAGGTCCCGGGGTCTTTCCGTCCTGCTGCGCGAAACGAGCATCTTTACTCGTAATGCAATTTCACCGGGCCTATGGTTGAGACAGTCGAGAAGTCGTTACGCCATTCGTGCAGGTCGGAACTTACCCGACAAGGAATTTCGCTACCTTAGGATGGTTATAGTTACCACCGCCGTTTACTGGCGCTTAAGTTCTCAGCTTCGCCGACCCGAAAGTCAGCTAACCGGTCCCCTTAACGTTCCAGCACCGGGCAGGCGTCAGTCCGTATACATCGCCTTACGGCTTCGCACGGACCTGTGTTTTTAGTAAACAGTCGCTTCTCGCTGGTCTCTGCGGCCACCCCCAGCTCATGGAGTAAATCCAATCACCAGTGATGGCCCCCCTTCTCCCGAAGTTACGGGGGCATTTTGCCGAGTTCCTTAACCATAGTTCACCCGAACGCCTCGGTATTCTCTACCTGACCACCTGAGTCGGTTTAGGGTACGGGCCGCCATGAAACTCGCTAGAGGCTTTTCTCGACAGCATAGGATCATCCACTTCGCCACAATCGGCTCGGCATCAGGTCTCAGACTATATGCACGACGGATTTGCCTACCGTGCGTCCTACACCCTTACCCCGGGACAACCACCGCCCGGGCTGGACTACCTTCCTGCGTCACCCCATCGCTTACCTACTACAAGTCTGGTTCATCGGCTCCACCACTACCCTCAACTCCGAAGAGATCGGGCCGGCTTCACGGACTTAGCATCGCCTGATTCAGTACTGGGCGTTTCAAAGCGGGTACCGGAATATCAACCGGTTGTCCATCGACTACGCCTGTCGGCCTCGCCTTAGGTCCCGACTTACCCTGGGCAGATCAGCTTGACCCAGGAACCCTTAGTCAATCGGCGCACACGTTTCTCACGTGTGTATCGCTACTCATGCCTGCATTCTCACTCGTGAACCGTCCACAACTCGCTTCCGCGGCTGCTTCACCCGGCACACGACGCTCCCCTACCCATCCATACTCCCGTTGGGGATATGTGTATGAATGACACGACTTCGGCGGTACGCTTGAGCCCCGCTACATTGTCGGCGCGGAATCACTTGACCAGTGAGCTATTACGCACTCTTTCAAGGGTGGCTGCTTCTAAGCCAACCTCCTGGTTGTCTCTGCGACTCCACATCCTTTCCCACTTAGCGTACGCTTAGGGGCCTTAGTCGATGCTCTGGGCTGTTTCCCTCTCGACCATGGAGCTTATCCCCCACAGTCTCACTGCCGTGCTCTCACTTACCGGCATTCGGAGTTTGGCTAAGGTCAGTAACCCGGTAGGGCCCATCGCCTATCCAGTGCTCTACCTCCGGCAAGAAACACACGACGCTGCACCTAAATGCATTTCGGGGAGAACCAGCTATCACGGAGTTTGATTGGCCTTTCACCCCTAACCACAGGTCATCCCCCAGGTTTTCAACCCTGGTGGGTTCGGTCCTCCACGAAGTCTTACCTCCGCTTCAACCTGCCCATGGCTAGATCACTCCGCTTCGGGTCTAGAGCGTGCAACTCAATCGCCCTATTCGGACTCGCTTTCGCTACGGCTTCCCCACACGGGTTAACCTCGCTACACACCGCTAACTCGCAGGCTCATTCTTCAAAAGGCACGCAGTCACGACTGCATGTGCAAGCACACACAGCGACGCTCCCACGGCTTGTAGGCACACGGTTTCAGGTACTATTTCACTCCGCTCCCGCGGTACTTTTCACCATTCCCTCACGGTACTATCCGCTATCGGTCACCAGGGAATATTTAGGCTTAGCGGGTGGTCCCGCCAGATTCACACGGGATTTCTCGGGCCCCGTGCTACTTGGGTGTCTCTCAAACGAGCCGTTAATGTTTCAGCTACGGGGGTCTTACCCTCTACGCCGGACCTTTCGCATGTCCTTCGCCTACATCAACGGTTTCTGACTCGTCTCACAGCCGGCAGACCGTAAAAGAGAGATCCCACAACCCCGCATGCGCAACCCCTGCCGGGTATCACACACATACGGTTTGGCCTGATCCAGTTTCGCTCGCCACTACTCCCGGAATCACGGTTGTTTTCTCTTCCTGAGGGTACTGAGATGTTTCACTTCCCCTCGTTCCCTCCACACTGCCTATGTGTTCAGCAGCGGGTGACAGCCCATGACGACTGCCGGGTTTCCCCATTCGGAAACCCCCGGATCAAAGCTAGGTTGACAGCTCCCCGGGGACTATCGTGGCCTCCCACGTCCTTCATCGGTTCCTGGTGCCAAGGCATCCACCGTGCGCCCTTAAAAACTTGGCCACAGATGCTCGCGTCCACTGTGCAGTTCTCAAGCAACGACCAGCCACCCATCACCCCGACCGTGAAGGTCGAGTGCACTGGGGCCGGCGTCGAAGGCAGCCTTACGGCCATACCTTCAGACACCCAACAGCGTGCCCAGCCCCCGGAATTCGACCCGATCGTTTTCCACGCTCCGAAGAGCAGTACTCACGACCCGGCAGAACCACCAGGTACTGAATAGTCAACGTTCCACCCATGAGCAACCAGCATCGAACATTCGCCGATGTACTGGCCTCTGACCAAACCGAAGCCTGGTAAGAAATGCTCCTTAGAAAGGAGGTGATCCAGCCGCACCTTCCGGTACGGCTACCTTGTTACGACTTCGTCCCAATCGCCAGTCCCACCTTCGACAGCTCCCTCCCACAAGGGGTTGGGCCACCGGCTTCGGGTGTTACCGACTTTCGTGACGTGACGGGCGGTGTGTACAAGGCCCGGGAACGTATTCACCGCAGCAATGCTGATCTGCGATTACTAGCAACTCCGACTTCATGGGGTCGAGTTGCAGACCCCAATCCGAACTGAGACCGGCTTTTTGAGATTCGCTCCGCCTCGCGGCATCGCAGCTCATTGTACCGGCCATTGTAGCACGTGTGCAGCCCAAGACATAAGGGGCATGATGACTTGACGTCGTCCCCACCTTCCTCCGAGTTGACCCCGGCAGTCTCCTGTGAGTCCCCATCACCCCGAAGGGCATGCTGGCAACACAGAACAAGGGTTGCGCTCGTTGCGGGACTTAACCCAACATCTCACGACACGAGCTGACGACAGCCATGCACCACCTGTATACCGACCACAAGGGGGGCACCATCTCTGGCACTTTCCGGTATATGTCAAGCCTTGGTAAGGTTCTTCGCGTTGCGTCGAATTAAGCCACATGCTCCGCTGCTTGTGCGGGCCCCCGTCAATTCCTTTGAGTTTTAGCCTTGCGGCCGTACTCCCCAGGCGGGGAACTTAATGCGTTAGCTGCGGCACCGACGACGTGGAATGTCGCCAACACCTAGTTCCCAACGTTTACGGCGTGGACTACCAGGGTATCTAATCCTGTTCGCTCCCCACGCTTTCGCTCCTCAGCGTCAGTAATGGCCCAGAGATCCGCCTTCGCCACCGGTGTTCCTCCTGATATCTGCGCATTTCACCGCTACACCAGGAATTCCGATCTCCCCTACCACACTCTAGCTAGCCCGTATCGAATGCAGACCCGGGGTTAAGCCCCGGGCTTTCACATCCGACGTGACAAGCCGCCTACGAGCTCTTTACGCCCAATAATTCCGGACAACGCTTGCGCCCTACGTATTACCGCGGCTGCTGGCACGTAGTTAGCCGGCGCTTCTTCTGCAGGTACCGTCACTTTCGCTTCTTCCCTGCTGAAAGAGGTTTACAACCCGAAGGCCGTCATCCCTCACGCGGCGTCGCTGCATCAGGCTTTCGCCCATTGTGCAATATTCCCCACTGCTGCCTCCCGTAGGAGTCTGGGCCGTGTCTCAGTCCCAGTGTGGCCGGTCGCCCTCTCAGGCCGGCTACCCGTCGTCGCCTTGGTAGGCCATTACCCCACCAACAAGCTGATAGGCCGCGGGCTCATCCTTCACCGCCGGAGCTTTTAACCCCGTCCCATGCGGGACAGAGTGTTATCCGGTATTAGACCCCGTTTCCAGGGCTTGTCCCAGAGTGAAGGGCAGATTGCCCACGTGTTACTCACCCGTTCGCCACTAATCCACCCCGAAAGGCTTCATCGTTCGACTTGCATGTGTTAAGCACGCCGCCAGCGTTCGTCCTGAGCCAGGATCAAACTCTCCGTGAATGTTTTCCCGTAATCGGGATCACAACACGAGAGCGGAACGACCAGGTCGGAATATGACCGGTCGTTCACAGCGTCCTCGCTGTTGTTGCCCACCAGGCGGTTAAGCACCGGTAGGACTTTTCAAAGGAACCACCAACCTGCCGAAGCAGGCCGGGGTATCAACATATCTGGCGTTGACTTTTGGCACGCTGTTGAGTTCTCAAGGAACGGACGCTTCCTTCGGTCCCGTTTCACCGGGGCCCTCCGGGCGCTTCCCTTCGTTCTTGCGTTTCCGACTCTATCAGACTCTTATCTGTCCGATTCCCGGTCGAAGCGGGTCAAGCGGTTTTCGCTTTCCAGTTCTTCGCTTTCGCGTTTCCCTTTCCGGCGAGTCCGACCTTACCAGACTCTCTTTCGTTCCGTTTCCGGTCCGAGTTTGACTCCGGCGGCCTGTCGGGGGCCTTTGCCTCATGTCTGCCTTTCGGCTTCCTTTTGGCGATGCCGCTACCGTAGTCCATTTCCGCGACGACTCATAATCGAGCGTTCGAAGCGAAATTCGGACATGCCGAATTCGCACCCGTCAGGGCGGATCGAAGGTAGTGGTTGGCCGCATCGAGGCCAGTCGGTGTGGTCCGGAGGACCGGTCCGACAACTGCACCCGTGTAAAGCGGCTCGGACTACATTAGGGACTGCCCGAGGCCGCGTCAAGTCCGGCGGCGCCGCGGGGTGTGGGCCCGGTAGGGGCTCACGGTCGGGTCGCCGTCGATCCAGAAGCGCCAGGGCTGATGGGCGCCGTCGCCGCCCACGCCGGTACGCGGGCCGCTCCGCACCTGGTCACGCGCTGGCGGGGTGCCGTACAGGACGGACATCGGCTCCGGCGGGCCGGCGACGACGTCGCTTCCGTCGAGCGCCCGGTCGACCGAGAGAGCGGTCGCCAGACGGGCCGGGCCTTTGGCGAGTTCTCGGTCGTGCCGGGCCGAAAGTCGACGGGGACGGGCCAGATCGGCACCGGTACGGATCTCACCGGCCCGCAGCAGCACTCCGCTCGCCCACCCCTCCGGGCCGCACACCAGGTTCAGGCAGTGCCACATCCCGTACGTGAAGTAGACGTACGCGTGGCCCGGCGGGCCGTACATCACGCCGTTGCGGGCCGTTCTGCCGCGGAAGGCGTGCGAACCGGGATCGATCTCGCCCGCGTACGCCTCCACCTCGGTCAGACGCAGCTCGATGGGTCCCTCGGCGGTGCGCCGTACCAGCGTGCGGCCGAGCAGGTCCGGGGCGACGTCCAGGACGTCGCGGTCGAAGAAGTCCCGCGTCAGCGGCGCGCGGTCCGGGAGATCCGTCGTGGCGTCGTTCATGGCGACCGAGGGTACTGGCCGAACGGTGGGGGGAACCGGCTACGGTCAGGGCGCGTATGTAGGGGTCAGACACCTGTAAGGAGAAAACCATGGGCTTCAAGCGGCTCCTCGCGAGCATGGGCGCCGGCGGCGCGTCGGTGGAGACGGAGCTCATCGAGCTCAACGTCGTCCCCGGTGGCGTCGTCCAGGGCGAGGTGCGGGTCCAGGGTGGGTCCGTCGCCCAGCAGATCCAGGGCCTCTCGGTCGGTCTGCAGGCGCGGGTCGAGGTGGAAGGGAACGACCAGGAGCTCAAGCAGGACATCGAGTTCACCAAGCTGCGGCTCGGCGGGGCGTTCGAGGTACAGGCCGGTGCGGTCCACGTGGTGCCGTTCGGGCTGGAGATCCCGTGGGAGACGCCCATCACCACGTTCGCGGGGCAGAGCCTGCACGGCATGAACATCGGGGTGACGACGGAGCTGGACATCGCCCGCGCGCTGGACTCCGGTGACCTGGACCCGATCAACGTCCACCCGCTCCCCGCCCAGCAGGTGATCCTGGACGCCTTCGGGCAGCTCGGCTTCCGTTTCCGCAGCGCGGACATGGAGCGCGGCCACATCCGCGGGACGCGCCAGCAGCTGCCGTTCTACCAGGAGATCGAGTTCGTACCGCCGCAGCAGTACCGCGGTCTGAACCAGGTCGAGCTGTCCTTCGTCGCGGACGACCGCGAGATGGACGTCGTCCTGGAGATGGACAAGAAGGCGGGGCTGTTCAGCGAGGGCAGCGACTCGTACCGCTCCTTCCGTGTCGGTCTGAACGACTTCCACCAGACCGACTGGGCGGCCTACCTCAACCAGTGGCTGGCCCAGGTGGGCGGTCAGCGCAACTGGCTGTGACACCTCCTCCCGGACCGTCGTCCGCCGGGTCGTGCCGGGGCCCGGACGGGCGTCCGGCATGATCCGTGGGAGACGTCCAGGTCCCGGTGGGGAGCGCCCCGCCGGGACCGTACCGAAGGAAAGGTGCTGATGTGACCGCAGCGAAGAAGGCCCCGCTCCCGCACGACTTCCACCCCGAGGTGCCCGCGTTCACCGTGGTGAGCGACGACATCGCGCCGGGTGCCGTGCTGGCGGACGCGCAGGTGTACGCGGAGGGCAACACCTCCCCGCAGCTGCGCTGGGAGGGATTCCCGGCCGGCACGAAAAGCTTCGCCGTGACGTGCTTCGACCCGGACGCCCCCACCGGCAGCGGTTTCTGGCACTGGGTTCTGTTCGACATCCCGGCCTCGGTCACCGAACTGCCGGCCGGTGCGGGCAGCGGTGCTTTCGCCGGGCTGCCCGAGGGAGCCGTGCAGGCGCGCAACGACTACGGGTCGAAGGACTTCGGCGGTGCGGCTCCTCCGGCCGGTGATAACCACCGCTACGTCTTCACGGTGTACGCCGTGGACACGGAGAAGCTCGGGCCGGACAGCGACACGTCCCCGGCCGCGGTCGGATTCAACCTGCGTTTCCACACGCTGGGCCGCGCACAGCTGATCGGTGAGTACGCCGCCCCCGAAAGCTGAGCGTTCTTCTCCCGTTTGCCCTGCCCCGGTCTTGGAGAGATCTGGGCAGGGCACTTTTTATTGCGTTGTCCCGCACGGCCCGTCCGGCCAGAGTTGGTCCGGGCCCGCCGGGGGGCGGGCGGCACAAGGGGAGGCGGGCAGGATGCGTGACACGTTGGTTCTCAACGCGAGCTTCGAGCCGCTGTCGACGGTGACCCTCAACCGCGCGGTGGTCCTCGTCCTGACGGACAAGGCGGTCGTCGAGCAGGCGGATCCCGGCCTTCGGATGCGTGGTGCCGCCGTCGACATCCCGGTGCCCCGCGTGATCAGGCTCTGCAGGTACGTACGCGTGCCGTTCCGAAGACAGGCGCCGTGGTCGAGACGGGGAGTCCTCATACGTGACCAGCACCGTTGCGCGTACTGCGGGCGGCGGGCGTCCACCGTGGACCACGTGGTGCCGCGGGCGCAGGGCGGTCAGGACACCTGGCTGAACACGGTGGCGTCCTGCGCGGAGGACAACCACCGCAAGGCGGCCCGGACGCCGGAGCAGGCCCAGATGCCGTTGCTGCGCCAGCCGTTCGTCCCCTCGCCGGCCGAGGCGATGCTGCTGGCGATGGCGTCGGCCGACCGTTCCTCGCTGCCGGACTGGCTGGACCGGGACCGTACCGCGGCCTGACCGCGGGAGTCGCGCGTGCGCCACGAGGTCCTGGGGCCGCCGCGCAGGTCCTGGGGCCGCCCGAGTCCGATCGCCGTACGCCCGATGGCGTACCGGAAGCCCGTCTCCATGGGGGAGGCGGGCTTCCGCGCGTCAGCGGAGCAGCAGTTGGACGAGGGCGCAGATTCCCACCGCCACGACGAGGCATCGCAGCACGGTGGGGCTGAGGCGGCGGCCGACCCGGGCGCCGATCTGGCCGCCGAGGGTGGAGCCGACCGCGATGAGCAGGACGGCGGTCCAGTCGAAGTCGGCGACGAAGAGGAAGAAGAGCGCGGCGACGCTGTTGACGACGGCGGCCAGGACGTTCTTGACGGCGTTGAGGCGCTGCATGGTGTCGTCGATCAGCATGCTCATCAGGGAGAGGTAGATGATCCCCTGGGCGGCCGTGAAGTAGCCGCCGTAGACGCTGGCGAGGACGAGGCCGACGGCGAGCAGCGGGCCGCCCTCGGGGTGGGCGGGGGCGCCGGAGCGTTCACGGCGGCGCTGTACGGCCTTGCTGATGCGGGGCTGGAGCACGATCAGCACCAGGGCGAGGGTGACCAGGACCGGGACGATGGTCTCGAACGCGGTGGAGGGCAGGGCCAGCAGGAGGGTGGCGCCGGCGAGTCCGCCGATCAGGCAGCTGACGCCCAGCCTGATGACGCGTGGGCGTTGGCCCTTGAGCTCCTCGCGGTAGCCGATCGCCCCGCTGACGGAGCCGGGTACGAGGCCGAGGGCGTTGGAGACGGTGGCGGTGACCGGCGGCAGGCCGACGGCGAGCAGTACGGGGAAGGTGATCAACGTGCCTGATCCGACAATGGTGTTGATCGTTCCCGCGGCGGTGCCGGCGGCGAGGACGGCGAGCATTTCCCAGAGGGACATGCCACTCCTTCGGTGAGCGTTGACGCATCCCCGCCATGAAGGTCGGGGTGCCGCACCGATCATGCACGAAGGCCCGGGGCGGGTCGGACGGGGGCCCCGCGAAGGGGGTTCCGCCGTCCGGCCGGGCCACCGGGCCGTGTGCGCCGGAGGCGCCGTGTGCGCCGGAGGGCGGGGTCAGTCGACCGGGGGCTCCTCGCGGCGCTCCTTGCTCGGGCGGGAGCCGCCGGTGTCGAAGCCCGGTACGCCGCCGCCGAGGTTGCCGAAGGCGCCGCTGAGGCCCTTGAGGGCGTCACCGATCTCGCTGGGCACGATCCAGAGCTTGTTGGCGTCGCCCTCGGCGATCTTCGGCAGCATCTGGAGGTACTGGTACGAGAGGAGCTTCTGGTCCGGGTCCCCGGCGTGGATGGACTCGAAGACGGTCCGGATGGCCTGGGCCTCGCCCTCGGCGCGCAGGGCGGCGGCCTTGGCGTCACCTTCGGCGCGCAGGATCGAGGACTGCTTCTCGCCCTCGGCGGTGAGGATCTGGGACTGCCGGATGCCTTCGGCGGTGAGGATCGCGGCGCGCTTGTCGCGGTCGGCGCGCATCTGCTTCTCCATCGAGTCCTGGATGGAGGTGGGCGGTTCGATGGCCTTGAGCTCCACGCGGTTGACGCGGATGCCCCACTTGCCGGTGGCCTCGTCCAGGACGCCGCGCAGGGCCGCGTTGATCTCCTCGCGGGAGGTCAGGGTCCGCTCCAGGTCCATGCCGCCGATGATGTTGCGGAGGGTGGTGACGGTGAGCTGCTCGATCGCCTGGATGTAGCTGGCGACTTCGTACGTCGCGGCGCGGGCGTCCGTCACCTGGTAGTAGATGACCGTGTCGATGTTGACGACCAGGTTGTCCTGGGTGATCACCGGCTGCGGCGGGAAGGGCACGACCTGCTCGCGGAGGTCGATGCGGTTGCGGATGGAGTCGATGAACGGGACGACGATGTTCAGCCCCGCGTTGAGCGTGCGGGTGTAGCGCCCGAAGCGCTCGACGATGGCGGCGCTGGCCTGCGGAATGATCTGGATCGTCTTGATCAGGGCGATGAAGACGAGCACCACCAAAATGATCAGGACGATGATGACCGGTTGCATCGTGTGCCTCAAGCCCTTCGATAGCCGACGGATCCTGGTGATCGGGTCGCGCTCTCACTGTGACGGACCGGGCGAGCCGACATGATCGACTTCGAGTGTCGCAGAACTCGCCCTGCCGCGCGGCCGGTTCGGTCACATGACGACGGCGGTGGCCCCGTCGATCTCGACGACGTCGACCTGTTGGCCCGGCTCGAAGCTCTGGGTGTCGTCGAGGGCGCGGGCGGACCAGACCTCGCCCGCCAGCTTGATGCGCCCGCCGTCGCCGTCGACGCGTTCGAGCACGACGGCCCGGCGGCCCTTCAACGCGTCGATCCCGGAGGAGAATTGGGGGCCGTCGCCCCGATGGCGCGCGGCGACCACGCGCACCACGGCGACCAGCGCGACGGAGACGACGACGAACACCAGCACTTGGGCCACGATGCCGCCGCCGAGGGCGGCGACGATCGCCCCCGCGACGGCGCCGACCGCGAACATCCCGAACTCCGGCATGGCGGTGAGGACCAGGGGAATGCCCAGCCCCACCGCCGCGATCAGCCACCACACCCACGCGTCCATGTCGTCATGGTAGGACCGCGTGTGCCCCAGGGACAGGGGCCCTGTGGGGCGGGATCCGGCCACGGGTGTCCGACGGATACGGGTGTCCGACGGATACGGGGCCGGACACCACTCAGGCGGTGTCCGGCGGATCGAGGCCGGACACCGCCTGGGACAGGGGTGGTCCGCCTACGACAGCGGCAGTCCGCGCGCGGTGTAGCGGTCGCCCTGGTGCTCGACGACGAGCGGCAGGCCGAAGCAGCGGGAGAGGTTGCGCGAGGTGAGCTCGGTCTCCATGGGGCCGGCGGCGAGCACCTTGCCCTGGCGGATCATCAGGACGTGGGTGAATCCCGGCGCGATCTCCTCGACGTGGTGGGTCACCATGATCATGGAGGGGGCGTACGGGTCACGGGCCAGGCGGCCGAGGCGGCGCACCAGGTCCTCGCGTCCGCCGAGGTCGAGTCCGGCGGCGGGCTCGTCGAGCAGGAGCAGCTCGGGGTCGGTCATCATCGCGCGGGCGATCAGGGTGCGCTTGCGCTCGCCCTCGGAGAGGGTCCCGAACTTGCGGTCGAGGTAGTCGTTCATGCCGAGCCGGTCGAGGAAGGCGCGGGCGCGCTGCTCGTCGACGTCCTCGTAGTCCTCGTGCCAGGTCGCCGTCATGCCGTACGCGGCGGTGAGCACCGCCTGCAGGACGGTGAGGCGCTTGGGGAGCTTCTCCGCCATGGCGGCGCCGGCGATGCCGATGCGCGGGCGGAGCTCGAAGACGTCGGTGCCGACGCCGCCGAGCTGCTCACCGAGGACCCTGGCGGTTCCGGTGGACGGGAAGAGGTAGCTGGAGGCGATGTTGAGCAGCGTCGTCTTGCCGGCGCCGTTCGGGCCGAGGATGACCCAGCGCTCCCCCTCCTTGACCGACCAGGAGACGTCTTCCACCAGAGCGCGTCCGTCGCGGACCACGGATACGTCCACCAGCTCCAGTACATCGCTCATGAGCGCGTTGTCTCCCCATGCAGTGTCGAGATCGTCGCGTGCCGGAGGGCACAGCTCCCACGCAAAACTTACGCCACCCCGGGAGCGCTCCGGCCGCGAGGTCCGTTCCCGCCGGGGAGCGTGCGGCAGCTCTTAGGCTGTTCCCATGCTTTCGGAACCACGCTCAGGGCTGCTGGCAGCCTGGGGAAACGCGCTGCTCGCCGGATTGGTGTCTCCGGACGACGCGGCGGACGCGATCGTCGGAGAGGACGCGGTGCACCGCGTCGAGGGACTGCCCGGTGAGGCGGGGCCCGTGGGGCTCACGCTGGCGCTGGGGCGGCTGCGGGGGCTGGGGGTGACGGGTTACCGGGTGGCGCTGCCGGCCCCGGGGCATCCGCTGGGGCTGAGCGGTCCGCCGGAGTTCAACGCCCGGGCGCTGGAGACCGGGGAGGCGGTCGTCGCCTCCGGGGCGGCGTACGGGCTGGTTCCGGAGGTGACCGAGGCCGGGCCGCCCGGTGATCTCCACGTCGAGGTGGTGTGGCGGGTCACACCCGTGCGGGAGGCCCCGCCGGCGGACGTGCCGTCGCTGGGCGAGGCGGAGCGGGAACTCGCGGAGGCGCTGCGGGACGCGACGGCGCTGCTGTCGCGGCTGGACGTGGCGGGCTCCGGGCCGGTGGCCGAGGCGGCCGTCGACGCCTACCGGGCGCGGGCGGAGCGCGGGCGCGAGGTGCTGGCCCCGGGGTACCCGCCGCGGGCGGTACGCGTGCTGGAGCTGGCCCGGCGGGTGGGGCTGCTGATCACGCTGGCGTACGAGAACGGGCACGGCGGCGCGGTGAGCGCTTCCGAGATCGCGGCCCGGGGCGAGGCGCTGCGTCCGGTGGAGCGGGTGGCGCGCAGGGCGCAGGTGGCCGCGTACAACGCGTACGTGGAGGAGGGCGAGCGGGGACGGCGGTAGGAGCTCCCGCCCGGCCGCTCCGGGGTGGCCCGGCGTAGGCGCTCTCCTGCCTGAGGGCTCCGGGGTGGCCCGCCATCACGGGCGGTCCACCGCCCCGGGCCGGCCGCGGGCCCCGGGCCGGCCGCGGCCCCGGGTCAGCCCGCCATTCCGTGGCGTACGGCCCAGAGGGCGGCCTGGGTGCGGTCGGCCAGGTCCAGCTTCATCAGGATGTTCGAGACGTGGGTCTTGACGGTCTTCTCGGACAGCACCAGCGCCCGGGCGATCTCACGGTTGGACCGGCCGTCCGCGATGAGCCCGAGCACCTCGCGCTCCCGCTCGGTGAGGGTGGTGCCCCGGCCCGTACCGCCGCCGCCGTCCTCCTGGGCGAGGAGCGCTCCGGCCACCTCGGGCTGGAGCAGGACGTGGCCCGCGTGGACGGAGCGGATGGCGCCGGCCAGGGCGTCGGGGTCGACGTCCTTGTAGACGTACCCGGAGGCTCCGGCGCGCAGGGCGGGGACGACGGTCCGCTGCTCGGTGAAGCTGGTGACGACGAGGACCCGCGCGGGGTTGGCCAGCTCGCGGAGCTTGCGCAGCGCCTCGATGCCGTCCGTGCCGGGCATCTTGATGTCCATCAGCACCACGTCGGGGTGGAGCGCCTCGGCCTGGGCGACGCCCTCGGCGCCGTCGGATGCCTCTCCGACGACCTCTATGTCGTCCTGCACCTCAAGGAAGGTGCGCAGCCCGCGCCGGACGACCTGGTGGTCGTCGACCAGCAGGACGCGGATGGTCTTGTCAGCCACCGGGGACCTCCATCTCGATCGTGGCGCCCCTTCCGGGCGCCGATTCCACGCTGAGGGTGCCGCCGACGCTGTGCGCGCGGTGGCTCATCGAGACGAGGCCCAGGTGCCGGCCCGCCTGGCGGACCGCCGTGGGGTCGAACCCCTGGCCGTCGTCGGTGATCCGCAGCACGGTGCCCGCGCCGCGCCGGGTCAGGGCGACGGTGACGCGGGCGCCGCCGGAGTGGCGCAGCGCGTTGTGCAGGGACTCCTGCGCGACGCGCAGCAGCGCCTCCTCCTGGGCCGCGGGCAGCGCCCGTACGCCGTGGCTCTCGAAGGTGACCCGCGCGCTCTGCGCCCGGTCGAGGACCTGGACCTGGGTACGGAGGGTGGCGACGAGGCCGTCCTCGTCGAGTGCGGCGGGGCGGAGCTCGACGACGGCGGCGCGGAGTTCGTCCACGGCCTCGGCGGCGAGGGCGGCGACCTGCTGGAGCTCGCCCTTGGCGCGCGCGGGGTCGCGGTCGACCAGGGCGGCGGCGGCCTGGGCGGTCAGCCGCAGGGAGAAGAGCTTCTGGCTGACGGCGTCGTGCAGCTCGTGGGCGAGGCGGGAGCGCTCCTCGGCGATGGTGAGCTCGCGGCTGCGCTCGTAGAGGCGGGCGTTGGTGAGGGCGATGGCGGCGTGCTGGGCGAGGATCGAGAGGAGTTCCTCGTCCTCGGCGGTGAAGCCGCAGCTCCCCTCGGGTTTGGGGCACCTCTTGTTGGCCAGGTAGAGCGCGCCGATGGTCTCGTCGCCGTCCTGGATGGGGAGGCCGAGGAAGTCGGACATGTCGGGGTGGGCGTCGGGCCAGCCGCCGAAGCGGGGGTCCTTGCGGACGTCGCTGAGCCGCTCGGGCTTCGCCTCGTGGAGCATCGCGGCGAGGATGCCGTGCTGCCGGGGCAGCGGGCCGATCGCCTTCCACTGTTCGTCGCTGACGCCGTCGACGACGAACTGGGCGAAGCCCCCGTGGTCGTCGGGGACGCCCAGCGCCGCGTACTCGGCGTCCAGCAGCTCGCGGGCGGAGGCGACGATCGTCTTCAGGACGTCGCGCATGTCCAGCTGCCGGTTCATCTCGAGCAGCGCGGCGCTCACTGCGGCGAGACCCGACGGTCGGAGGTGGCTCATACGCCTCACGGTACCGGCGGCGCACGGGACCCGTATCGGCCTGTGGACGGCGCCGACCGGGCCTTCGGGCGTAGGTCCCGGGGCCCCCGCGCGGCCGGGCCCGCCGAGGGTGTGCGCCCGCCGCCGTCCGGCTCCGGGACCTCGTTCCCCAACGTCGGGAAAACCGCTGACACTGCGAGTTGCTCTTGCAACGCGCAGTGAGACCGGCGGCCCGGCCATGTGAGCCCACGCATAGGACTCACGTCACGTACGAAGCCCGTTAGTGGATGAATAAGGGTGATTTAACCCGTCATGACGGGCCTCGACGAAACGGACATAAGACTCTGATCCACTAGACGGCTTCGTACGTCACACCTTTGCCAGGGCATTTTGCGGTCGCTAAGAATTGCATTTCCACCTGACAGAGAGGCGCACCGCCACTCTCCGTCCTGGCGCCCCGCGAGGGGTTCCAACGATTCGAAGAGGTACGTCTGCATGTCCGCGTCCCGCATATTTGACCGAACCCGTCGTCTGAACAAGACGCAGAAGCTGTCCGTCGCCGGCGTCTCCGCGCTGGGTGTTGCCGCCCTGACGTTCTCGCTGGTTCCCAGCAGCGCCCAGGCCGAGAGCACCAACGCCTCCGTGGCGTCGTCCCCGGTCGTCTTCGCGTCGGCAGCCGACTCGGCTCAGGCCAAGGCCGTGCAGGACAGCGTGATCGAGCAGAACTCGACCGCCGCGAAGCTGGTGAAGGCCGCCGACGCCGTCAAGGCGAAGGACGAGGCCGCCCGCACCAAGGCCGTCGCCGACGCGAAGGCGCTGACCGACGCGAAGGCGCTGGAGCGTGCCGAGGCCGCGGCGAAGGTGAAGGCCGCCGACGCGGCGAAGGCCAAGGCCAAGTCCGACGCCGCGCAGCGCTCGTCCAACGAGTCCGCCAGCCGCTCCGCCGAGCGGAAGCCGGTCTACGCCGAGAACCTGGACGGCTGGATCCGCGAGTCCCTCGCGATCATGAAGGAGAAGGGCATCCCCGGTACGTACGAGGGGCTGCACCGCAACATCATCCGCGAGTCCAGCGGTAACCCGCGCGCCATCAACGACTGGGACATCAACGCCCGGAACGGCGTCCCGTCGATCGGTCTGCTCCAGATCATCAAGCCGACCTTCGACTACTACCACGTCGCGGGCACGGTCCACAGCCAGTACGACCCGGTCGCCAACATCACCGCCTCGGCCAACTACGCGGCCGACAAGTACGGCTCGATCGACAACGTCGACAGCGCGTACTGACCGGCTCCTCGCGGCAGGACCGCGGGCCCAAGGTCTGAGCACGGCTGAAACCGCCGGAGGGCGGCACCCCGAGTGGGGTGCCGCCCTCCGGCGCGTCCGCGTACCCGGGCACGGCCGGGAGCGCGAGGCCGTCCCCTACTTGCGCATGACCTCGGGCTCGTGGCGGCGCAGCAGCCGGGCGACCACGAAGCCGCAGACGGCACCGAACGCCACCAGCACCGCGAGGTCGGTGGCCCACACGCCCGCCGAGTGCTCCCAGAGCGGGTCCAGGTCGGTGGGGTTCTCAGCGTCCCACGGTGGCATGAGACGGGAGAGGTCGAGCGTGGCGCCCGCCGCGGACACGCCCCAGCGCGACGGCGCCAGCCAGGCGAGCTGTTCCAGGCCGGGAGAGTCGAAGATCTGGAAGAGCACCCCGGCGAAGACGACCTGCACGATCGCGAACATGACGAGCAGCGGCATGGTCTTCTCGGCGGTCTTCACCAGCGAGGAGATGACCAGGCCGACCATCACCGAGGCGAAGCCGAGCGCCATGATCGAGACACAGATCTCGACGGCCGGCGGCATGACGAGCCCTTCCTCCGGCAGCTGCCGGCCGTGGAGACCGATGGCGCAGATGATGACGCCCTGCAGCATCGTGATCACGCCGAGGACGATGACCTTGGACATCAGGTACGCCGACCGGGAGAGGCCGGTGGCCCGTTCCCGTTCGTAGATGATGCGTTCCTTGATCAGTTCTCGCACGGAGTTCGCCGCACCGGCGAGGCTTATGCCGACCGCGAGGACCAGCACGATCGAACCGGCCTTGCCGTTGTACTTCTGGGGGCCGGCGGGGGCGACCAGGCCGAGCTTGGCCGGGATGACCATGGCGAGGGCGCCCAGGACTACGGGCATCATGACCATCAGGCACAGGAAAAACTTGTCGGACGCCAGGACCGAGACGTACCGGCGGATCAGGGTCCACAGCTGTGTCGCCCAGCCCTGAGGCTTGGGCGGGCGCAGCTGCTGCGGGGGTGCCGTGTTCACGGGCTGCGCGGCGACGGCGTCGATGTCGGCGGCGTACATCTGGTAGTGCTGCGAGCCCCGCCAGCGGCCCGCCCAGTCGTAGTCGCGGTAGTTCTCGAAGGCGGAGAAGACGTCGGCCCAGGTGTCGTAGCCGAAGAAGTTGAGCGCTTCCTCCGGCGGCCCGAAGTACGCCACCGCACCGCCGGGTGCCATGACGATCAGCTTGTCGCAGATCGCCAGCTCGGCGACGGAGTGGGTGACGACGAGGACCGTACGGCCGTCGTCGGCGAGGCCGCGCAGCAGCTGCATCACGTCGCGGTCCATGCCCGGGTCGAGGCCCGAGGTCGGCTCGTCCAGGAAGAGCAGCGACGGCTTGGTCAGCAGCTCCAGGGCGACCGAGACGCGCTTGCGCTGACCGCCGGAGAGGGAGGTGACCAGCTTGTCCTTGTGGATGTCGAGCTTCAGCTCGACGAGGACCTCGTGGATGCGGGCCTGGCGCTCGGCCTCGGTGGTGTCGGCGGGGAAGCGGAGCTTGGCCGCGTACTTCAGGGCCTTGGTGACCGAGAGCTCCTTGTGCAGGATGTCGTCCTGCGGGACGAGCCCGATGCGCTGGCGCAGCTCGGCGAACTGCTTGTAGAGGTCACGGTTGTCGTAGAGGACGTCGCCCTGGTCGGCGGGCCGGTAGCCGGTGAGCGCCTTGAGCAGGGTGGACTTGCCGGAGCCGGACGGCCCGATCACCGCGACCAGCGACTTCTCGGGGACCCCGAAGGAGACGTCCTTGAGGATCTGCTTGCCGCCGTCGACCGTCACCGTGAGGTGGCGGGCGGAGAAGGAGACCTCACCGGTGTCGACGAACTCCTCCAGCCGGTCGCCGACCAGCCGGAAGGTGGAGTGGCCGACGCCGACGATGTCGTTCGGCCCGAGGAACGCGGAACCGGACTTCTGGAGCTGCTGGCCGTTGACGTACGTGCCGTTGTGCGAGCCGAGGTCGCGGATCTCGAAGCGGCCGTCGGGGGTCGCGTGGAACTCGGCGTGGAGGCGCGAGACCTGGAGGTCCGAGACGACGAGCTCGTTCTCCAGGGCACGGCCGATGCGCATGACCCGGCCGATCGCCAGCTGGTGGAAGGTGGTCGGGCTGCGGTCGCTGTGCACCGGTCCCCCGGCACCCTCGAAGGGCCCCTGCTGGTGCGGGACCTGGGCCACCCGGTCCTGCGCCTGCGCTCCCCAGTCCTGCGCCGCCCGGTCCTGCGGATGCTGCTGCCAGGCCTGCTGCGGCGCGGGCGCGACGGGAGGCTGGTACGGGGCGGCCTGCGGCTGGTACGGCGCCGCCTGCTGGGCCTGCGCCACCGGCGGCTGGTACGGAGCCTGCTGGGCCGGGGCCTGCTGGTACGCGGCCTGCTGGGCCGGTCCGGCCTGCGCCGGCGGCGGCGCGGCGGCGGGAGCGGTCAGGGCGACCCTGGGTCCGTCGTTGGCGTTGCCGAGGCGCACTTCGGTGCCGGGGCCGATCTCCGCCCGCTGCACCCGGTCGCCCCGCACATAGGTGCCGTTGGTGCTGCCGTGGTCCTCGATGAACCAGCCGTGACCTCCCCAGGCGATCGTGGCGTGCCGCCACGAGACCCGGGCGTCCTCGAACGTCAGGTCCCCCTGCGGATCACGTCCGAGCGTGTACGACCTGGACGGATCGAGCGTCCAGGTTCTGCCATTCAGTTCCAGTACGAGTTCTGGCACTCCGCGCCCCACTTGTCGTCCCCCGATATTCCCCCGCTGTGCGGAAGCCCAGGGATGCTGAACATCGGGGGGCACTATTGCAGGCGGACTCCCCGATCCGAAAGCCGGGCGCCCCGGGGCGCGTTGGCGGGGACGGGTTCCGGGCGGCGCGGCGGGCCCCGCGGAGGTGTTCCGGCAGGTGCCTCGGGCGGTGTCCGTGGCGGGGCCACCAGCGGGGCGGCGGGCGGTCCCGCAGGTCGCGGGGCCGGGTGTCCGCTACTCGGGACGGCGTGCCGGGGCCTCAGGGGCGACCGATACGGTGGAACCACCATGAGCGCATCTCAGCCATCTCCGTCTCCCTCGTCCTCCGAGCTCCCCGGGTCCCGTCCGGGCAGCGACTCCCCCACTCTTCTCGTGAAGATCTTCGGGAAGGACCGTCCCGGTATCACCGCCGGGCTTTTCGACACGCTCGCCGCCTACGCGGTGGACGTCGTGGACATCGAGCAGGTGGTCACCCGTGGCCGGATCGTGCTGTGCGCACTGGTGACCACCCCGACCGCCGGAGGCACCACCGAGGGCGATCTGCGGGCGACCGTGCACAGCTGGGCCGAGTCCCTGAAGCTGCAGGCCGAGATCATCTCGGGGACGGGTGACAACCCTTCGCGCGGCGACGGCCGTTCCCACGTGACCGTGCTGGGCAACCCGCTGACCGCCGAGTCGACCGCCGCCATAGCGGCCAGGATCACTTCGACCGGCGCCAACATCGACCGGATCTTCCGGCTCGCGAAGTACCCGGTGACGGCCGTCGAGTTCGCGGTCTCCGGAGCGGGTACCGAGGAGCTGCGGACCGCGCTGGCGGTCGGGGCGGCGCAGATCGGTGTGGACGTGGCGGTGATGTCGGCCGGTCTGAGCCGCCGGGCGCAGCGCCTGGTGGTGATGGACGTGGACTCGACGCTGATCCAGGACGAGGTGATCGAGCTCTTCGCCGCGCACGCCGGCTGCGAGAAGGAGGTCGCCGCGGTGACCGAGCAGGCGATGCGCGGGGAGCTGGACTTCGAGCAGTCCCTGCACGCCCGGGTCGCCCTGCTGGCCGGACTCGACGAGTCCGTCGTGGAGAAGGTGCGCGCGGAGGTCCGGCTGACCCCCGGGGCCCGTACCCTCATCCGTACGCTGAAGCGGCTCGGCTACCAGGTCGGCGTGGTGTCGGGCGGGTTCACCCAGGTCACGGACGACCTCAAGGAGCGGCTGGGGCTGGACTTCGCCTCCGCCAACACCCTGGAGATCGTCGACGGGAAGCTCACCGGACGGGTCGTGGGCGACATCGTGGACCGGGCGGGCAAGGCCCGGCTGCTGCGCAGCTTCGCCGAGCAGGCGGGCGTTCCGCTGGCGCAGACGGTGGCGATCGGCGACGGCGCCAACGACCTGGACATGCTGAACACCGCGGGTCTCGGCGTGGCGTTCAACGCCAAGCCGGTCGTCCGGCAGGCGGCGCACACGGCGGTGAACGTGCCGTTCCTGGACACCGTGCTCTATCTGCTGGGCATCACCCGTGAAGAGGTCGAGGCGGCGGACGCCCCGGGCGCCTGAGAACGACCCGCCTCGGACGCCGCGGGCACCTGCGGACGATCCGCCTCGGACGTCCCCCGCGCCTGGGGACGCTCCGCCCGTCCCCCGTACGTACGGAAAGGGCCCCGGCGCGCGCACGCGGCGCGCCGGGGCCCTTTCCGTACCGTGGAACCGGTCAGTCGATGGGCGTCCAGTAGTCGGTGAGCCTGCCCGCGCCGAGCTCGACGCTCTTCCACGTGCCGGGGAACTCCAGGACGGCGTAGGCGGCGGTCGCGAAGCCGTCCCTGGTCAGCCGGGCCAGCACATCGCCCTCGGCCGAGCCCGCGAGGGCGTCCGCCGCGCCGTGCATCCCCGGGTTGTGGCCGATGACGAGCAGGTTGCGCACCTCGTCGGGGGTCTCGTTGAAGAGGGCGACGAGTTCGCCGAGGGAGGCGTCGTACAGCCGCTCCTCGTACACGGTCCTGGGGCGCTGCTCGAACTCGTGGACCGCCAGCTTCCAGGTCTCCCGCGTCCTGGCGGCGGTCGAGCACAGGGCAAGGTCGAAGTCGATGCCGGAATCGGCGAGCTTCCGTCCGGCCACGGGCGCGTCCTTGCGTCCGCGCTCCGCGAGCGGCCGCTCGTGATCGGAGGCCTGCGACCATTCCGCCTTCGCGTGCCGGAGAAGAACGATCCTGCGAGGTGTGTCGACGCTCATGTCGTTCAGCTTCGCACGAATCTGCGCCCCGGGCGCAGGGTGTTGACGGGCTCGACCGCCAGGGGTGACGGGGAGGGCCCTCAGGGGCCTTCAGTAGGACAGCTGATCGAGCGCGCGCTCGACGAACCGGCCGAAACCGGGGTCGGCGGGGGCGGCCTGCGCCTGCTCCGGGTCGGTGATCATGAGCAGCAGCACGGCGAACGCGAGCACCGGCAGCGCCAGCGCCCACCAGGGCAGTCGCACCGGTGCCCCGGCGGCCGGCCCTCGCGCGGACCGGGGGTTCGTACGGGCCGGCATGGCCGCCTCCGAGGGTCGTGGGTTCCTTTACCCAGAACCTACGGAAGCGCGGACGGGCCGCCCATCCGGTGACCCACCCACTCGACCCTGAACCTGGCCCCCTAGGGGATGGTGGGGCTGTCCCCACCCCTCCGCCGGAGGCACCCGCCCGCGCGGGGCGTACGGCCGCGCGGGACGGCCGGCCACGATCGTCGGGGCGCGGGCGTCAAGGCGCGGGCGTCAAGGCGCGAACACCGAGGCGCGGCGTCAGGGCGCGAACACCGAGGCGCGGCGTCAGGGCGCGAACACCGAGGCGATGACTCCGATGATCACAGTGATGAGAAGCATGGCCCCGAGCACGAGGAGAAGCTTCTTCTGGCCGTTCTGGGGATGCGGATCGAGCACTGGCATGAGGCAAGTCTCGCATCTCACCCGTGGCCGTCGATCGTCCGGTCCCGTCCGGCGAACACACCCACCACGATCTGCGGAACCATCAGTGCCGCCATGAAGGCGATGGGCAGGCCCCAGCCGCCACTGCGCTCGTTGAGCACGCCGACGAGCAGCGGGCCGGGAATCGAGATCAGATACCCGGTGGACTGGGCGAACACCGAGAGCCGGGCCACGCCCGCGCCGGTACGGGTACGCATGCCGATCATGGTGAGGGCGAGCGGGAAGGAGCAGTTGGAGATGCCGAGCAGCACCGCCCAGAACCAGGCGCCGCCCGCCGGCGCGAGGTAGAGGCCCGCGTACCCGGCGAGGCCGCAGGCCCCCAGGAAGAGGACGATCGGGCCCTGGTTGCGCATCCCGGCGGCGACCCGGGGGATGACGAAGGCGAGCGGCACGCCCATGACCATGGTGATGGCGAGCAGTACGCCCGCCGTGCTCGCGGAGATCCCCGCGTCCCGGAAGATCTGCGGCATCCACCCCATGGTGATGTACGCGGCGGTGGACTGGAGCCCGAAGTAGCAGGCGAGGGCCCAGGCGGTCGGGATCCTGGTGATCTTGAAGTCGACGGCCGCCTGCTGCGGGACCGCCGCGGCCGCCCCCGCGGTGGCGCCCGCGCGGCTGCGGACCACCAGCGGGATCCAGACCAGTACGGCGAGGACGCCGAGCGTGGCCCAGACGGCGAGGCCGGCCCGCCAGTTGCCGCCCAGCGCGTCGGTCACCGGCACGGTGGCCGCGGCCGCCAGGGCGGTGCCGAAGGCGAGGGCCATCGAGTAGAGGCCGGTCATCGATCCGACGCGGTCGGGGAACCAGCGCTTGACGATCACCGGCATCAGGACGTTGCCCACCGCGATGCCCATCAGCGCGAGCGTGCTGGCGAGCAGGAATCCGACGGTGGAGCCGGTGAAGGGGCGGATCAGCAGGCCGGCGGTGATCGCGACCATGCCCGCGAGGACGACGGCGGCGGGGCCGAAGCGGCGGGCGAGGCGGGGGGCGGTGATCCCGAACACCGCGAAGCAGAGCTGCGGCACCGAGGTGAGGGCGCCGGCGACTCCGCCGCTCATGTGGAGCCCGTCGCGCACCTCTTCGAGGAGCGAGCCCAGGCTGGTGATGGCCGGGCGGAGGTTGAGCGCGGCCAGGACGAGGCCCGCGGCGAGCAGGCGCGGCAGCCACGGGGAGGCTGCCGCGGGGGCGCCCGCGGCGGAGGGCGCGGACTTCGGGACGGTCGGATCGGGCCCCCGTGCCGGGGTCGCGGCGGCCGGGTCGGGTGTCTCGGTGACGTCTTCCAGCATGGTGCCATCATAGAATCATGGGATGATTGCTTGTCCACCCCGGCGCGACGGCGCTCCGGGGGTGCGGACACCACCGAAGACGGCGCCCCCGGGGGCGCGGACACCACCCACGACGGCGCGCCCGGCGCGTGGACGCCCCGGGCGCGCCTGACAGAATCCGGACCACGCCTCACCGCACCCCGGAAGCCGGGAGGTTTCCGGGCCACCGAGGGCTCGGAGCACTGCGGAGCACTGCCGAACAAGGAGTCTCATGGCGCTGACGTCCCCCCGGCGCTCGGCACTCGCCGACCAGGTGATTGCCCAGCTGAGGAACCAGATCACCTCGGGCGAGTGGCCCGTCGGCTCCCGCATCCCCACCGAACCCGAGCTGGTCGAGCAGCTCGGTGTGGCCCGGAACACGGTCCGTGAGGCGGTGCGCGCCCTCGCCCACAACGGCCTGCTGGACATCCGCCAGGGCTCGGGTACGTACGTGGTGGCCACCAGCGAGCTGGCCGGGGTGATGCAACGGCGCTTCGCGACCGCCGATCCGCGCCACGTGTCCGAGCTCCGGTCGGTCCTGGAGTCGTCGGCGGCGCGGCTGGCGGCCGGGCGGCGCACCGACCGGGACCTCAAGCAGATGGACGCCCTGCTGGCGCGGCGCGAGGAGACCTGGGTGGCGGGGGACGCGGAGGGCTTCGTCGAGGCCGACGCCACCTTGCACCATGCGATCGTGGCCGCCGCGCACAACGACGTACTGACCGGGATCTACGCGGACCTGGGCGACGTGCTGCGCGACTACCTGCGCGGTGACGTGGGCCCGGAGCTGCGGCCGGAGGACCTCATGGACCACGGGCGGCTGGTCGAGGCGATCCGCGAGGGCGACGCCCGGAGGGCGGCCGAGGAGGCGGGGAGCCACGCGCTGCACTGCCCGCCCGAAGGGCCCTGACCGGAAGGGCCCGGCCCCAAGGCCCCCGGGCCGCGCTCAGACGGCGTCCGGCGTCGCGCTGTGGGTGACCCAGGCGGTGGCCACCTCTTTCCAGCAGCGGTCCTGGAGCCGGACCGTACGCCCCGGTTCGACGACGACCGCCGCGCCGTCGCCGTCCACGTCCCACCACCGGGTGCACTCCGTGTGCAGCCGGACGTGGTCGAGGGAGGGGTACGGGTTGTGGCAGTAGGCGATCACCAGGGAGCCCTCGACCGTGGTGCGGCACTCCGATCCGGCGGGCTCCGGGGACGGTGCGCGGGTGCCCGAGCCCTCGGATCCGGCGGCTCCGCCCGAGCCTGCGACGTGGACACCGACCGGGACCACGAGGGCAGCGACGGCTGCGGCGGATCCGAGCAGGACCCAGGTGCGGCGACGCGTGGGACGCACGGCGTTCTCCTCCCCGCAGCCTGACCAGAGTCCGGTTCCTCCACATTCTGCGGGGGATCGGCGGTCTTTTCGACCCGGGGAGTCACGGACCGTGCACGGGCGAGCACCCGGACGTGCCCCGTACGCGACTTCCCGGCCCGGTTCGCCCGGCCCGGTTCGCCGTGCGGGACACGCACCGGGACACCGACCGGAACGCGCGTCGGCCGCGCACCCTCCGGAGGAGAACCGGATGCGGGTGCGCGGCCGACAGGGGTCCGTACGGGTCAGGCGCCGATCATGTGCACGCCGCCGTCGACGTGGATGATCTCGCCCGTGGTCTTCGGGAAGAAGTCCGACAGCAGGGCGACGACGCCCCGGCCGGCGGGCTCCGGGTCGGTCATGTCCCAGGCCAGCGGCGACCGGGTGTCCCAGACCTTCGCGAGGTCGCCGAAGCCCGGGATGGACTTCGCGGCCATGGAGCCGAGGGGGCCCGCGGAGATCAGGTTGCAGCGGATGTTGTCCGAGCCCAGGTCACGGGCGAGGTAGCGGGAGGTGGCCTCCAGCGCGGCCTTCGCCGGGCCCATCCAGTCGTACTGCGGCCACGCGAACTGCGCGTCGAAGGTGAGGCCGACGATCGAGCCGCCCTCGGCCATCAGCGGCTTGCAGGCCATGGCGAGCGACTTCAGCGAGAACGCCGAGACGTGCATCGCGGTGGCGACCGACTCGAACGGGGTGTTCAGGAAGTTGCCGCCGAGGGCGTCCTGCGGCGCGAAGCCGATGGAGTGGACGACGCCGTCCAGCGTGCCGAGCTCGTCGCGGACCAGACCGGCGAGCCGGTCGAGGTGCTCGGCGTTGGTGACGTCGAGTTCGAGGACCTTCGCGGGCTTGGGGAGCTTCTTGGCGATGCGCTCCGTCAGGGTGGGGCGGGGGAAGGCGGTGAGGATGATCTCCGCACCCTGCTCCTGGGCCACCTTGGCGGTGTGGAACGCGATGGAGGACTCCATCAGCACCCCGGTGATGAGGATGCGCTTGCCGTCGAGAATTCCGCTCATGGTGATCAGTGACCCATGCCCAATCCGCCGTCAACGGGGATGACGGCTCCAGTGATGTACGACGCGTCGTCGGAGGCGAGGAAGCGGACCGCCGCGGCGACCTCCGCGGGCCGCGCGTAGCGGCCGAGCGGGACCTGGGCGACGATGCCCTTGCGCTGGTCCTCGGTGAGCACCTGCGTCATGTCGGTGTCGACAAAACCGGGCGCGACGACGTTGAAAGTGATGTTCCGCGAGCCGAGTTCGCGGGCCAGCGACCGGGCGAACCCGACCAGTCCGGCCTTGGAGGCGGCGTAGTTGGCCTGACCGGCCGAGCCGAGGAGGCCCACGACGGAGGAGATGAGGACCACGCGGCCCTTCTTCGCGCGCAGCATGGCGCGGTTGGCGCGCTTGACCACACGGAAGGTGCCGGTGAGGTTGGTGTCGACGACGGAGGTGAAGTCCTCCTCCGACATCCGCATGAGGAGCTGGTCCTTGGTGATGCCGGCGTTGGCCACCAGCACCTCGACGGAGCCCTGCTTCTCCTCGATCTCCTTGTAGGCCTGCTCCACCTGCTCGGCGTCGGTGATGTCGCAGCGGACCGCGAGAACACCCGCCTCGGCGAGTTCCTGAGGCGGCTCGCCGGAGCGGTAAGTGATCGCCACCTTGTCGCCGTTGTCGACGAAGGCGCGGGCGATGGCGAGGCCGATGCCCCGGTTTCCTCCGGTGACGAGAACCGAGCGGCTCAACGGATCACCCTTTCCTTGACGGTCTGGTACGTCGAAAACCTATCGGTACGGTGCGGTGTACGGAGAATCGGGCCCTGACAGTGGCTCGTGCGAGGTGCTGTGGGGTTCCCACAGTCGGAACAGCTCATGAGAGGTGTACGGCGCGACTCCGGTTCTCGGGGGACAAGCGTTCACGCCGGAACCGCCGACTCTATTCGGCCCGCAGATCCGCGCTGGTCAGCTCCGCGCAGAGCTCTGCCAGCGTCGCGTCGCGCAGCACCGAACGGTGAGACAGGATGTTCCGCACCTTGACCAGCAGCCGGAGCAACGTGGCCTCATGTTCGGGCAGAGTGACAGCTCCCTGGCTGTGCGCGCGAATGAGTTCGCCCACCTGCAGCTCCAGGAACGCGCGCTGCGGCCAGTCCCGGAGGAACGGCGATGGCCTCTCTAAGTACTGGTTCACCACAGCTTCGACGGATCGGTTCAGGTGCCCCAGAGCACGCTCGGCAAGGCGATGCCGGACCTCCTCGATCCAGGGCAGCACGACTCTCTGCTGTGCCTGGGCGACAAGCGAGCTCAACCTGGCTCTGCCGTCGCCGGACACCTTGCCGGCCGGGTCCGCGGGAAACCACATCGCCGGGTGCAGTCGCAGACGACCGTCCCAAGACGCCACGGCACCCCCGGCCCAAGCTTGACGGATGTCCGGACTTGGCCGGTGCCGGGCACCTGTCCGAGCCAGCGTCTTCGACAAGGCAACAGGGGGCACTGGTCCAACCGCCAAGCTGTCCCGCAACGCCCTTTCCAGGGTGCCTTGTCGACCGTCCCACCGCAGAACAAGCCGCTCTGCCAGGTCGATATCCGGGCCACAGATTTCAACCACGGTCTCTGACCTCAGCTCCCGCAGCAGGCGGTTGCGCAAAGCGTCCAGTTCCCTGGTCGGTACCCCGCCGTCCTCCTTCAGACGGGGTTCGATCGCGACAGAGACGTCCAGTCGGCCCAGCGCCCCCCACCACCAGTGAACGGCCGTGACCGTATGGTCGAGGTGCGCGGAGTCCGACATCGCCGCAGGCACATCCTGCAGGCGGGCAGCCACGAACAGCCGCGGCCTCACGCCGGGGGGCAGGTCCGCCGCGGCCACGGCGGAGTTCAGAGTCTGGTGGAACCGCTCGATTCCAGCGCCTCTGGGAGACGAGTCCTCGGGCTCCGCCCAGGCCCGTATCCCGATCACGTACGGCTCGTTCCGGGCCTCGGAGACGAGTCCATCGACCAGGTTTTCGACCGGAATCGATAGTTCTTTGGCGATCCTCGCGGTCAGTTCGTCCTCGGCCCCCCGCACGGACGACGCCTGGGCCAGGGGCGCCTGAGAGACGGGAACGGCCGCCCTCTCGTCCCAACCGAGGTCGAAGCCGTCATCATAGGTGTCCAAGTAGGGGAGCTGATCCAAATCCTCCAGCCACGGGTCTCCTCGCCGGTGAACTTCAGCCCCCTTCACGATCGCCCCCACGTCCGTCACGGCGGAGGGAACATCGACGAACATGGGAAGGCAGGAGGCAGCGCGCCGGTAGAGCTCGTCGGCACGTCCTGACTCGACGAGTCGGTCGGGCAAGAGCCACAGGCAGTTCCGGCCGGCGGCGAGGTCGGCCACCGCGTCACGCGCCCATCGGCTCACGCCCGGGAGGTCCGCCCAAGCCGAGGAGTCGTCCGCTCCTTCCCGCACCTCACTTCTCCCCGTCGGCGGCCTTGGACCGCACCGCGCGATAGGTCACCGGCTCCACAGCGAACCCCTGGTCCGTCCGGTCCAGAAGGCCGAGCTGGTCCAGCCTGGACAGCCACTGATCGGTGTCGGACTCGTCGAGTTCCACGGCTGCCTGGACATCGTCGAGCGGAGCACCCTGCCCCTCCTCCACGTAGCTCGTCCAGTACGTCATGAGTTCGAGATCTCTCGCACTCAGTCCGGCCCTACCCAGGTGTTGCTCGAAGTTGGAAGGCTTGGCGATCACACTCCGGATTCGCTCGACCGCCTGATCCAGCGTGGACCCGTGCACCGAGACATCCGTCACCGCGGCCTCCATCCAGTGAGGCCAGCCTCCGGTCGCAGCGACGAGACGGTTCCGGTCTTCCCGCGAGACGAAGGGGCATTCGGACCAGGCTCGCAACGCGTCGGCGGTCCATCTCTCCGGGCGCAGGTGCCGGACGGAAAGTTCTTCCGCGGTATCGGCCGCGATCACCTCACCCACCGTCGCGGCGTCGGCGACAACCACGGCCGAACGGTTCATGGTGCTGCTGGAACGGCGGGCCGCCTGCCGGACGAGGTCGTCGGAGGCCGGACCCGCGTGGGCGACGAGGGCGAACACCGAAGTGCGCAGTTCCTCGGCGGAACTCCCCCGAAGGTCGGCTATCAGCACGTGGGATTTGCGGCGGGTCTGGTTGAAGAGGGACATGAGGTCTTCGCCCCGTGCGTACTTCAGCGTCACCACTCCGCGGTTTTCGGCGAAGGCCGCGACAGCCTGCCCCACCAGGTCGGGCCGGAAGAGCTCGGTCGTCCCGATGACACTGACGCCGGGCTGTGCCGTGTCGTGGAGCTGTTCCTCCGTCAGAGGGCTGTACCGCTGGACGCTGTTCTTGTCACGCCCCAGAACCCGCCGCGCCGCCCTGGGGTTGTAGTCGTACGGCAGGCCGAACTCGGTCTCCTTCAATTCGAGTTCGAGTTCCTCGCGGGTACCCAGCATGTTCACCACGTTCGGGCTGCGCACCGCGAAGCGGGAACGGTCGCCCATCTGTATGAGCAGCCCCAGGCCGACCATCTCCGTGAGGAAGATCTGGGCCTGCTTGGCACTCAGCATCTCGAACCCCTGGGGCCACGCCTCGCGCGCCTCCTGCAGCAAGGCCGCCGCGGTGTAGTCGCCCCGGTAACCGTCCTTGAGGCTGCGCAGGGCGATGACGAGCGCGAGCACCCGATAACGGTCCTCCAGGTTGATCGTGAACCTGAGACGCTCCGCGATCTGGCGGCGGACCGTCTCCGAGGCGGCGACCTTCTGTACGTCCTCCCCAGTGATCCGGACAGGCCCGTCCGAGAAAACGTAGGCGCGCGCGTGCAGCACGCGGACCAGCTCGCGGCAGAAGATCTGCACCAGATTGGCCTGGTAGTTGGTGATGGCGAGGATTCGCCACACCAGTTCGGCGCGCTCGAACTCGTATCCCAACGCGGCCATCGGCTCGGTGACGAGGCGTACAGCCGCGTGCTGGCCCAGGGGGCCGACCAGTACGTCGGGCCCTCCGTGCACGGTGGAGACATTGGAGAGATGGCCGAACCGCTGGACCTGGTGCAAACCGGCAAACACGATCTTGAATCGGCGCTCGGTCTGCTCCATGAGCCTCTGGAACCGCATCACGTTCGGGAACGTGGACTCGCTGCCGACGCTGAACGCCCTGCGGGAGTCGGTGTTGAGAAAGGCGTCGGCCTCGTCCGCGAGCACCAGGACCCGACGCGTGTCGTCCTCGTCGAGCCATGCGCGAAGGTTCTTCACCACGACCTCGGGGCTCGCCTGCTCGGACATCTTGTTGGTGAAGACCCCCTTTCGCTTGAGGTCCTCCACCAGGCGGCTCCAGATACGCTCGGGCGCCTCCGCATGGCCAATCTCCGCCTTGAGCAGGTCGAGGTAGACCGCGACATGTGAGTCGGCCCGGCTCGGGAAGATCTCCGCAACCCTGCGCAGCAGGGCCGACTTGCCCAACTGCCGGCCGCCGTAGAGGAACATCCCCCCCTCGCGTCCCATGACCTCCCTCATCTCGTCGTCCCGCCCGTAGAAGACCTCGGGGGGCACGAGGCCGGCCACGAAGGGCGTATAAGGGTTGTAGGCCGCCCATGGCAGGGTCACCCGCTGGAGCGAACGGAAGGCCCCCGGCGCACGGACCGCCATCCAGCCCATGACCGCCGAGTCGATCACGAGTGCCTGCTGCGCGAAGGAGCGTGCCGACTCCGCGAGGCTGCGACGCCCCTCGGCTCCCAGCGGATGCAAGTACAGAACGATGTTGGCGCCCACGTCCGCGTCCTCCAGATGGGCGAGCGGGCCGTCGGCCGGCTGCTCCTCCCAGACCAGAAGGACCGTGTACGCCGTGGCGCGCGAACCCAGCGCGGCGACGTAGCCGGCGCGTTCCGCCACATTCGCCCGCACCTTGAACCGGCGCATGCCCTGACCGAGTGCAACCCGGTCGGCAACCAGCTGATTCCCGAAGAGTTCGAGGCCCAGCAGCCTGAGCACACGTGGCACGTGCTGTTGCCACTCGCTGCCGCGCCCCTGCTTTCCGCACAATGCGCGCCAGGAATCCAGTCCCGCTCGTGCCGCCTGGGTCAAGGAGGTGGCCCCGTCCGAGTAGAACGTCGCCCACCACTGGGCATCCACGCCGTCCCCGCCTGCCCGGGGCGCGTCCGGGGCCACCACTCCGGAGAGGAACTCACCGAGCTCGGCGCCGCTGTCCGCGAGGCGTTCGGGCAGGGGCTGATGGCTCGACGCGAGGGCGAGGAACTCCTGCGCCGTCACCGTGTCACCCTCATCAATGAGCCGCGCGATGCGCTCGTGGCCCACGGCGTCCAGCGTGTTGTCCGGGTCCCTGCGCAGTTGCGCGAGATCCTCGCGCAGGACGCGGGTGGACTCGTCGACCAGATGCGTCAATTCGTCTTCCAGCGTCTGGAGGGACGAGAGGGCGAATCGGTAGCGCCCTTCCTCCTCACCGTCGGCGAATTCCTGCAACCGACCGGCGAAGTCCCGCTCCCTGTCCGGCGCGAGCTGGTTGAGGGTACGCATCTGCGCGAGCAGCCCGGCAGCGGCGCGATGGCGCAGCAACAGCTCTCGACGCCAGTCCTCGTGTGCCTGCACCAGGCGCTGCTGCGCGAGGTCGGCCCAGTCGGGGTCGGCTCCGTACACCGCCGGCTCCCGCTCGACCACGCCGATCAACGCCTTGGCGAGATGGAGGTCGCCGTTCACGAAGTAGCGGCGGAGCGCGGCCTCGGCGTCCTTGGGAGCGAGCAGGGCTGCCATACGCCGTGCCGTTCTCGGGTCGTCCAGGTCCGGACGGCCGTCCGGCATGCGCAGCAGTTCCGGAAGGCCGAGAAGGCAGTCGTCCGAAGGGACCAGCCCTCCGTTCTCACGAAGGCGCTCGGCATGCTCGGTGACGGCGGTGAACTCGTTCGCCAGCCATCTCCGCAGCAGTCCGAGGGCAGCCCCGCCCACTCCGACCGGGTCGTGTTGGTCCGCCAGCTCGCGTACCGCCAGCTCCAGCCCGGGGATACCCCGCTCGGAGGCACCCTGCTGGGGCCGGTTCGCCACCGCGGCGGCCTCCGCGCGCATCATGACCTCGCCGACGGATTTGCACGCCGAGTGGAGCTGGCGCAGGGCGCCCGCGGTTATCGGCTCCTTCGCCTGCTTGGAGGTCCGGAAGAGCGCGTCGGTCTCCTCGATGAGGCGGTCGACGTCCTCGGGCCGCCAGAGTTGCTCGCCGACCGCCCGAAAGCTGTCATCCCGGGTACGGTCGGCGTCCGCCGACCACTCGATGACCTGATTCAACGCCTGCCGGAGCCGCCCGGACGGACCGATCAGGTGCTTGAGAACCTGCGATGCCCGCTGATACTTCATCTTGCGCCGCGGAAGGTCGTCCAGAAGCTGCTTGGCGGTCCGGCTGATCTCCTCCCGGGTATCGGCCTCCAGTTGCACCTCGTCGGGCTGCTGCATGCCCGGCTCGAAGACCCTGCCGTCGCGAACCGCGGCCACCATGACGCTGAGCAAGTGCTGCCACTGGCCGTTGAGTCCCGCGGGTGCCACGAACCCCCCGACGAGGACGTGGGGCCACCGTGTGGTGACCCCGGTACGCAGCGCCGCGGCCAAGGCCACCAGATATGCCTCGCGGTCCTCCGTGGCCAGAGCGGGGTCGAACTCGTGGGCGATCTGGACCGGCGTTGCCTCGGTGTCGGACGAGCACCCGAACGCGGCAGCGGCGAAGGCGAGCGCCCGCGCCCGTACGGGGGTCTCGGCGGAGGCGGCGGTCAGCCAATACGCCTCCGCCACGGCTCCCGTCCGCAGCAGGCGCACGACGGGCGACTCGGCGCCCGTGTCCCAGGGGAGGCGCGCGTCCCAGTCCGGCTGATCGACTCCGTCGGGCCAGGGCTCGTGGTAGGTGGTCTCCTCCTCGGACGCCTGGACCCGCGCCGACTGCTTGGCCGCAGATTCCGTGTCGGTCCGCTCCTCGGTGGCCTCGGCCCCTTCGTTCCGCAACGCGTCCGCGCCCCGCTCCAGCGGCGTGAGCGGGGCATCGGGGGGCGCTTCCCCGGTCCCGGACAGTCGCGCGTCAGCCACTCGGGTGCCGGGGGCGGGCGCCGGTCCGCTCTCAGCCTCTCCGGCCGCTTTCGCCACGGCCTCCGGGACCAAGTGCGCTCCATGCTCCGGAGTCTCCTCGGCCACAGGCTCCGCGGACGGCGCAGTGTCGGCCGGCCGCTCCTCGGCAACCTGTTCCGGTGCTCGCGCCGTGGCGCCGTCGTCTCCCGGGTCCTGGTCCGCCGGATCGGCCGCCTCCGTCGTGGCCGCCGCGTCGGTGTCCGGGATGGAAGCGGCGCCCCCGCCGAGCTCCTCCATCCGCCGCTCCACGCGGTCCAGATGACGGCGGAGATCGGCTGCCTCGTCCTCGTCGGCGAGTTCGAGGAGCGCGGTGTAGCTAGCCGCCTTGCGCTGCAGCGCTTCGAGCTGCGCCAGGGTGGCTTCGCGCAGCCGTGCGAGGTCCGACTCCGCATGGTCGTATCCGGCGTCGGCAGGCCATGAACACCCCTCAGCGGTGAGTTGCTCTCCCGCAAGCGTCCGGGCTTCAACCCATCGTTCCGCAGCCTCGGTGAAGCCCGGTTCGGGCAGAGTCCCCTCCTCCACGGCGACTGCGGCCGCTCTCAGTGCCTGGGCCAGAAGTCGGCCGGACTCCTGCAACTCCGTCAGCAGATCCTCAGCGGTCGGGCCACCTCTCGTGCGGGCCACAGCCTCATTCTCTCCTTCAGGTGTTTCAGGAACCCCGGATGACATTTCCGTGGCCTGTTCTGGCTGGTCTACGTCGTCGCACACGGACCCAATGTCGAAGTCGGGCGGAGGGGTGGCATCCGCCTGTGAGCGCAGCTGTGCCTCGTTCTCAAGAGCCAGCCCCGCAGCCGGGAGCTCCCCCATCTCGGGGGAGAGCATGCCGTACAGGGCGCATCGCGCGAAGGGAGGTTCAATCACGAGAAGCATCTGTGACAGCTGCTCCAACGTGGGGTCTTTGATGACAGATCGAGGTAAGCCGACTTCGACGTCCAGGACTTGACAGAAGCGCTCGATCGCACAGGCTCCCACCCGGAGCAGCTGCGGTTCCCGAGCCTTGGTCACCCACACGCGCACGGCGTGCGCTTCCTTACGCGTCGGGAATCCGCGCTTGCCCTGAACCTCCCCGTGAGAACAACTCCTGCTCCTCAGGCAGTGATGCCACGACAGGAGCGTGCGCAGTTCGTGCTCCTCCAAAGAGGAAAGCCATGCCTTGAATCCCCGTGCCCACCCGTGCATGCGTCGAATCCTCTCACCGCGTGAGCGTGAATTCCATAGACATCATCAGATATTCGTACCGGAAGGTCGCCTTCCGATTGTGAAGGTGCCTGTGGCTTTCTGGATGCGCGGCAAGGACGGGACATGGTTCACTGCCGAAGCGACAGTCAGGGATGAAGCCCTTGAAAGGACAGGCCGAAGTGCCCCACGAGGTAGATCAGTCGTTTCTCGCCCTGCCCCTACGGGCCCTCGCCGACGCCGCCCTCGCGCGGGCCCGCGCGCTCGGTTCCACGCACGCGGACTTCCGCTTCGAGCGGGTGCGCAGCGCCTCCCTGAGGCTGCGCGACGCCCGCCTCTCCGGGGCCTCGGACTCCACCGACCTCGGATTCGCGGTGCGGGTCGTGCACGGCGGGGCGTGGGGGTTCGCGTCCGGTGTGGACCTGACGATGGACGCGGCGGCGAAGGTGGCCTCGCAGGCCGTCGCCATGGCGAAGCTGTCGGCGAAGGTGATCGCGGCGGCGGGCTCGGACGAGCGGGTGGAGCTGGCGGACGAGCCGGTGCACGGCGAGCGGACCTGGGTCTCCTCGTACGGCATCGACCCGTTCTCCGTACCGGACGAGGAGAAGACCGGGCTGCTCGCCGAGTGGAGCGGACGGCTGCTCGGGGCGGAGGGGGTCGCGCACGTGGACGCCTCGCTGACGGCCGTCCACGAGAACAAGTTCTACGCGGACACCGCCGGCACGGTCACCACGCAGCAGCGGGTGCGGGTGCATCCGCAGCTGACGGCGGTGTCGGTGGACGGCACGACGGGCGAGTTCGACTCGATGCGGACGATCGCCCCGCCGGCCGGCCGCGGCTGGGAGTACCTGACCGGCACCGGCTGGGACTGGAACGCCGAACTGGAGCGCATCCCGGGGCTGCTCGCCGAGAAGATGCGGGCGCCGAGCGTGGAGGCGGGGAGGTACGACCTGGTCGTCGACCCGTCGAACCTCTGGCTGACGATCCACGAGTCGATCGGCCACGCCACCGAGCTGGACCGGGCGCTGGGGTACGAGGCGGCCTACGCGGGGACCTCGTTCGCCACCTTCGACCAGCTGGGGAAGCTGGCGTACGGCTCCCCGGTGATGAACGTGACGGGCGACCGGACGACCGAGCACGGACTCGCGACGATCGGTTACGACGACGAGGGCGTCGAGGCTCAGTCCTGGGACCTGATCAAGGACGGCACTCTCGTCGGCTACCAACTCGACCGGCGGATCGCCGAGTTGACCGGCCTCGGCCGGTCCAACGGGTGCGCGTACGCCGATTCGCCGGGCCATGTGCCGGTGCAGCGGATGGCCAACGTCTCGCTGAAGCCCGACCCGGGCGGGCTCTCCACCGAAGACCTGATCGGCGGGGTGGAGCGCGGGATCTACGTGGTCGGCGACCGCTCCTGGTCGATCGACATGCAGCGCTACAACTTCCAGTTCACCGGGCAGCGGTTCTTCCGCATCGAGAACGGCGAGCTGACCGGTCAGCTGCGGGACGTCGCCTACCAGGCGACGACCACCGACTTCTGGGGCTCGATGGAGAAGGTCGGCGGCCCGCAGACGTACGTGCTCGGCGGCGCCTTCAACTGCGGCAAGGCCCAGCCGGGCCAGGTCGCGGCGGTCTCGCACGGCTGCCCGTCCGCTCTCTTCCGGGGCGTGAACATCCTCAACACGACGCAGGAGGCGGGCCGATGAGCCGCGTGACCAAGCCGTACGAGATCGTCGAGCGCGCCCTCGAACTGTCCACCGCCGACGGCTGCGCGGTCATCGCCGACGAGGCGTCCTCGGCGAATCTGCGCTGGGCGGGCAACGCCCTGACCACCAACGGCGTGACCCGGGGCAGGACCCTGACCGTCATCGCCACCGTGGACGGCTCCGAGGGGACGGCCTCGGGGGTCGTCTCGCGCTCCGCCGTCACGGCGGACGACCTGGAACCGCTGGTACGGGCGGCGGAGGCGGCGGCCCGCGCGGCGGGCCCCGCCGAGGACGCCCAGCCGCCGGTCACCGGCGTACCGGTGTCCCCGGACTTCTCCGACGCGCCCGCCGAGACCGGCTCGGACGTCTTCGCCGACTTCGCGCCGGCCCTCGGCGAGGCCTTCGCGCGGGCCCGCGCGGGGGGCCGGGAGCTGTACGGCTTCGCCCGCCACGAGATGGTCTCCACCTACCTGGGCACCTCGGCCGGGCTGCGGCTCCGCCACGACCAGCCGACCGGCACCCTGGAGCTGAACGCCAAGTCGCCGGACCGTACCCGGTCCGCGTGGGCCGGGCGGGCCACCCGGGACTTCAAGGACGTCGATCCGGCGGCCCTCGACGCGGAGCTGGCCCGTCGCCTCGGCTGGGCGGAGCGGCGGATCGAGCTGCCGGCCGGCCGTTACCAGACCCTGCTGCCGCCGACGGCCGTGGCCGACCTGCTGATCTACCAGCTCTGGTCGTCGACCGCCCGGGACGCCGCCGAGGGCCGGACGGTGTTCTCCCGCCCGGGTGGCGGGACCCGGCTGGGCGAGACGCTCTCGCCGCTGCCGCTGACCCTGCGCAGCGACCCGCACGCGCCGGGGCTGGAGTCGGCCCCGTTCGTGATCGCGCACTCCTCGGGGGACGAGGCGTCCGTCTTCGACAACGGGCTGC
Source organism: Streptomyces sp. NBC_01335 (assembly GCF_035953295.1). Classification (GTDB taxonomy): domain Bacteria; phylum Actinomycetota; class Actinomycetes; order Streptomycetales; family Streptomycetaceae; genus Streptomyces. Next base: position 1,623,854 of record NZ_CP108370.1, read on the forward strand.
CGCTGGAGTCGACCGACTGGATCGCCGGCGGACGGCTGGAGCGGCTGACCACCACCCGGCACACGGCGGCCTCGACGGGCCTTCCGCCGGCCCCGGCCATCGACAACCTGCTGCTGGAGGGCGGCGGTGAGCGGTCGCTGGACGAGATGGTGGCCGCGACCACCGGCCGGGCGCTGCTGCTGACCTGCCTCTGGTACATCCGGGAGGTCGATCCGGCGACGCTGCTGCTGACCGGGCTGACCCGGGACGGCGTCTACCTGGTGGAGGACGGCGAGGTGGTCGGCGAGGTGAACAACTTCCGGTTCAACGAGTCGCCCGTCGACCTGCTCTCCCGCGCCTCCGAGGCGGGCCGCACCGAGCGGACGCTGCCGCGCGAGTGGGGCGACTGGTTCACCCGCGCCGCGATGCCCGCGCTGCGCGTCCCGGACTTCAACATGAGTTCGGTGAGCCGGGGGGTGTGAGCGGGGGTGTCCCGGGCCCCGCTCCGCAAACCCATCGGGTGCGGCCCGGGACACCGCTTAGACTGGCCGGGCGTGGGCCCACCAGGCACGGAGGCCCCTGTTCACTCGCTGAAGGAGACACGGAACCGTGACGGACATCGTCGACGAGCTCAAGTGGCGCGGGCTGTTCGCCCAGTCCACTGACGAGGACGCCCTGCGCAAGGCTCTTGGCGACGGTCCGGTCACCTTCTATTGCGGCTACGACCCGACCGCGTCCAGCCTGCACGTCGGCCATCTGGTCCAGGTCCTCACCATGCGCCGGCTCCAGCGGGCGGGCCACCGCCCGCTCGCGCTGGTGGGCGGGGCGACCGGTCAGATCGGCGACCCGCGGCCGACCGCCGAGCGCACGCTGAACGACCCCGGGACCATCGCCGCCTGGGTGACCCGGCTGCGCTCGCAGATCGAGCCGTTCCTCTCCTTCGAGGGCGAGAACGCCGCGGTCATGGTGAACAACCTGGACTGGACCGCCGGCATGTCCGCGATCCAGTTCCTGCGGGACATCGGCAAGCACTTCCGGGTCAACAAGATGCTGACCAAGGACTCCGTGGCCCGCCGCCTGGAGTCGCAGGAGGGCATCAGCTACACCGAGTTCAGCTACCAGCTGCTCCAGTCCATGGACTTCCTGGAGCTGTACCGGCGCCACGGCTGCGTCCTCCAGCAGGGCGGCAGCGACCAGTGGGGCAACCTCACGGCGGGCATCGACCTGATCCACCGCCTGGAGCCCGCGGCGACGGTGCACGCGCTGGCGACCCCGCTGATGGTCAAGGCGGACGGCACGAAGTTCGGCAAGACCGAGGGCGGCGCCGTCTGGCTGGACCCGGAGATGACGACCCCGTACGCGTTCTACCAGTTCTGGCTGAACGTCGACGACCGTGACATCTCCCCGTACATGCGCATCCTCAGCTTCAAGTCACAGGCCGAGCTGGAGGAGCTGGAGAAGGTCACCGAGGAGCGTCCGCAGGCCCGTACGGCGCAGCGCGCGCTGGCCGAGGAGCTGACGACCCTGGTGCACGGTGCCGACCAGTGCGCGGCCGTCATCGCCGCGTCGAAGGCGCTGTTCGGCCAGGGCGAGCTGGGTGAGCTGGACGAGGCGACGCTGGGTGCCGCGCTCTCCGAGCTGCCGCACGCGAAGGTCGCCGAGCCGGCGCCGCTGGTGGACCTGCTCGTCGAGGTCGGTCTCGCGCCGAGCAAGTCGGGTGCCCGCCGCACGGTGAACGAGGGCGGCGCCTACCTGAACAACGTCAAGATCACCGACGGCGACGCCCTGCCCGCCGCCGAGGACCTGTTGTACGGCCGGTGGCTGGTGCTGCGCCGGGGCAAGAAGAACCTCGCGGTGGTCGAGATCGCCGCGGGCTGAACCCTTGCGAACACGGCGGAGGCCGGGCACGCGTCACGCGTGCCCGGCCTCCGCCGTTCGTGCTGTCCGGGATCAGGTTCTCTGTTTGCCGTGTCCCCGGATCGACTGCCAGACCACGTCGCCGACACCGACCACCGCCACCGCGCCGATCAACTGGAGTACATGCCGGATCCAGTCGATGCCCTTGGTGTCCTCGACGCCGATCCAAGCCGCGACGGCGTTTCCGAGGATGCTGCCGATGATGCCGAACACGGTCGTCAGCCAGAGCGGGATGTCCTGCTTGCCCGGAATGATCGCCTTCGCGATCAGACCCAGCACCAGGCCCACGATGATCGCCCACAACCAGCTCATACCGCCTCCTCGAACTGCGCGTCATGCGCATATGGGCTCAAGTGTCGTGTGCGGGGGCCTTTCGCGCATGTCGGGCGATGCCGAACGGGGGCGGGCGGGGGCGCGGTCGGCCCACCCGGTCTCGATCGCGGAGTCTGCCGGGCGTACCTTGGGAAAGCCCCTGGCCCGGTCCGGGGCGTCCGGCACAGCGAGCAGGCGGTGGAGACATGATGGGCAAACGCGGCGAGGCGGAGGTCTTCCGGATCACCGGGGCCCGGCAGGGGCTGGCCGACGACGTGCGCGGCCGGCAGCGCCGGTACGTGATCTCGATGTCCGTGCGGACGGTGTCGGTGATCCTCGCCGCGGTCCTCTGGAACGTCGAGCGGCACATCTCGATCGTGGCGCTGGCCCTGGGGCTGCTGCTGCCGTACGTGGCGGTGGTCATCGCCAACGCGGGCCGGGAGAACACCCCTTCCCTGCCGTCCACCTTCGTGCCCGCACCCGTGCTGCCGGCCCTGGAGTCGGGCGTCGGAGCGGGAACGGGCGGCGCGCCGGGCGCGGGTCACGCCTCCGAGGACCGCGCCGGGACCGGTACGGACACGGCCACCGGGGCCGACGGCCGCCCCCGGTAATCCGCACGGGCAGGGACGATTTCCCCGTCGGGCAGAGCTCAGAAAACCTCAACTCAATCGTGGAGTTCCTGTGCACCCCGACAGGGCGTGCGTGACATACTTCTTCATGCGCTCCGCATCCCCCGTCGGAGCGAGAGACCGACGCCGAGCAGCTCCCCCCGTGGCTGCTCGGCGTCGTTTTTTCTCTCCCTCCGGACGCGCGCGGAGGCGGCCGCACCGGCTGTTTTAGGGTGGAGGCCGTGAACTTCCCCCTGACTTCCGCCGAGAGCGACACCGGTACCCCCATCTGCTCCGCCAAGGGCTGCCGCGCGGACGCGGTCTGGGTGCTCGCCTGGAACAACCCCAAGCTGCACACGCCGGAGCGCCGCAAGACCTGGCTGGCGTGCGAGGAGCACCGCGAGCACCTGTCGCAGTTCCTGGGCGTACGGGGTTTCCTGAAGGACGTCGTGGCGCTGGCCGACTGGGAGGCCCCGGCCGAGGGCTGATCCCCGATCCCCCGGTCGAGGGCTGATCCCCCGGTCAAGGGCTGATCCCGGCACGCGGGCCGGCGGGAGCGGTACGCCCCCTCAGCCGCCGATCGAGGACATCGGCCGGTCGGGCTGCAGGAAGGACGGGTCGTCCAGGCCCGATCCCGCCTTCTTCCCCCACATCGCGACGCGCCAGAGCCGGGCGATCTCCTCGTCCGGTGCGCCGGAGCGCAGCGCGCCCCGCAGGTCGGTCTCCTCACGGGCGAAGAGGCAGGTGCGGACCTGCCCGTCGGCGGTGAGCCGGGTGCGGTCGCAGGCCCGGCAGAACGGGCGGGTCACCGAGGCGATGACCCCGACGCGGTGCGGGCCGCCGTCCACGGTCCAGCGTTCGGCGGGGGCGGAACCGCGGGTCCCGTCGTCCTCGGCGGTGAGTGCGAAGCGGGTGCGCAGCGAGGCGAGGATGTCACCGGCGGTGATCATGCCGTCGCGCTTCCAGCCGTGCTGGGCGTCGAGGGGCATCTGCTCGATGAAGCGCAGCTCGTAACCGTGGGCGACCGCCCAGGCGAGCAGGTCGGGGGCCTCGTCGTCGTTGAGTCCGGGCATGAGCACGGAGTTGACCTTGACGGGGGTGAGGCCCGCCTCGTGCGCGGCGGCGAGTCCGTCGAGCACGTCGCCGTGCCGGTCGCGGCGGGTCAGGGTCTTGAAGACGTCGGGCCGCAGGGTGTCGAGGGAGACGTTGACCCGGTCGAGCCCGGCGGCCTTGAGGGCGGCGGCGGTGCGCTTGAGGCCGATGCCGTTGGTGGTGAGGGACATCCGGGGGCGGGGGGTCAGCGCGGCGCACCGCTCGACGATGCCCACCAGCCCCGGGCGGAGCAGGGGCTCTCCGCCGGTGAAGCGCACCTCGGTGATGCCGAGCAGTTCGACGGCGATCCGGACGAGCCGGACGATCTCCTCATCGCTGAGCAGTTCGCTCTTGCCGAGCCACTGGAGGCCCTCTTCGGGCATGCAGTAGGTGCAGCGGAGGTTGCATTTGTCGGTCAGGGAGACACGCAGGTCGGTGGCGACCCGGTCATAGGTGTCGATGAGCATGTGCGCCCCTCCCCCGATGGCGTTCACGGCGTGTCCGTGATCCGGTCCTGTCTCTTCTCCTCCGAGACTACGCGAGCCGGGCGGCCGGACCCCGCGCACGGTGGTCGTGCACACCGTGGTTCCCCTCACCGTGGTCGTGCACACCGTGGTTCCACGACCTGCCACGCTCCGCCACGACCGGCGCCGGTCACGTCGTGAGGACTCTACGACGTGACCGGCGCGGCGGGGACGTACGCGATCCGTACGGTTGTGTGAACTCCTGCGCGTGCGGACTCCTGCGCGTGTGGGCTGGCGCGGGCCGACTCGCGCGCGGGCGGGCTCGCGCGCTCAGTGCGCGGCGACGCCGGTGAGGGACTTGACCTCCAGCTCGGCGTACTTGCCCTTGTCGGGCTCCTCCTTGGAGAGCAGGGTGCCGATCAGGCCGAGCAGGAAGCCCAGCGGGATGGAGATCAGGCCGGGATTCTCCAGCGGGAACCAGGCGAAGTCGACGTCCGGGAACATCGAGGTCGGCTTGGAGGAGACGACCGGCGAGAAGAGCACCAGCAGGACGGAGGAGGCGAGCCCGCCGTAGATGGACCAGAGGGCGCCCTGGGTGGTGAAGCGCTTCCAGAAGAGGCTGTACAGGATCGTCGGCAGGTTGGCGGAGGCGGCGACGGCGAAGGCCAGGGCGACCAGCCCGGCCACGTTGAGGTCGCGGGCCATGGCGCCGAGGCCGATGGAGACGATGCCGATGGCGACGGTGGCCCACTTGGCGGCGCGGACCTCCTCCTTCTCGGTCGCCTTCCCCTTGCGGATGACGTTGGCGTAGATGTCGTGGGCGAAGGACGAGGAGGACGCCAGGGTGAGTCCGGCGACCACGGCGAGGATGGTGGCGAAGGCGACGGCGGAGATCACCGCGAGCAGTACGGCTCCGCCGGTGGAGCCGGAGCCGCCGCCGATCTCCAGAGCGGCCAGCGGGGCCGCGGTGTTGCCCGCCTTGTTGGAGGCGATGATGTCGTCCGGCTTGAGCAGCGCGGCGGCGCCGAAGCCGAGCACGATCGTCATCAGGTAGAAGGCGCCGATGATGCCGATGGCCCAGTTGACGGACTTACGGGCCGCCTTGGCGGTGGGCACGGTGTAGAAGCGGATCAGGATGTGCGGCAGTCCGGCGGTGCCGAGGACCAGGGCGATGCCGAGGGAGAGGAAGTCCAGCTTCGAGGTGCCGGTGGCGCCGTACTTCAGGCCGGGCTCCAGGAAGGCGGAGCCCTTGCCGCTGTTGGTGGCGGCGGTGCCCAGCAGGTCCGAGATGTTGAAGTGGAACTTCAGCAGGATCAGGAAGGTGATGAGCAGGGTGCCCGCGATCAGCAGGACGGCCTTGACCATCTGCACCCAGGTGGTGCCCTTCATGCCGCCGATGGTGACGTAGACGATCATGAGCAGGCCGACCAGGGCGACGATGGCGATCTTCCCGCCGTCGCTGGTGATGCCGAGGAGCAGCGAGACGAGGACACCGGCCCCGGCCATCTGGGCGAGCAGGTAGAAGATCGAGACGACGATGGTGGAGACGCCCGCGGCGGTGCGTACGGGGCGCTGGCGCATGCGGTAGGCGAGGACGTCGCCCATCGTGTAGCGGCCGGAGTTGCGCAGGGGTTCGGCGACCAGGAGCAGGGCGACGAGCCAGGCGACGAGGAAGCCGATGGAGTAGAGGAAGCCGTCGTACCCGAAGAGGGCGATGGCTCCGGCGATGCCGAGGAAGGACGCGGCGGACATGTAGTCGCCGGAGACGGCGAGTCCGTTCTGGAAGCCGGTGAACTGGCGTCCGCCCGCGTAGAAGTCGGCGGCGCTCTTGGTCTGGCGGCCGGCCCACACGGTGATGCAGAGGGTCGCGACGACGAAGACCGCGAAGAGGGTGATGATCAGCGTCCGGTGGTCGCTCGCGCCTTCGGCGGCGAGCTGGACGGCGGGGTGCACGACCTGGACGGCGCTCATGCGTCGGCCTCCATACGGGACTTGATGGCCGCCGCCTTCGGGTCGAGCTTGGTGGCGGCGTGGCGGGAGTAGAACCACGCGATGAGGAAGGTCGTGGCGAACTGGGCGAGCCCGAGGACGAGCGCGACGTTGATGTTGCCGGCGACCTTGGTGCCCATGAAGTCGCCCGCGTAGTTGCAGAGCAGGACGTAGACCAGGTACCAGGTGACGAAGGCGACGGTCAGCGGGAAGGCGAACGACCGGTGCGAGCTGCGCAGTTCGGCGAACTCCGCGCTCTCCTGGACCTCCAGGTAGGCCTCGGTGGTGGGCTGGTCCGGACGGGTGTCCGTACCGGGCTCGGGCGGCGGTGCATCGGTAGCCACGGATTCTCCTCGCGACGCGGGTGCAGTGATGGGCGACGTGATCGGTTTCATGGGGAACCTCCGCTGGAATCGGTCGTGCGACTCCCCTGACAACGGCACGTGCGGCGCGACGAAGCGGTTCACTCCCGCTTTCGGCCGTCGTGGATGACGTGAAAGCACCCCGAACGGCCCGCATAGATCACCCTTCGAACTCGTTTGCCTCAATTCATTGATGCGTGGCGATGATCGACGCTAACTTCACTGGTCATGTACCCGACCAGACACGCAAGGTGTCCGGCCGGCTGATACGGATGATGTGGAGAACCCATGGCTCATCTGGCATCCAGGCGCGTACGTGCAGTCGCGCTGCCCGTAGGAATCGCGCTCACCGCTTCCCTCGGCTTCCTTCCGGCCACCACCGCCTCGGCCGCGTCGGCCCCGGCCGTGTCGCTGGACGGCCCGAAGCTCAGTTACGTCGTGAACACCGAAGGCAGTCACAAGACCGTCGAGCAGGTCGAGAAGGCCATCGCGAAGGCCGGCGGCACGATCGTCGTCGCGTACGACCAGATCGGCGTCATCGTCGTCCACTCGCAGAACCCCGCGTTCGCGGAGACCATCCGCCAGGTGCGCGGTGTCGAATCGGCCGGCGCCACCCGCACCAACCCGATCGTCCCGCAGGCGACCACCGACGTGGGCGCGGCGGCGCAGCCGCTCTCCGCGGCGGAGGCTGCCGGGGCGGCCGAGGGCGCGACCGCGTCCCAGGACCCGCTGGAGCCCTTGCAGTGGGACCTGCCCGCCATGAAGGCGGACAAGGCGCATGAGATCACCCTCGGCAGCAGGAACGTCACGGCAGCCGTGATCGACACCGGCGTCGACGACACCCACCCGGACCTGGCGCCCAACTTCGACGCGGCGGCCTCCGCCAACTGCGTCTCCGGCGCCCCCGACACCACGCCGGGGTCCTGGCGCCCCGCCGCGGGTGAGAGCGACCACGGCACCCACGTCGCCGGCACCATCGCCGCCGCGAAGAACGGCATCGGCGTCACGGGCGTCGCCCCGGGCGTGAAGGTCGCCGGGATCAAGGTCGCGACCTCGGACGGGTTCTTCTACACGGAGGCCGTCGTCTGCGGCTTCGTCTGGGCCGCCGAGCACGGCGTCGACGTGACGAACAACAGCTATTACACCGACCCGTGGCTCTACAACTGCAAGAACGACCCCGACCAGGGCGCCCTGGTCGAGGCGCTCGGCCGGGCCACCCGCTACGCCGAGGGCAAGGGTGTCGTGAACGTCGCGGCGGCCGGCAACTCCGCCGAGGACCTGGCGGCCAAGTCGATCGAGGACACGACGAGCCCCAACGACACCGTCACCGAGGACCGGGTCATCGACCCGCGCACCTGCCTCGACATCCCAACGATGCTGCCGGGTGTGGTGACCGTCTCCGCGACGGGGGCGAAGGGCCTCAAGGCGTCCTACTCGAACTACGGTTACGGCGTGGTCGACGTGGCCGCCCCCGGCGGTGACTCGACGATCTACCAGGCGCCCCAGGCCCCGGCGACCAGCGGCCTCATCCTGTCGACGCTGCCGGGCGGCGCGTACGGCTACAAGGCCGGTACGTCGATGGCGACCCCGCACGTCGTGGGTGTCGTGGCCCTGATCGAGTCGAAGCACCCGCACGCCTCGCCCGCCGCGGTGAAGGCGCTGCTGGCCCTGGAGGCCGACGCCACCGCGTGCGGAGCCCCCTACGACATCGACAGCGACGGCACCGTCGACGCGGTCTGCAAGGGCGGCAAGGCGTACAACGGCTTCTACGGAGCCGGCAACGTGGACGCGCTGGACGCGGTCCGCTACTGACAGCGCTCGGACGGAGAGGCCCGGAGCGCGGACGCGCTCCGGGCCTCTCCGGCGTTCGTTCCCTACGGCTTGACGAGGACCTTCAGCGCGGTGCGCTCGTCCATCGCCTTGTATCCGGCGGGCACCTCGTCCAGGCCGACCGCCAGGTCGAAGACCGGCGCGGGGTCGATGGTGCCGTCCAGCACGTCGGGGAGCAACTCGGGGATGTACGCGCGCACCGGGGCGACCCCGCCGCGCAGGGCGACGTTGCGGTTGAACATGTCGCCGAGGTCCAGGCCGGTGCCGCTGCCGTGCGGGACGCCGACGTAGCCGACCGCCCCGCCGTCGCGGGCGATGCCGAACGCGGTCCGCATGGACTGCTCGGTGCCGACCGCCTCGATGACGCTGTGCGCGCCGGCGCCGCCGGTCAGCTCGCGCACGGCGGCCACGGCCTCCTCGCCGCGCGCCGCGACGACGTCGGTGGCGCCGAAGGCGCGGGCGATGTCGGTACGGGCGGTGTGCCGGCCCAGCGCGATGATCCGGTCGGCGCCGAGGCGCTTGGCGGCCATGACGCCGCAGAGGCCGACCGCGCCGTCGCCGACGACCGCGACGGTGGAACCGGGCTTCACCCCGGCGCCCACGGCGGCGTGGTGGCCGGTGCCGAGCACGTCGGAGAGGGCCAGCAGCGCGGTGAGCAGCCGGTCGTCGGAGGCGGCCTCGGCGGGGAGCTTGACGAGGGTGCCGTCGGCGAAGGGGACCCGGACGGCCTCGCCCTGGCCGCCGTCGGAGCCCTCGGAGCCCCAGAACCCGCCCTGAGGGCAGGAGGTGTGGAGGCCGTCGGCGCAGTAGGCGCAGGTGCCGTCCGACCAGACGAAGGGGGCGACGACGAGGTCGCCGGCGGCGAAGCCGGTGACGTCGGAGCCGGCCTGCTCCACGATGCCGAGGAACTCGTGGCCGATGCGCTGGCCGGGCTTGCGGGCGGACTCGCCCCGGTAGGCCCACAGGTCGCTGCCGCAGATGCAGGCGCGCAGCACCCGGACCACCACGTCGGTGGGCTGCCGGACGACCGGGTCCGGCACTTCCTCCACCCGGATGTCGTGCGGGGCGTGGATGACGGTGGCGCGCATGTGGGGGTCCTTGCTGCTTTCAGGCGGTTTCAACCTTTCCACGGTACGCCCTGGCCCGCGTGGGCCTCCGGATGCCCCCGAGGCCGTGACCGGCGGGCGCTCCGAGGGTCAGCAGGAGCTGGGCGGCGAGGTAGGTGAGCATGACGAGGAAGTCGTGGCCTGGCGGCTGCGGCCGGCCGGCGACCCCGATGGCGATCAGCGAGTCGGAGAGCAGGAAGAGCGCCCCGCCCGCGGCGGCGTACCGGCCGAGGGCGCCGGAGCGCCAGGCCATGGTGGCGAGCAGCAGGCTGTACCCGGCCATCGGCAGGCGCATCCCGGCCGGGAGGTCGCCCCACATCGCCACCAGGAAGGCGGTGAGCAGGGCCGCGTAGACGCCGCCCGCCGTCCGCGGGGCGGGCGCCCGGCCGAAGAGCCGGAGGTAGCAGAGGTGTCCGGCGGCGAAGGAGCCCATGCCGAGGAGGAACGCGGTGTCGTGGTCCACCATCAGGGCCACGTCGCCGCCCCATCCGAACAGCAGCGCGGCGATCAGCCACCCGGGTCCGCCCCGGACGGCGGCGTACGCGGCGAGCAGCGGCATCAGCAGCGGCTTGGCGAGGAGGTGGACGGTGTCCGCCCCGGCGAGCAGCCCGCCCAGGTCGGCGGCCGACACCACGAGGTACCCGGCGAGCAGCAGGGGCGCGATCCGGCCGGACCGCGCGTGACGCGTCTCACCCCCGGGGCCGGCTCCCGCGCGGCCGGTCATCCGGTGGTCCCGGCGACCGGCGGGTGCTGCGGGGCCGGGACGGTGGTGGAGGCGCTGCTGGAGGCTCCGGCGGGCTGCCAGCCGGGACCGCGGAAGACCCGTCCGGCGCGCTCGCGCCAGCTCGTCGCCGCGCGGACGTCCCGGGCGATCGCCGCGTACTCGTGGGTGGCGACGCGCAGCGGGTTGTGGGTGGCGATGTTCTTGGTGAGGCCGTAGACGGGCCGTTCGGTCTCCTCGGTGAACGATCCGAAGGCCCGGTCCCAGAGGATCAGGATGCCGCCGAAGTTCCGGTCCAGGTAGCCGCCCTGGGAGGCGTGGTGCACCCGGTGGTGGGAGGGCGTGTTGAGGACGTACTCGAAGGGGCGGGGCAGCTTCCCGACGCGTTCGGTGTGCACCCAGAACTGGTAGACGAGGTTGGCCGACTGGCAGAAGGCGAGCGCGGCCGGGTGCACCCCGCAGGCGACCAGCGGCAGGTAGAAGGGCCAGACGGTCGCGGAGGTCCAGGGCTGGCGCAGCGCGGTGGTGAGGTTGAACTTCCGGCTGGAGTGGTGGACCACGTGGCAGGCCCACAGCAGGCGGATGACGTGGTGGCCCCGGTGGGACCAGTAGTAGAGGAAGTCCTGGGCGAGCAGCATCAGCGCGACCGTCCACCACAGGACGGGGACCCGCAGCGGGGTGAGTTCGTACAGTGCCGTGTAGAGCGCGACGATCGGGATCTTCCACAGCAGGTCGAAGCCGAGCGAGCCGAGCCCCATGGTCACGCTGGTCGCCGCGTCCTTGGCGTCGTACCCGGCGGTGTCCTCGTCGGGATGGAGGCGGTAGCTGGTCATCTCGACGACGGTGAGCAGGACGAAGGCCGGCAGGGACCACAGCACGACATCGGGCAGGTTCGGCTCCATGCGATGACCGTAGGGCCGCCGAAGGGTGGTCGGACAGACGTTGTTACCACCAAGTAAGAAGGGTCAACCACCCCTGTTGTTTGGTGAGTTCCTCCAAAGCGGCCGTATCGGGTTCACACCCCCGCCATCCCCGGCAGCGTCCCCGCCGGGTAGGTGACGCCCATCGCCACCGCTCCCCCGCCCGTGGTGCGCAGCACCGCCGGGCCCACCGGCGCGTCGCCCGGGCGGGCGCTCCGCCGGCCGGTCGCGGTGAGGGCGACGAGCACCGACACCACGGTCACCGGCAGCCGGTACGAGGACGGGGGCAGCACGATCGCGAGCAGCTGCAGCAACGCGCCGTGAACGCGAGGAAGCTGGCGCCCGCCGCGTGCCAGGGGTCGGTGAGCTCGTCCGGGGCGATGCCGAGCTCCACCTCGGCGTGGGCGGGAGGACCCGTACCGCATCGGGGTCCGGGGAGCGGCCGAATAGGGGACTGTCGGTCGGGGCCCGTATTCTCTGTGACCATGCTCGACGACCGTCAGACCGCAGCGCCGTGGCCGGCCGCGTATCCCCAGGGGTACGCGGTCGTCGACGTGGAGACCACCGGCCTCGCCCGCGACGACCGGATAATCTCCGCCGCCGTCTACCGCGTGGACGCCCGGGGCGAGATCGAGGACCACTGGTACACGCTGGTCAACCCGGAGCGCGACCCGGGGCCGGTATGGATCCACGGCCTGACCTCCGACATGCTCGAAGGCGCCCCGCTCTTCACGGAGATCGCCGCACGGTTCTCGGAGTACCTCGCCGGCCGGGTGCTGGTCGCCCACAACGCCGCGTTCGACTGGTCGATGATCGCCCGGGAGTACGCCCGCGCCTCCGTGGTCGCCCCGGTCGAGCAGCGGCTCTGCACCATCGCGCTCGCCAAGGAGCTGCGGCTGCCGCTGCCCAACCACAAGCTGTCCTCGCTGGCCTCGCACTTCGGGGTGGTCCAGGAGCACGCGCACCACGCGCTGGACGACGCCCGGGTGCTGGCCGAGGCGTTCCGGCCGAGCCTGCGGGCGGCGGCGCGGGACGGGGTGCGGTTGCCGCTGCTGGAGTGCCGGCCGCTGACCGAGTGGTCGGACTCGCCGGTGCGGCCGAAGATCGGCCACCAGCCGTCGTACGGGCAGAACAGCTGGCGCCCCTCGCGGAAGCGGCCGGCCTGCCCGTACCCCAACCCGGGGCGCTACAGCCCGGACCGGCCGTTGAAGCAGGGCATGCGGGTGGCGTTCTCCGGGGACACCTCGGTCGACCGCGAACTGCTGGAGGACCGCGCGGTGGAGGCCGGCCTCCACGTGGCGACGAGTGTGTCGCGGCTCACCAGCCTGCTGGTGACCAACGACCCGGACTCCGCGACCTCGAAGACGGTCAAGGCGAAGTCGTTCGGTACGCCGGTGGTGGACGAGGCGGCCTTCACCCATCTGCTGCGGGACGTGGCACCGGCATAGGAGTGAACCGGCGGCGACTCGCCCGTCGGCCGCTCGCCCACCGCGCGCCCCGCGTCCCACCCTGTGGCGCATGGCACGTTGTGAGGTTTGCGGAAACGACTACGGGATGTCCTTCGAGGTGCACGCGCAGGGCGCGGTGCACGTCTTCGACTGCTTCGCCTGCGCCATCCACCGCATGGCGCCGATCTGCGAGCACTGCCGTGTGCAGGTGATCGGGCAGGGCGTCGAGGTGGACGGACACTGGTTCTGCGGCGGTCACTGCGCCCGCGCCGAGGGGAAGGCGGGCATCGTGGACAAAGTGTGACGGGCCCGACGGACCACCCCACCGTGAAGCACCCCATGACCCCGGTTGTACGGTCATGGGGTGTACCGCTTCCTGTTGACCCGGCAGTGGGTGCTCGTCACCCTCCTCGTCCTCGCCCTGATCCCGACCATGGTCGAGCTGGGCTTCTGGCAGCTGCACCGCCACCAGCACAAGGTCACGCAGAACGCGTTGATCGCGCGGAACCTCGCGGCCGCTCCGGAACCGGTCCAGCGGCTCACCTCGCCCGGCCACACAGTGCCCCGCGCGGACTACTGGCGCACGGTCAGCGCCCGCGGCACCTTCGACACCGCCCACGAGGTCGTGGTGCGCCGCCGCACGTCCGACGACGGCCGGATCGGGGTGCACGTCCTCACGCCGCTCGACCTCGACGGCGGCGGCACCGTCATGGTGAACCGCGGCTGGGTCGAGTCCGCCGCCGACCAGGCGGCCTTCCCCGATGTGCCGGCCGCCCCGAAGGGCGATGTCACCGTCACCGGGCGCCTGATGGCGGACGAGACGACGGGCACCAGCGGCATCAAGGACCTCAAGGGGCTGCCCGACCGCCAGGTGATGCTGATCAACAGCGCCCAGCAGTCGGCGCTGCTCTCCCGTCCGGTCCTCGGCGGCTACATCGAGATGACCGCGCCCGCGGCGGCAAAGAACTCGCCCGAACAGATCGCCACCCCCGACCACGACTCCATCGGCCCGCACATGGCGTACGCCGTGCAGTGGTGGCTGTTCGCGGCCGCCGTGCCGGTGGGCTGGACGGTCCTGGTGCGCCGCGAGAAGCAGGACCTGGCCGAGGCGGCGGCGAAGGCGGCCGCCGAGGCCGCGGGCGGCGCCGGGGAGCCGGAGCCCGCGCACGCGTAGGGTCCTCGGCACGGCCGCGCACACCGGTCGGTCCGGCCTGCTTAGCAACAGCCCCATTCGGGAAAACGCAACTGCGTGACTCAACGTATCGAGGACTACGCCCTCATCGGCGATCTCCAGACGGCCGCACTGGTCGGCAGAAACGGTTCCGTCGACTGGCTCTGCCTGCCCCGCTTCGACTCGGGCGCCTGCTTCGCGGCGCTGCTGGGCGACGAGGACAACGGGCACTGGCGGATCGCGCCCGAAGGCACCACCGCGTCCGACATCTGCACCCGCCGCGGCTACGCCGGTGACTCGCTCGTCCTGGAGACGTACTGGGAGACCCCCACCGGCACCGTCAAAGTCATCGACTTCATGCCGATGCGCGACAAGTCGCCCGACGTGATGCGGATCGTCGAGGGGGTCAGCGGGAGCGTCGAGATGAGCTCGGTGCTGCGGCTCCGCTTCGACTTCGGCTCCATCGTGCCGTGGATGCGCCGCTCGCACGGCCACCGGGTGGCGGTCGCCGGGCCGGACTCGGTCTGGCTGCGCAGCGATCCGCCGGTCAAGACGTGGGGGCAGCAGTTCAGTACGTGCTCCTCCTTCACGGTCGCCGAGGGCGAGCAGGTGGCCTTCGTCCTGACGTGGCACCCCTCGCACTCGCCGCGCCCCAAGCTGATCGACCCGTACAAGGCGCTCAGGCACACCCTGAAGGACTGGGCGAAGTGGGCGGAGACCTGCACGTACCAGGGGAAGTACCGGGACGCGGTGCTCCGGTCGCTGATCACGCTGAAGGCCCTGACGTACCGGCCGACCGGCGGGATCGTGGCGGCCCCGACCACCTCGCTGCCCGAGCAGATCGGCGGCGTACGGAACTGGGACTACCGCTACTGCTGGCTGCGGGACGCCACGCTGACCCTCGGCGCGCTGCTCGCGGCCGGCTATCTGGACGAGGCGGCGGCCTGGCGGGACTGGCTGCTGCGCGCCGTGGCCGGCGACCCGGCCGACCTCCAGATCATGTACGGGCTGGCCGGTGAGCGCCGGCTGCCCGAGACGGAACTGCCCTGGCTGGCCGGGTACGAGAACTCCCGGCCGGTCCGCACCGGCAACGCGGCGGTCCGCCAGCTCCAGCTCGACGTCTACGGCGAGGTCATCGACTCCCTCCGCCTCGCCCGGGACGCGGGTCTCACCGACAAGCCGCACGCCTGGAACCTCCAGCTCAGCCTGCTCGGCTTCCTGGAGTCCACCTGGCGCGAGCCGGACGAGGGCCTGTGGGAGATCCGGGGCGAGCGGCAGCACTTCGTCCACTCGAAGGTGATGGCCTGGGTCGCGGCGGACCGGGCGGTGACCTCCCTGGAGTCCGACCCCTCCCTGCCGGGCGACCCGGACCGCTGGCGGGCGATGCGCGACGCGGTGCACGCCGAGGTGTGCGAGAAGGGGTACGACCCCGTGCGGAACACCTTCACCCAGTCGTACGGGTCGAAGGCGCTGGACGCTGCGACGCTGCTGATGGTCCGTACGGGTTTCCTGCCGCCGGACGACCCGCGGATCGTCGGCACGGTCGACGCGATCCGCGCGGAGCTGGGCAGCGACGGCCTGGTCCGCCGCTACAGCACGGAGGGGGCGTCGGTCGACGGTCTGCCGGGCGAGGAAGGGGCCTTCATCGTCTGCACGTTCTGGCTCGCGGACGCGCTGCTGCGGACCGGGCGGGCCGCCGAGGCCGAGGAGATCTTCGAGCGGCTGCTGGACCTCCGCAACGACGTCGGCCTGCTGGCCGAGGAGTACGACACGGTGGCCGGCCGTCAGCTCGGGAACTACCCGCAGGCGTTCAGCCACATCGGACTGGTGAACACGGCGGTGGCCCTCGCCGGGGAGGAAGCGGCAGGATAGGGCCATGGATCTTGGACTGAAGGACCGCGTCTACGTCGTCACCGGGGCCAGCCGAGGGCTGGGCAACGCCGCGGCGACCGCCCTGGCGGCGGACGGCGCGAAGGTGCTCATCACCGGCCGGGACGAGAAGAGCGTCACGGCAGCCGCCGCCGGGCTCGGACCGGACGCCCTCGGCGTCGCCGCCGACAACGGTGACCCGACGGCCGCCCGGATGATGCTGAACACCGCGAAGGAACGGTTCGGACGGCTCGACGGGGTGCTGATCAGCGTCGGCGGCCCGCCGCCCGGCACCGCCGCAGGAAACACCGACGAGCAGTGGCAGTCGGCCTTCGAGTCGGTCTTCCTCGGCGCGGTGCGCCTGGCCCGCGCGGCGGCGGCCGAACTCGGCGAGGGCGGGGTCATCGGCTTCGTGCTCTCCGGTTCGGTCCACGAGCCGATCCCCGGCCTGACCATCTCCAACGGGCTGCGCCCGGGGCTGGCCGGTTTCGCCAAGTCCCTGGCGAACGAGCTCGGGCCGCGCGGCATCCGGGTGATCGGGCTGCTGCCCTCGCGGATCGACACCGACCGGGTGCGCGAACTCGACGCGCTCTCGGGCGACGCGGACGCGGCGCGTACCGCGAGCGAGGCCGGCATCCCGCTGCGCCGGTACGGCACGCCGGAGGAGTTCGGGAAGACCGCGGCCTTCCTGCTCTCCCCCGCCGCGTCCTATCTGACCGGCATCATGCTGCCGGTGGACGGCGGTACCCGGCACGGGTTCTGAGCCGAGCGGCGTACCGCTCCGTCAGGTGACGCGCTCCGCGCGGTGCTTGACGGCCTTCAGCAGCACCTCGGCCGGCAGCTCGTCCAGTCCGGCCGAGGCGCGGGCGTGGGCCAGCGCCTCGTCGGAGAGGCCGCGGAGCGCCTCCGCCGGGACGGCGTGCGGTTCCAGGCGCATGCGGACCCGGGCCTGCGGGGCGGTCCGGCGGCCGGTCAGCGCGACCTGGGCGCGGGCGACTCCGTCGAGGCTGCCCGCCTCCGCGGCGAGCACGCCCTCCAGGGCCCGGCCCCGCAGCAGCGCCCCCTCGCCGTCGCCGCTGTCGACCAGCACCTCGGCGAGCCGGGCCCGCCGCAGCTGGGCGAGGAACCACCACAGGGCGAGGACGACGAGCACGGCGAGGATCGCGATGACGGTCGGCCACCACCAGCCCTCGTCGCGCCAGCGGCCCCGGTCCGCGTCGCTGAGCAGCACGTCGGACTTCCCGCTCCACGGGAACCAGGACGGCACCGCGGCGCCGAGGCCGGTGGCGAGCACGGTGCCG
This sequence comes from Streptomyces sp. NBC_01335, assembly GCF_035953295.1. GTDB lineage: Bacteria > Actinomycetota > Actinomycetes > Streptomycetales > Streptomycetaceae > Streptomyces. The sequence continues at coordinate 1,640,943 of NZ_CP108370.1, forward strand.
CCGACGGCGACGAGGATCAGTCCGGCGAGGGCGAGCAGCACCCGATTGACCGTGCGGAGCATGGCGCTCATCCCTTCTTGGCGGCCCGGCGGACACGGACGGAGAGCTTCGGCGGTTTGGCGAGGCCGAGTTCGGCGATGGCGGTGGTGAGCGCGGACTCCAGGTCGGCCCGTACCTCGCCGAGTTCACGGAAGTGCGAGACGGCCCGGACCGCGGCCTTGCGGCGTCCCGACTTGACGCGTACGGACTGCACCCCGGACACCTCCACGGCCCGGTCGCGCAGGACCAGGGCCGCGGCGGTGCGGTCGAGGGCCGCGTGCACCCCGTGGTGCCTGCGGCTCATCGTCAGCAGGGAGCGCAGCCCCGGGGTGAGGGCGATCAGGAGCAGCCAGAGTCCGAGCGCGGCGGCGATCCCGGCGCCGGTGAGCACCCAGACGTCGTCGAGGGAGCGTTCGGCGAGGCCGTCCGCCAGCGAGCGCCGCCACCGCATCGCCGGGTGGTCGGCGCGTACGGCCGCCACGTCGTAGAGGAACAGCCCCGAGGCGCCGAGCACGACGAGCGCGAGGAGGACGGCGGGGACGCGGCGGGCCGACCAGAAGCGTCCGGCCCGTCCGCGGACCGGCTCCTCCGGCGTGGGGAGGGGCTGGTACGTGGACGAGGAGGCGTTCCGTTCGGGGCCGAGCGGCTCCGGCGTGACGACGGGGAGCCGCTGTGTGCCGTGCTCCGGGCCGTCCGGGCCGCCTGGGCCGTCCGAGTACGAGGGCTCGCTCACCGGATCCTCCCCTGTCCCGAGGAGCCCGTCGCCGCGGAGTGCAGGCGTTCGATCCGTACGGCCACCTCGGGCACCTCCATTCCCGCCAGCGTCCTGACCCGCTCGGCCACCTGTCGGCGTACGGCCCCGCACTGGCGGCCGATGTCACTGGGGTAACCGAGCTCCAGGCTGACGTGTACCCGCGCGGAGTCCCGGTGAACGGTGACCGAGGCATTGGGCGGTGAGCCGTCCTCGGGGACCTCGTCGATCGCCTCCCGGGCGGCCTGTGCCGCGATCTTCGCGACGACCCGGTCGGCGATCCGGGTCTCGCCGCGCTCGGCCGCGGGAACCGGGCCGGTCACCGGGGTCACCGTTGCCGGTCGCCGCGCTCGCGACTCCGGAAGAAGTCGCCGGGTTCCCAGTCGCCGTCCAGGAAGCGGCCGGCGATGAAGCCGACCGCACCCAATGCGGCGACCAGCAGGAAGGCACCGAATCCGCCGAAGTATCCGGCGAATCCGAGCGCCATGCCGGCCACCATGCCGACCACGGCCATGCTCATGCTGACTCCTCAACTCCCTCGACGCGCAGGGGTAAACGGACCCGGTGGGCCGGCGGTCCGCCGGGCCACGGGGCGTGATGGGCCGCCGGGCGCACGGTGCGGCCCGGACTACTGGACCCGGGAGGAGGACCCGTCGTCCTCGTCGTCCTCCTCGTCGGGCAGCTTGACGTCGCTGACCGCGATGTTGACCTCGACCACTTCGAGCCCGGTCATCCGCTCCACGGCCGCGACGACGTTCTCGCGGACGTCGCGGGCCACCTCGTGGATGGCCACGCCGTAGTCGACGACGATCTCCAGGTCGAGCGCGGCCTGGGACTCGCCGACCTCGGCCTTCACCCCGCGGGCGGGCGACTTGCCGCCGCCGCCGGGTACCCGGTCGCGCATGGCGCCGAAGCTGCGGGAGAGCCCGCCGCCCATGGCGTGCACACCGTCGACGTCGCGGGCCGCCAGTCCGGCGATCTTCTCGACGACCCCGTCCGCGATCGTGGTCCGCCCGCGGGTCCCGGCGTCGCCGCCGCCGCGCTTCGTCAGGCTCCTGCCTTCGCCGGAAGCATCCGGGCCGGGGCGCTGCGTGGTGGTCTCACTCATGGCCGCTCATCCCTTCGATGGGGCAGGGGTGTACTTCCTTGCCCACACTAAGTGCGCCAGCCCGGGACCGCGCTGCGGATGCGGCAGGCTGGGGCGATGACAACGGCGGACGGCGCCCGGCGGGCGGATGGATGGACGGCCTCGGTGCGCGAACGGCTGGGGCTGGGCCGGTTGCTCCCTCTGGGCGGTCCGGCGGACGGCGCGTGGATCGCGGAGCGGGCCGCCGCCTCGGTGCTGCGGGACTCGACGGCGGGGCCCGGAGCGGTACTCGGGCGGCTGCGCATCGGCGCGGCGACGGCGGGCACCGCCCCCGGCGCGCCGGGGGAAGGCCCGGGGCCGGAAGCCGGAGCCGGGCCCGGAGCGGGTCCGGGCGAGCGGTACGGCGACGGGCTGAGCGAAGAGCGCCGGGAGGGCCGCGCCCAGGGGCCGCCCGCACCGCCGAGCGCGCTGCCGCCGGGTCCGCTGCGGATCGAGGCGGAGTTCACCGCCCCCGCCGACCGGCCGCTGCCCACGTCCGCCGCGCTGCTCAGGGAGGCCCTGATGGAGGCCGCGTCGCGGCGGCTAGGGCTGGACGTGGCGGAGGTGGACCTGCGGGTGACGGGCCTGCTGGACGCGGGGACGCCCCCCGTGGGGACGCCCCCGGCCGGCACGTCGGCGGCCGGTGAATCTGCGGTCGGCACGTCGGCGGCCGGGGAGCGGGCGGCCTTCCCCCGGCCGGAGGTCCGTGCCGGACGGGACGACGGGGCCGCGGGGCTGGCCGCCGCCGCGGTCCCCGGCGTCGTCTCACTGACCCAGGTGCTGGGCGCGCCGGTGACCACCTCCGCCGATCACGTGCGCGTCGAGGTGGCGACGGCCGGCGGGCACCGCGCGCTCGACGTGGCCCGCGCGGTGCGCACCGCCGTGACGGGTGCGCTGGAGGACGGGCCGCCGGTCTCGGTGCTGGTCACCGCCGTGGTGGAGGCCCCGGAGACCGGCTGACGCCGTCAGTCGGTGAGGCCGGCCAGATCGCGCAGCCGACGGCCCTGGGCGGCGCGCTCGGCGGCGCGCTGCTCCTCGTACGTACGCGAGACGGCGCCGCGCAGCAGCGCCTTGGTCTCGATCACGGCGTCGCGCGGCGCGGCCAGCAGTGCGGCGGCCAGGTCCTCGGTCGCGGCGTCGAGCTGGTCGGCGGGGACGACGAGGTTGGCGAGGCCCGTGCGCTCGGCCTCCGGGGCCAGCACGAAGCGGCCGGTGGCGCATATCTCCAGCGCGCGGGCGTACCCCACGAGGTGCACCAGGGGGTGGGTGCCCGTGAGGTCGGGGACGAGGCCGAGGCTCGTCTCCCGCATGGCGAACTGCACGTCCTCGGCTGCGATCCGCAGATCGCAGGCGAGGGCGAGCTGGAAGCCCGCCCCGATGGCGTGGCCCTGGACGGCGGCGATCGACACGATGTCGTTCCGCCGCCACCAGGTGAACGCCTCCTGGTACTCGGCGATGGTCGCGTCGAGCCCGGATTCGGGCCCGCGCGCCATGTCGAGGAAGGAGGGCTCACCGTCGAAGCCCTCGGGGGCGAACGCCTGCCGGTCGAGGCCCGCGGAGAAGGACTTGCCCTCGCCGCGGAGCACCACGACCCGCACGGTGCCGGGGACGGCCCGCCCGGCCTCCGTCAACGCCCGCCACAGAGCGGGAGACTGAGCGTTGCGCTTGGCCGGGTTGGTCAGGGTCACCGTGGCGACCGCGTCATCGACGGTGAGTCGTACGCCGTCCTTGTCGAGCAGCGGGTCGAGCGAGGTCATCGTGCGCCTCCGGATCGGGGTGCTGTCAGCACTTCACTTGATAAGTGACTGAACAGTAACCACCTGGCCGACCGTGTGGTCGACCGGGTGGTACACCCCGGTTCCGATGGACCTTCCGCCGCGCCCGGAACCCGCCGCCGACCGTCAGGCCGATGCGGCCTTCTTGCCGCGTGTGGCTCCGCCGCGTCCCCGCAGGGTCACGCCGGACTCACTCAGCATCCGGTGGACGAATCCGTAGGAGCGGCCGGTTTCCTCGGCCAACGCCCGGATGCTCGCCCCGGAGTCGTACTTCTTCTTCAGGTCTGCCGCGAGCTTGTCGCGCGCGACGCCGGTAACCCGGCTGCCCTTCTTCAGAGTCTCGGCCACCCGTGCCTCCTCATGGGAAGTGCGCTCTGGTTTCTCATGATCACCCCTACCGTGCGCCCTGGCCACCCATTCGGCAAGGTACGTACAACCCGATTCCGGACCAGGGAAGGGCGCCGGGGAAGCGGAATGAAGCATTCCGAGGGGCTCAGGAGGCAGGTGGGGAGGGCACGAAAGAGAAAGCGCAGGTCAGGGCCGTACGGGGAGAAAGCGCCGATACGACGGCGCCCGGCAGGTATCTGCCGGGCGCCGCGCCGAGGGATGAGACCGTCTCGCACAGATGAGGGATCACGCATAGGCCGAATGATCCATTCGGGGTGGATCATTCGATCGGGGCGGCCTCGGACGCTCCCGAACCGGCCGCCCCGGGGCGTGCGGCCCGACCGGTCAGGCCAGGGCGACCAGGTCGCGGTAGTCGGCGCCCCAGAGGTCCTCGACCCCGTCGGGGAGCAGGATGATGCGCTCGGGCTGCAGCGCCTCGACCGCGCCCTCGTCGTGCGTGACGAGGACGACCGCGCCCTTGTACGTGCGCAGCGCGCCGAGGATCTCCTCGCGGCTGGCCGGGTCCAGGTTGTTGGTGGGCTCGTCGAGCAGCAGGACGTTGGCGGAGGAGACGACCAGCGTGGCCAGGGCCAGCCGGGTCTTCTCGCCGCCGGACAGGACGCCCGCGGGCTTGTCCACGTCGTCGCCGGAGAAGAGGAACGAACCCAGCGTCTTGCGGACCTCCACGAGGTCGAGGTCCGGGGCCGCGGAGCGCATGTTCTCCAGGACCGTGCGCTCCGGGTCGAGGGTCTCGTGCTCCTGGGCGTAGTAGCCGAGCTTGAGGCCGTGGCCCTGGATGATCTCGCCGGTGTCGGGCTTCTCGGCGCCGCCGAGGAGGCGCAGCAGGGTGGTCTTGCCGGCGCCGTTGAGGCCGAGGATGACGACCCGGGAGCCCTTGTCGATCGCGAGGTCGACGTCGGTGAAGATCTCCAGCGAGCCGTACGACTTGGAGAGGCCCTCCGCCATCAGCGGGGTCTTGCCGCAGGGCGAGGGCTCGGGGAAGCGCAGCTTGGCGACCTTGTCGGAGACCCGGACCGCTTCCAGCCCGGCGAGCAGCCGGTCGGCGCGCTTGGCCATGTTCTGGGCCGCGACGGTCTTGGTGGCCTTGGCGCGCATCTTGTCGGCCTGCGAGTTGAGGGCGGCGGCCTTCTTCTCGGCGTTCTGGCGCTCGCGCTTGCGGCGCTTCTCGTCGGCCTCGCGCTGCTGCTGGTAGAGCTTCCAGCCCATGTTGTAGACGTCGATCTGGGACCGGTTGGCGTCCAGGTAGAAGACCTTGTTGACGACCGTCTCCACGAGGTCGACGTCGTGGGAGATCACGATGAAGCCGCCGCGGTAGGACTTGAGGTAGTCGCGCAGCCAGACGATGGAGTCGGCGTCGAGGTGGTTGGTGGGCTCGTCGAGGAGCAGGGTGTCGGCGTCCGAGAAGAGGATGCGGGCGAGCTCGACGCGGCGGCGCTGACCACCGGAGAGGGTGTGCAGCGGCTGGCCCAGCACCCGGTCCGGGAGGCTGAGGGCGGCGGCGATGGTGGCGGCCTCGGCCTCGGCGGCGTACCCGCCCTTGGTGAGGAACTCCGTCTCCAGGCGCTCGTACTTCTTCATCGCCTTCTCGCGGGTGGCGCCCTTGCCGTTCGCCATGCGCTCCTCGTTCTCGCGCATCCGGCGCAGGATCTCGTCCAGGCCGCGGGCGGAGAGGATGCGGTCCCGGGCGAGGACGTCGAGGTCGCCGGTGCGCGGGTCCTGCGGGAGGTAGCCGACCTCGCCGGAGGAGGTGATGGTGCCGCCCGCGGGGGTGCCCTCGCCGGCGAGGCACTTGGTGAGGGTGGTCTTGCCGGCGCCGTTGCGGCCGACGAGGCCGATGCGGTCGCCCTTGGCGATGCGGAAGGACGCGTTTTCGATGAGGACGCGGGCGCCGGCGCGCAGCTCGATGCCGGAAGCGGTGATCACGGTAAGACTCCAGGGCGGTATGGACGGCGGAGGGACGAGGGCGGAGGTCTCTCGACGCCTCTAATGCACAAGGAGAATTGCCATGGGCCCATTCTACGGGCGGTGCGCAACTCCTCCGCCGTGCACGGGCCCGGACCGCCGGGCGGTGCCAGAATGAGACGGGGATCACATCACTCGGCGAGTGGCGGAGGGTGACGTTCCATGACGGAGACGGCGCACGGCGCGCCCACGGTCTTCCCGACGGTCCTGTACGACGACGCGAAGGCGGCGATCAGGACGCTGACCGAGGCGCTGGGGTTCACCGAGGAAGCGGTGTACGAGGGTGAGGACGGCGCGGTGGTCCACGCGGAACTGTCCTCGGGCAACGGTCGCGTGATGCTCGGGTCCCGGGGGCGCGAGGGGGTCTTCGCGCGGGCCATGGCGGGCGGGGGTCCGGCCGGAATTTACATTGTCCTCGACTCGGCGGAGGCCGTGGACCGCCACCACGCGCGGGCGGCGGCGCACGGGCTGGAGATCCTTATGCCGCCGACCGACCAGGACTACGGCTCGCGCGACTACATGGCCCGGGACGCCGAGGGCAACGTGTGGAGCTTCGGGACGTACGCCCCCGGCGCCGCCTGAGCCGGGCCGTGTCCGACCGTGCGCCCTGCGGGCACGGTCGGACACGGCCCGGCGGGCCCGGAGCGCGGCGGGTCAGGCGCGGCTGCCGCCGGTGTGCACCTGGAACGCGGCGCGGCGCATCGCCTTGGCGAGCGCGGGGTCCGGGTGGGCCGCGGCGAGCGCGACCAGGACCTGGACGGTGCGCGGGTGGCCGACCGCGCGGACCTCTTCGAGCAGCGCGGGGACGGTGCCCTGGACGGCGGTGTCCAGATGCCGCACGAGCAGTCCGGTCTCGCCGTGGTCGGCGACGGCCGCGGCGGTGTCCACCCAGAGCCAGGTGGCCTCCTCGCGGCTGAGTACCTCCTGGGCGTCGTCCGGGTCGGCGCCCTCGTACTCGGCGAGCCAGAGCAGGGCGTACGGGCGGAGCGAGGGGTGCGTGACGACCGCGCGGACCTCGGGCTCGGCCGGGGCGCCGACGACGCGCAGCGCCTCGAAGGCCAGTCCGCGCAGCAGCGCGTCCTCGCCCCGGGCGACGCCGAGCAGTTCGGCGACGGCGCTGCCGACCGTGCGCGCGGCGAGCCAGGCGCGGTATTCGGCGCGGGCCGGTCCCGGGGTGAGCGAGGCGCAGCCGAGGAGCATGTCCGCGGCGGGCTGCTCGATGTTCCCGGCCGGGCTCTGCGCGGCGACGCAGATCTGCTCCAGCTTGACCCAGACCGCCCAGTTGCCGAGCGGGGTGAGGGTGGCGTGGCCCGGTTCGAGGGTGAGCGCGCCGACGGCGGCGAGGCCCTCCAGGGCCCAGTCGAGCAGCAGGGCGTTCAGTTCGTCGGAGGGGGCGGCGGGGGGAGCGGGGTCGGCGGGCCCGCCGACGGCGCCGGGGGCGTACGGCACCTCGCAGCGTTCCTCGTGGAGCTCGGCGACGCGCTGGCCGAGCAGGTCGAGGAGTACGGGTACGGGGACGGGGCCGGCCGAGAGCTGGAGCAGCGACAGGACCTGGGGCACCGCCTCGATCGCCTCGGCGACGGCGGTCGCCTCGATGCCCTCGGGCGAGGCGTGCACGAGCGACCACGCGTCGAAGAGCGCGACCCAGCCGCGGAGCACCGCCGAGTCGTCGCGGTCCCAGGCGCGCAGGCGCCAGCCGGGGCGCACGGTGTCGCCGTGGAGCTCGACGAGACCGGCGAGCCGGGCGCGGTCCCAGCCGGCCAGCACCCGGTCGGGGGTGAGGCCCAGCTCGGTGGCGGCACGGGCCAGTTCGGCGGCGGCGAGCGAGGCCGTGCCGGGGCCGGAGCCGTCGGCGGCCCAGTGGGCGACCCGTACGTCCGCGGCGAGCACCTCCCTGGCCTGGCGGGCCAGTTCGGTGCGTGGCGGAGTGCCCTCGGGCGGGCGGGGAGCGGGCCTGGTGCGGCGGGTGGTCACGGCCTTGCGCGCCGTGGCGAGGGGTCGCGGGCGGACAAGTCGCAGCCTGGAGTCGCGCGGGTTACGGGACGTCACGGGGAGCAGTCTTGCCTCTGACGGGCCGAAAGCCCAAACGGAGGCCGCCCCGCCTCATCCGAGCGACCCCGTCCGGCCGTCACCAACCGGGCGGTTTGCCCCCAACTCTCCCATCACGGTTCCCACATCGGGTTCTCACATCGGGGTTCTCACATCAGGGGTGTGAGAAAGCGGCGGAGGGTTTCCTCGTAGGCGGCGGGGCCCAGGTTCCACATCGACGCGTGGGGGGCGTCGGGCACGGTGTGCAGGGCGACGAGGTCGGGGCGGAGACCGGCGAGTTCCCGGGAGGGTCCCCAGGGGGCCAGGGTGTCGGCGGGGCCGTGGAAGATCAGCGTCGGAACGCGCAGCACGGTCGGCAGCCTGCCCTGGAGGAGCGGGGTGCCCCGCAGGCCGGTCCTCCCCTGGGCGGCGCGGACGGCGAGCGGCATCAGCGCGGACGGGACGCCGCGGGCGGCGGCGAGGGCGCGCAGGGTGGTCTCCCAGTCCATCACCGGGGAGTCCAGCACCAGGCCGGCGACCCGGTCGCGGAGCGCGGACTCGACGCAGGCGTGCAGGGCCATGGTGGCGCCGGTGGACCAGCCGAGCAGGACGACCTTCTCGGCTCCGTAGCGGAGGGCGTAGCGAATCGCGGCGTCGAGATCGCGCCATTCCGACGCGCCGAGGTGGTCGAGTCCGTCCGGGGAGCGCGGGGCTCCGGCGTCGCCCCGGTGGGCGAGGGCGAGCACCGGGAGGCGGAGGTCGTTCAGGAAGCCCGTCACGTTCAGGGTGTGTTCGCGCGTGGTGCCGATGCCGTGCAGGGCGATGACCCACGTGGAGCGGGCGGCCGGGACGTACCAGGCGGGCAGTGCGCCGAGCTCGCCGGGGATCTCCACCTCGTGGTGGACGAGGCCGAGGGCGGTGCCGGGGTCGCCCCGGTGCACCTCGGGGGTGGCGCGGACGCGGGTGCCCGGCTCCAGGGAGCCGTGGGTGACGCGTTCGAGGCGGCGGACGACGGTGTCCGCGGAGAGCGCGGGCTCGTCGGTCACCGGGCCCACGACCGCGTGGACGTCCCGTCCGGACAGGCCCCAGAGGCCGGGGCGCAGCGAGGCGAAGGAGCGGGTCAGGGTCACCTGCCCGGGCGCCGTCGCGTGCACGGTCAGGCCGCGGTCGGCGGGAAGGGGGCGACCGGCGGGGACCGTGAGAGCGGTACCGCCGGCGTATCTGCCGACGGCGACCGCTGCCGCGCCGGCGCCGAGGATCGTGGAGACGGCCGCTGCCGTCACTGTTGCCGGGCGCACGGCTTCAGTCTTGGGGCAAGGCGGTACCGGGGGCCAGCGGGATGGGCCGTCCGGTGGGCCCGGCGTGTCGTGGGGCGTGTCGCCGGCGGGGGCGTTCGGAGGGCGGGGCGGGGCGGGGGCGTGTCGCGGCGGGGCGGTCGCACGGGGAAGACCCCGAGGACCGCCGGTACGGCCTTTCTGTGAATCGGGAGCGGACCGGGCGACCGGCCCGAACGTGACCGGAACGACATTCACCGTCCTGTCCGGGCTTGTCCGGCTTCTCCACGCGGGCGTAAACCCTGGTCGGGGGCAGTCCCCCCACCGGTACCGGAGCCTCGGCCGCCCCCTCGCGCGCAGAACCGGAATCCCGGGCCCGGCGACAGAGGCACCGCAATGCCCCGTCCAGTTCATCTTCCGTTCACTCAGGTTGCTTACGTTCCACGTGCCAATGACGTCGAACGATTGCCTGGGTAAATGGAACACATCACACTGCTGCTCGCGATAGTCGTCGCGACAGCGCTCGTGTTCGATTTCACGAACGGTTTCCACGACACCGCCAACGCGATGGCCACCACCATCTCGACCGGCGCTCTGAAGCCCAAGACAGCAGTGGCGATGTCCGCCACCCTCAATCTGGTCGGCGCGTTCCTGTCGGTGGAGGTCGCGAAGACGATCTCCGGCGGGATCGTCGACGAGGACGGCCTGAGAACCGAGGTCATCTTCGCGGCGCTCGTCGGCGCCATCCTGTGGAATCTGGTGACCTGGCTGGTCGGCCTGCCGTCCAGTTCGTCCCACGCCCTGTTCGGCGGACTCATCGGTGCCGCCGTGATGTCCGCGGGCTGGTCCTCGGTGGACGGCGGCACCGTCGTCACCAAGATCCTGCTGCCCGCCGTCGCCGCCCCGCTGGTGGCCGGTGCCGCCTCGATGCTGGCGACGAGGCTGTCGTACCGCGTCAACCGGAACGTCACCGACGAGGCGCAACTGAAGTCGACGGCCAGGGGCTACCGGGCCGGGCAGATCGCTTCGGCCGGTCTCGTCTCGCTCGCCCACGGCACCAACGACGCGCAGAAGACGATGGGGATCATCACCCTGGCGCTCGTCACCGGCGGTGTCCTCTCTCCCGGCTCGAACCCGCCGGTCTGGGTGATCTGCTCGGCCGGTCTGGCCATCGCCCTGGGTACGTACTTCGGCGGCTGGCGCATCATCCGCACCATGGGCAGCGGGCTCACGGACCTCCAGCCGCAGCAGGGCTTCGCCGCCCAGACCAGTGCGGCGACCGTCATCCTGGCCTCCTCGCACCTCGGCTTCTCGCTCTCCACCACGCAGTCGTGCTCCGGCGCGGTGATGGGCGCCGGGCTCGGCCGCAGGGGCGGCACGGTGAAGTGGTCCACCGCGACCCGCATGTTCGTGGCCTGGGGCCTCACGCTCCCGGCGGCGGGTCTGGTCGGCGCGGGTGCCGAGTTCCTGACCCGGCAGGGCACCTGGGGCATCGTCCTGGTCGCCGCGCTGCTCGTCGCGGGCTCCGGTGCCATCTGGCAGCTGTCGCGGCGCGAGCCGGTCGACCACACCGGCATCGCCGACGAGCCCGGAGCCGTCGCCACCCCGACGCTCGACGCGATCCCCTCGCAGCTCCCCGGGGCGTCGTCCTCCGGCCTCCCGGTCACCGGCCTCACCGCCACCATCCCGTCCCCCCTCTCCGCCGCGTCCGTACCGGCCGCGGCGACGACCACCGACCCGGCCCGTCCGGCCGCGGTGTAAGGACTCGCCCCCATGAAAATCGACTGGGCAGCTCTCGCCACCGTCTTCGGTGTCAGCCTCGTGGTCACCGTGGCACTCGTCGGCTTCTTCAGCCTCGGCGTCGTCTCTCTCGCCAAGAAGGCCGGTACCGCGCTGAGCGGCGGTTCCGGATCGTCCGCCGCGCTGGCGCGCACCGGCGCGTACGCCTGCTTCGCGCTGTGCGCGGCGGCGGTCGCGTACGGCATCTACCTGATCGTCGCCTGACCCGCTCCTCCCGCAGGTCTCGTCGCGCCCCGTCGGGCCGGACACACCGCGTGTGTCCGGCCCGATGTGCGTCCGGGCACACCACGGCCCCGCAGGTCAACGGCGAGTTGACGGGCCTTCGCGCTGCGTGGTGGACTGCCGGAGCCATTCACGGCGACAGCAGAGGAAGCCGGTGCGAATCCGGCGCGGTCCCGCCACTGTCACCGGGGAGCGGCGCCCCACCGTGCGCGTGACGGACGACCGGGGTGGCCGCCGATCCGGGAGCCAGGACACTCTCGTCGCCGTCTCGTCGAACCAGGGCGCGGACCCTGAGTGAGGACATACGCCATGCCTGGCCGCCGTGCGCCCGTTCCCCCGTCAGCCGTCCCATCCGGTCCGGGACCGCTCCGACCCGCGGCGGGCTGAGCCGTGCGTGCCGACCGCGTCTTCGCGTACGGCGCCTCGGCGGGGCTGATCGCCGACCGGTTGCTGGGCGATCCTCGCCGGGGCCATCCGGTCGCCGGGTTCGGCCGGGCCGCCGCCGCCGTGGAACAGCGCCTCTGGCGGGACCACCGGGGCCGGGGCGCGCTGCACACCCTGGTGTGCGCCGGAGGCGCCGCGGGGGCCGCCGCGCTCGCCGCCCGTGCCGTACGCCGCAGCCCCGTCGCCGCCGTCGCGCTGACGGCGGCCGTCACCTGGTCAGTCGTCGGCGGTACGTCGCTGGGCCGCGAGGCCAGGGCCATCGGCGCGGCGCTGGATGCCGGGGACGTCGAGGCGGCCCGGGAGCGGCTGCCGCATCTGTGCGGGCGTGACCCGCAGGCGCTCGACGGTCCGGGGATCGCCCGTGCCGTCGTGGAGTCGGTCGCCGAGAACACCTCGGACGCCGTCGTGGGCGCCCTGGTGTGGGGCGCGCTGGGCGGGGTCCCGGGGCTCGTCGGCTTCCGCGCGGTGAACACCCTGGACGCGATGGTGGGCCACCGCTCGCCGCGCCACCGCCGCTTCGGGTGGGCCTCGGCCCGCCTGGACGACGTGGCGGGGTGGCCCGGCGCCCGGCTCACCGCCGCCCTGGCCGTCGTCGCCGGGGGGCGGCCCGGGCAGGCCGTCCGGGCCTGGCGCGCGGACGCGGGGCGCCATCCGAGCCCGAACGCGGGCCCGGTGGAGGCCGCGTTCGCGGGGGCGCTCGGCGTACGGCTGGGCGGGACCCTCGCGTACGGCGGGCGGGTCGAGCACCGGCCGTTGCTGAACGGTGCCGAGGGCCGGGCCGTGGCCGTGGAGGCGGGCGACATCGAGCGCGCGGTGCGGCTGTCGCGCCGGGTGAGCGTGCTGGCCCTGGCCGTCTGCGTCGCGGGACGGCTGGTGGCGGGTAGGCCGGCCTCGGGACGGGCTGCGGGACGGCCGGCGGCGACACACAGGATGACGGAACGAGGACGGGCATGAGCGGCAGCGGGAACGTGACGAGGGGCGGCGGGCTGCTCGTCGCCGGCACCACCTCGGACGCCGGCAAGAGCGTCGTCACGGCGGGGATCTGCCGGTGGCTGGTGCGGCGGGGGGTGAAGGTCGCCCCGTTCAAGGCGCAGAACATGTCGCTGAACTCCTTCGTGACCCGCGAGGGTGCCGAGATCGGGCGGGCGCAGGCCATGCAGGCGCAGGCCGCCCGGGTCGAGCCGTCCGCGCTGATGAACCCGGTGCTGCTCAAGCCCGGAGGCGACCGGTCCAGCCAGGTCGTGCTGATGGGCAAGCCGGTGGGCGAGATGAGCGCGCGCGGCTACCACGGGGGCAGGCAGGAGTCGCTGTTCGGGACGGTCGTGGACTGCCTGGAGCAGTTGCGGGGCACGTATGACGCCGTGATCTGCGAGGGGGCGGGCAGCCCGGCCGAGATCAATCTGCGGCGGACCGACATCGTGAACATGGGCGTCGCCCGGGCCGCCCGGTTCCCGGTGCTGGTCGTCGGCGACATCGACCGGGGCGGGGTGTTCGCCTCGTTCTTCGGCACGACGGCGCTGCTGAGCGCCGGGGACCAGGAGCTGGTCGCGGGCTATCTGGTCAACAAGTTCCGCGGTGACGTGTCGTTGCTGGAGCCGGGCCTGGACATGCTGCTGGGGCTGACCGGGCGGCGGACGTACGGGGTCCTGCCGTTCACGCACGGTCTCGGCATCGACGAGGAGGACGGGCTGCGGGTGTCGCTGCGCGGGACCGTCCGGGAGTCGGTGGTGGCGCCGCCGCACGGCGAGGACGTGCTGCGGGTCGCGGTGTGCGCGGTGCCGCTGATGTCGAACTTCACCGACGTGGACGCGCTGGCCGCCGAACCGGGCGTGATCGTGCGGTTCGTGGACCGGCCGGAGGAGCTGGCCGACGCGGACCTGGTCGTGGTGCCCGGTACTCGGGGGACCGTGAAGGCTTTGGAGTGGCTGCGTGCCCGGGGGCTCGCGGACGCCCTGGTCCGGCGGGCGGCCGAGGGCCGTCCGGTGCTGGGGATCTGCGGCGGTTTCCAGGTGCTCGGCGAGCGGATCGAGGACGAGGTCGAGTCGCGGGCCGGGGTGGTCGAGGGGCTGGGCCTGCTGCCGGTACGTATCCGCTTCGCACGGGAGAAGACGCTCGCCCGGCCGGTCGGTGCGGCGCTCGGCGAGCCGGTGGAGGGGTACGAGATCCACCACGGCGTCGCCGACGTGCGGGGCGGCGAACCGTTCCTGGACGGCTGCCGGGTGGGCCAGGTGTGGGGGACGCACTGGCACGGGTCGCTGGAGAGCGACGCGTTCCGGCGGGCCTTCCTGACGGAGGTCGCCCGGGCCGCCGGGCGGCGGTTCACGGCCGCCCCGGACACCAGCTTCGCCGCGCTGCGCGAGGAGCAGCTCGATCTGCTGGGCGACCTGATCGAGGAGCACGCCGACACCGACGCCCTGTGGCGGCTGATCGAGCGGGGTGCCCCGGCGGGGCTGCCGTTCGTCGGCCCGGGCGCGCCGGTGCTGCCGGGCGCGGGCGCCGACGTGGGGTCCGTACCACCCGCCGTACCGCCTGCCGAACCACTCGCCGAACCACCCTCCGTACCGACTGCCGTGACGCACACGAACGTTTCCGACACCATCCAGGAGGCCCTGTGAGCACGCCGTATCCGTTCACCGCGATCGTCGGCCAGGACGACCTGAGGCTCGGGCTGCTGCTGAACGCCGTGTCACCGGCGGTCGGCGGGGTGCTCGTGCGCGGCGAGAAGGGCACCGCGAAGTCCACCGCCGTGCGGGCGCTGGCCGCGCTGATGCCCCGGGTCGCGGTGGTGCCGGGCTGCCGGTTCTCCTGCGACCCGGCCTCCCCCGACCCGGCGTGCCCGGACGGCCCGCACACGGCGGCGCCCGGTGCGTCGCGGCCCGCGCGGACGGTGGAGCTGCCGGTCGGCGCCTCCGAGGACCGGCTGGTCGGGGCGCTCGACATCGAACGGGCGCTCGCCGAGGGCGTGAAGGCCTTCGAGCCGGGTCTGCTCGCCGACGCGCACCGCGGCATCCTCTACGTGGACGAGGTCAACCTCCTCCACGACCACCTGGTGGACCTGCTGCTGGACGCGGCGGCGATGGGCGCCTCGTACGTGGAGCGCGAGGGCGTTTCCGTACGGCACGCGGCGCGGTTCCTGCTGGTCGGCACGATGAACCCGGAGGAGGGCGAGCTGCGGCCGCAGTTGCTGGACCGGTTCGGGCTGACCGTGGAGGTGGCCGCGTCCCGGGACACCGATCTGCGGGTGGAGGTCGTGCGGCGGCGCCTGGCGTACGACGACGATCCGGCGGCCTTCGCGGCGGCGTGGGCCGACGAGGAGAGCGCGCTGCGCGAGCGGATCACCGCGGCGCGCGCCCTGCTCCCCGCGGTCGTGCTCGGCGACGGGGCGCTGCGGCGGATCGCGGCGACCTGCGCCGCGTTCGAGGTCGACGGGATGCGCGCGGACATCGTGATGGCCCGCACCGCGACCGCGCTGGCCGCCTGGGCGGGGCGCGACGAGGTGACCGCCGACGACGTGCGCCAGGCCGCCCTGCTGGCGCTGCCGCACCGGCGGCGTCGCAACCCCTTCGACGCCCCCGGGCTCGACGAGGAGAAGCTCGACGACACGCTCCGGGAGGCCGCCGAGGAGGAGAGCCGGCGGGACGAGGGGCGGAGCGGTGACGGTGAGCCCGGTCCGGACCCGGACTCCGATCCCGATCCTGACTCCGGTCCCGACGGGCCGGGCGACGGGGGCGGTCCCGGCGGCGGGGTGCCGCCGCAGGGGGGCGGCCCCGAGGACGCGTCGGCGCCCGAGTCTTCGGCCTCGCCCTCCCCGGAGAGCCAGGGTTCCCCGCAGGGCCCGGATTCCCCGCGGGGTCCGGGCGTCCCGGCCGGCGGTGAGCAGCGGCCGGTCGCGGCGGCGGAGCCGTTCCGTACGAAGATGCTGAGCGTTCCCGGGCTCGGCGAGGGCGCGGCGGGACGCCGGTCCCGGGCGCGTACCGAGCACGGCCGGACGACCGGCGCCCGGCGTCCACAGGGTGCGCTGACCAAGCTGCACCTGGCCGCGACGGTCCAGGCCGCCGCCCCGCACCAGCGGGCGCGCGGCCGGTCCGGGCGGGGGCTCGTGGTGCGCCGGGACGATCTGCGGCAGGCGACGCGGGAGGGGCGCGAGGGGAATCTCGTGCTCTTCGTGGTGGACGCCTCCGGGTCGATGGCGGCCCGGCAGCGGATGAGCGCGGTGAAGGGCGCGGTGCTGTCGCTGCTGCTCGACGCGTACCAACGGCGCGACAAGGTGGGCCTGGTGACGTTCCGGGGGCGGGACGCCGAGCTGGTGCTGCCGCCGACCTCGTCGGTGGACGCGGCGGCGGCCCGGCTGGAGACCCTGCCGACCGGGGGGCGTACCCCGCTGGCGGCGGGTCTGCTGAAGGCGCACGACGTGCTGCGCGTGGAGCGGATGCGCGACCCCTCGCGGCGTCCGCTGCTCGTGGTGGTGACGGACGGCCGGGCGACCGGCGGGCCGGAGCCGGTGGCGCTGGCCGCGCGGGCCGGAAGGCTGCACGCCGCCGAGGGGACCGCGTCCGTCGTGGTGGACTGCGAGTCGGGGATCGTACGCCTCGGGCTCGCCGCACAGCTCGCCCGCGATCTGGGAGGCACCGCCGTCACGCTCGACGAGCTGCGGGCCGACTCGATCGCCGGGCTGGTCAAGGATGTCAGAGCAGCCGGGAGGGCCGCGTAATGCCGCAGGGACAGCCGACTTCGGTACCGGACGACGGGCTCACCACCCGTCAGCGCCGCAACCGTCCGCTCCTCCTGGTCCACACCGGGATCGGCAAGGGGAAGTCGACGGCCGCGTTCGGGCTGGCGCTGCGCGCCTGGAACCAGGGGTGGCCGATCGGGGTGTTCCAGTTCGTCAAGTCGGCGAAGTGGAAGGTCGGCGAGGAGAACGCGCTGAAGGTCCTCGGGGCCAGCGGCGAGGGCGGCACGGTCGCCTGGCACAAGATGGGCGAGGGCTGGTCGTGGGTCCAGCGCGGGCCCTCCGGCGAGACGGACAACACGGCGAACGAGGAGAAGGCCCGCGAGGGCTGGGCGCAGGTCAAGCGCGACCTCGCCGCCGAGACGTACAAGCTGTACGTGCTCGACGAGTTCGCCTACCCGCTGCACTGGGGGTGGATCGACACCGAGGACGTGGTCGAGACGCTGCGGAACCGTCCCGGCACCCAGCACGTGGTGATCACCGGCCGCAACGCCCCGCAGGCGCTGCTGGACGCGGCGGACCTGGTGACCGACATGTCGAAGGTGAAGCACCCGATGGACGCGGGTCAGAAGGGCCAGCGAGGCATCGAGTGGTGAGTGCTTCCTCTTCCGGGGGCGTTTCCGGCAGTGTGCCGCGTCTGGTGATCGCCGCCCCGGCCTCCGGCAGCGGCAAGACCACCGTCGCCACCGGGCTGATGGCCGCCTTCGCCGCGCGCGGGCTCGCCGTCTCCCCGCACAAGGTGGGCCCCGACTACATCGACCCGGGCTACCACGCGCTGGCCACGGGCAGGCCGGGCCGCAACCTCGACGCCTACATGTGCGGGACCGGCCTGATCGCGCCGCTCTTCGCGCACGGGGCGGCGGGGTGCGACCTGGCGGTCGTGGAGGGCGTGATGGGGCTGTTCGACGGAGCCTCGGGCCAGGGCGAGCTGGCGTCTACGGCGCAGGTGGCGAAGTTGCTGCGGGCGCCGGTGGTGCTGGTGGTCGACGCCTCCTCGCAGTCGCGTTCGGTGGCGGCCCTGGTGCACGGTTTCGCGGCCTGGGACCCCGGGGTGCGGATCGGCGGGGTGATCCTGAACAAGGTGGCCTCCGACCGGCACGAGATGCTGCTGCGGGACGCCCTGGAGGAGTCCGGGCTGCCGGTGCTCGGGGTGCTGCGGCGGGCCGCGCAGGTGGAGACCCCCTCGCGTCATCTGGGGCTGGTGCCGGTGGCCGAACGGCGCACCGACGCCGTGGACGCGGTGGCGGCGATGGGCGAACGCGTGCGGGCCGGCTGCGACATGGACGCGCTGCTGGCGCTGGCCCGGACCGCTCCCCCGCCGGCCGGCGAGGCCTGGGAGCCGGAGCCGTACGCCCCTTCCGGGCGGCGGCCGGTCGTCGCCGTGGCGGGCGGGGCCGCGTTCACGTTCGCGTACGCCGAACACGCCGAGCTGCTCACGGCGGCGGGCGCGGAGGTCGTCCCCTTCGACCCGCTCCACGACGAGAAGCTCCCCGAGGGCACGGCGGGGCTGGTCATAGGGGGCGGTTTCCCCGAGGTGTACGCCCCCGAGCTGTCGGCCAACGAACCGCTGCGCCGGGCGGTCACCGCCCTCGCGGAGAGCGGGGCGCCGGTGGCGGCGGAGTGCGCGGGGCTGCTCTACCTGGCGCGCGAGCTGGACGGCCGGCCGATGTGCGGGGTGCTGGACGCGAGCGCCCGGATGTCGGGGCGCCTGACGCTCGGTTACCGGGAGGCGGTGGCGGTCGCGGACAGCTCGCTCGCGGCGGCCGGGACCCGGGTGCGCGGTCACGAGTTCCACCGGACGGTGCTGGAGCCGGGCTCGGGGCCCGTACCTGCCTGGGGGATGCACCTGCCGGAACGCCGGGTGGAGGGCTTCGTCCGGGGCGGGGTGCACGCGAGCTATCTGCACACCCACTGGGCGGGGGCGCCGGGGACGGCCCGGCGGTTCGTGGAGCGGTGCGGGACGGTGCGCTGAGGGCTGTTCCGTACGGCGCTGCGGGCCCTCTGCCCGAAGGCGGAGGGTTCTCCGTACGGCGGAGAGGGCTGCGGGTCGCTCCGCTCAGTCCGCGAGGCCGACGACCAGCCAGATGAAGCCGACTCCGCAGATCGTGCAGAGCACGGTGGAACGGGCCGGGTGGTCGTGGTGGGCCTCGGGGAGGATCTCGGCGGCGGCGAGGTAGAGCAGCGCCCCGCTGAAGAACCCGAGATACGCGCCGAGCAATTCCTCCGGAAGAGTGAACACGAGGGTGGTCGCCGCGCCCACGATCGGGGCGATCGCGTCCGCGAAGAGCATGAAGAACGCCTTGCGGCGGTTGTTCCCGTAGAGACTGGTAAGGGTGTAGGTGTTGAATCCGTCGGCGAAGTCGTGGGTGATGACGGCGAGCGCGACGGCCGCCCCCATGCCGGCGCCGACTTGGAAGGCGGCGCCGAGCGCGACCCCGTCCATCAGGCTGTGGCCCACCATCGCGGCCGCCGCCGTCAGCCCCACCTGGGGCACGCGTTCCTCGCCCGCCCCGTGTGCCGCCTGGCGCACCGCGAGCAGGCGCTCCACCAGATGGGCCAGCAGAAAGCCCCCCACGAACAACAGCAGGGCGGCGGGCACCCCCGCCACGGGCCGCCCCGCCGCGTCGATCGCCTCCGGCAGGAGGTCGAGGCCGACCACGCCGAGCATCAGCCCGCCGGCGAAGCCGAGCACCAGGTGGCGGCGGTCGGTGACGCGTTGCGCGACCCAGCCGCCGGCCAGAGTCATCAGGAACGCGCCGAGCGCGACGAACACCGCCATGGGCCCTTGCTAGCCGATCGGGCCGGTTGCCCGCATCTCCGCCGTCTCTGTCATCTCCGCCACCTCCGTCATCTCCGCCGTCTCCGCAGGAGCGCCGTACGCCTCGCCGGGTGTCCCGAGGACTCCCCGCGGTGGCGGCCCGTACGAAAGGACTGCCCGTGACCGCAAGCGCAGGGTCCCAGGACCCCTCCCCCGCAGCCGCCGCCGGGGCGGGGCTCGTCGTCGGCGTCGGCGCCCGCCGGGGTGTGCCGGGCGAGGAGGTGTCCGCACTGATCGAACAGGTGTTGCGGACGGCAGGGCTCGCGGTCTCCGACGTGGTCGAGCTGGCCACCGTCGAGGCGAAGACGGCGGAGCCCGGCATCGTCGCGGCGGCGGCGCGCCTCGGGGTGCCGTTGCGCGGCCGGTCGGCGGCGGAGTTGAGCCGGGTACCGGCGCCCGGGGTGTCCGAGGCGGTCGCCGCGCTGGTCGGTACGGCCTCGGTGGCGGAGGCGGCGGCACTCTGCGCGGCGGACGAACTGGTGGTCCCGAAGACGAAGTCGGCGCGGGCGACGTGCGCGGTGGCCCGGCGAAGCGGAGCGCGCGCGGTTCTCCCGGAAGCGGAATCTTCAGCTGCGCCGGTGACGGGAGGCGCCGCGCCCATCACCATGGCAGCCATGACACCCCCCACGCGGTACATCGAGAGCGGCGGTCCCGACCTGCGTCACCACGGCGACGCCGAGGTGCGCGGCAGGCACCTGACCGATCTCGCCGTGAATGTCCGGACGAACACCCCGCCGCACTGGCTGCGGGAACGCATAGCGGCCTCACTCGGCGGGCTCGCCGCCTACCCCGACGGCCGTGCGGCGCGGGCCGCCGTCGCCGCCCGGCACGGGCTCCCGGTGAACCGGGTGCTGCTGACCGCCGGGGCGGCCGAGGCGTTCGTGCTGATCGCCCGGGCGCTGCCGGCCCGTCGGCCGGTCGTGGTGCACCCGCAGTTCACGGAGCCGGAGGCGGCGCTGCGGGCGGCCGGGCACGAGGTGGGGCGTGTGGTGCTGCGGGCGGAGGACGGGTTCCGGCTGGACCCGGCGATGGTGCCGGAGGACGCCGACCTGGTGGTCGTCGGCAATCCGACCAACCCGACGTCCGTGCTGCACCCCGCCGGTGCGCTGGAAGCGCTGGCGAGACCGGGGCGGACCCTGGTGGTCGACGAGGCGTTCATGGACGCGGTGCCCGGGGAGCGCGAGGCGCTCTGCGGGCGTACCGACGTCCCGGGCCTCGTCGTGCTGCGCAGCCTCACCAAGACGTGGGGGCTGGCAGGGCTGCGGATCGGCTACGTGATGGCCGACCCCGGGGTGATCGCCCTGCTGGAGGAGGCACAGCCGCTCTGGCCGGTGTCGTCACCGGCGCTGGCGGCGGCCGAGGCGTGCATGGAGCCCCGGGCGCTGGCGGAGGCGGCCTGCGCGGCGGACCGGATCGCGGTGGACCGGGCCCATCTGCTGGCGGGCATCGCGGAGTTCGGCGAGATCGAGGTGGTGGCCCCGGCCCAGGGGCCGTTCGTGCTGATCCGCCTGGAGGGTGCGGCCGAGCTGCGGGAGGGGCTGCGCTCCCTGGGGTTCGCGGCCCGGCGCGGGGACACCTTCCCGGGGCTCGGTCCGGACTGGCTGCGGCTCGCGGTCCGGGACCGGGTGACGACCAACCGCTTCCTCCAGGCACTGGACCTGGCCCTTCAGGCGCTGCCGGTGGGGGCGGCGGGGTGAGCGGTGAGGTGAGGCGGCCGGGGCGGGTCGAACCGCCCCGGCACAGTCGTCCCGGAACAGTCGCTCCCTGCGGATCCCGGCCCGGCGGATGGGCCGGGGCCCGGCATCCGGCGTCCGGCCTCAGGCGTCCGGCGTCCGGCGTCCGGCGGGCCCTCCGGCCGGTCCGCGTGCCCGCCTGAGCGCGCGGACCGGCCGGGGGTCGCGTGCCCGGTCACGGCCCTTCTGCCCGGTGTCAGGGCCCTTCTGCCCGGTTGTGGTCCGGGTCGGTCGGGTCAGTCCTGGGTGCGCCTGCGGGCGAGGACGGTCGCTCCGGCGCCGAGGGCCAGCAGCAGGGCCGCGCCGCCCGCGATGAGCGGGGTGCTGGAGCTGCTGCCGGTCTCCGCGAGGTCCTCCCCGGAGACGGTGGCCGGGGCGCTGTCGGCCCCGGTCTGCGTCTTCACGTCGCCGCCGCTGCCGGAGGTGCCGTCCGTGGAGCCGGTGTCGCCCGGGGTGTCGCCGGTGGTGGCACCGGTGGTGGCGGTGTCGCCCGTGGAGCCGTCACCGGTCGTGCCGCTGTCCGTCGCGCCGCCGTCCTCGTACCCGCCCTCCGTGGAACCGGAGTTGCCGGTGTCTCCGTTGTCGCCGGTCGCTCCGCTGTCGCCGGTCGTCGCGCCGCCGTCGTCCGTACCGCCGCCGTCGGAGCCGCCGTTGCCCGAACCGCCGTCACTGTGACCGCCGTTGCCCGAACCTCCGTGACCCGAGCCGCCGTTGCCCGAACCACCGTGGCCGGAACCGCCGCCGGAACCGCCGTGGCCGGCGCCCGGCGTGGTGCAGGTCGCCTCCGCGAGGGTCACCTCGCCCTGCACGTCGGCGACGTTGAGCCGGCCCGGGTTGAGGGAGATCCGCAACTGAAGCCCGGCCGCGGCGGCGGTCTTCGAGGTGGTGCCGGTCTTCGACAGGTCGAGGGTCACGTTGCCGACGTTCGGCAGGTCCACCTCGGTCCGGCCGCCCGCGGTGAGCGTGATCCGCTTGCCGAGGACCGTCACGTGCCCGAGGACGTTCGAGGACGCGACCGGCTTCTTGCCGACCTCGCAGACCGCCTTCGAGGTGACCTTCTCGACCTCGATGAGCGGGAGGAACGGCAGGCCGGGTACCTGAACCCGGGCCTTGACGAGGTTGCTGTGCCCCTCCGCGCGGTGCTTGTCGACCGTGGCGCCCGAGGTCGCGACGTCGGCCCGCAGCACCTGGACCGGGCCGTCGGCCACACCGTCCAGCCTCACGGAGAGCGCGGTCTTCTCGGCGCTCTCGGGGGCGTTGACCTCGTTGAGCGTGGCCTTGAGCGGCACGTCGACGGTCTTGTTGGCGAGCGAGACGTCGAGCGCCGTCCGGAGCACGACCGCACTCGCCTTGCCCTCGTCCGCGCCCGTGGTCGCCGGAGCTGCGGCCGCCTGCGCGGGGAACGCGGCGAACAGGGCGACGGGAGCTGCGGCGACCGCCAGGGCGGCGAGACGGAAGGTGTTGCTGTTCAAGATGGTGGAACCCCCACAAGAGACATGGAGCCACCGGCACCGTCCAATGGGGGACATCGCGTGCGCCGGCGGCCTCGACTCCGTGAATCTTTACGCACGAAGGGTGAACTGGCGGATACCTGACGCTAGTTCACCCCAAAGGGGGGTTTTAGCGTACGTATTCGAATCTGGCGGCACGTACGTTCCTCGGAGTCACCCGTTTCACCGAACGCGTCTCGCACACCCGGGCCTTGAGAGTACGGATCGAGCACTCTCAACGAGCGGACCGCCCGATCGTCACTGCCCGTCAACACGGTGCCCGCGTCGGTACGATGCCCTGGCCGTCGCCGGGAACACCACCCGTACCGGGGGGGGTGGAAGTCGGCAAGGTTGCGGCCCCGAACGCTGCCGCAACCTCGACAAGAGCGCGGATCGGGCCGGTGGCAAGCTGTG
This sequence comes from Streptomyces sp. NBC_01335, assembly GCF_035953295.1. Lineage (GTDB taxonomy): Bacteria > Actinomycetota > Actinomycetes > Streptomycetales > Streptomycetaceae > Streptomyces. The sequence continues at coordinate 1,663,956 of NZ_CP108370.1, forward strand.
CGTATGAGCGATGACCCGCGACTGACCTACCGTTCCGCATTCGGCAGAGGGTGGTCGCTCGTCGGACTCGGGGGCACCGCTCCCGTCACGCACGCCGACGCGGACGGGGTGCGCTACCGGACTCCGCTGCGGCGCCGGAGCGTGCCGTGGCCGGACGTGGTGGCCGTGCGCGTCCACCGGATCCACGTCAACTCCCGTTACCAGGAACGACGTCGGGTCAGCCTGCTGCTGCGCGACGGAGGCGTCCGCAACCTTCCCCAGCCCCGGAGCTACCGGACCGACGACCCTGAATTCGACGCCGGGGTGGCGGAGTTGCGGGCTCTGCGCCGCCGCTACGGGGCCCCCGCCGAACCGGAGCACCGACACGTCATCACCCCGCGCACCGGGGGGCACGGCCTCTTCGGGCCGATCGCGTGGAGCGTTCCATTGCTCCTCGTGGCGCTGATCGTCGCCCTCTGGGCGGTACCGGACTCCCTTGCGAACGAACGCGCGTGGCGGGTGGTCGTCCCGTGCACCGCCGCCACGCCGGCCGCGGATCGCGGTGAGTGCCTCTCCACGTTCCCGGGGGTGGTGGTACGCACGGACTTCCACGAGCACCCCAAGTACAACTCGCTCTACGTGTCGGCCGGCGGGAGGACCGACCGGATCAGCGTCTCCCACAGGATGGCCGGGGCATACGCTCCGGGTGACCGGCTTGAGGTGACCTTCTGGCGCGGCGGGCCGAGGTCGTTCGTCGGGACCCACGGGGAGTGGCACGAATACCGCGCTCCGGCAGGGCAGTTGCTGGCTCTCGCGGTGGCGCTCGCGCTCGGCGCCTGCTACCCCGTCGCCCTGGCCGTCCAGCGGGTACGCGCACGCCGACTGCCGGACGACGAGGTGCTCCCCTCGGCCCTCCCCTTCGTGGGGGCCCTCTTCGCGACCGCGCTGTGGCTGCTGCCGCTCTGCGTCCTGCACCCCACGGACCCGCTCGGCTCCCCCGCGACGATCGCCTGGGCGGTGGCGGGGACGGCGGTGTCGGCGGGGCTCCTCGTCCTGGCCTTCCGCGCCGCCCGCCTCCGGCCGCCCGGGCCTCTCGGGGCGGCCGGGGCGGATGACACCGACGGGACCGAAGGGGCCGACGCGGAGGAGGTGTTCCTCTCCGCGCGTTTCCTGGAGGCCACGGAGTACAACCCGTACCACTTCGGCACCCATGTGGTGCTGGGCGGGGGCGAGGTGCTCGCGGTGGCACCGCACTCGGGCCCCGGGCGGTTCGGGGCGAAGCGGGTGCCGGTGGAGCGGCTGACCGTGGTGCGCGTGCGGCGGGTCCGGGGCGAGGACGGGGACGAGGTCTCCAGCGGCTGGCACGTCGCCGAGCTGGACGACGCGGGGACCCTCGTCCGCCTCACCGCCGCACCCCGCGACCTGGCCCGGATCCTGCGCGCCCTGGGCCACGTACCGGGCGCCGTGGGTACCGGGGCCCCCGCACGCTGAAGGCTGGGCGCGTCGTACGAGGTGTCAGCCCACCACCCGGCCGTTGAGCACCACGTGGCGGGGCGCGGCCAGGGCCCGTACGTCGGCGCGCGGGTCCTCGGCGTAGACGACCAGGTCGGCCGGGGCGCCCTCGTCCAGGCCCGGGCGGCCGAGCCAGCGCCTCGCCGCCCAGGTGGTCGCGCCGAGCGCTTCCAGCGGCGGGATGCCGGCCTTGACCAGCTCGGCGACCTCGGCGGCCACCAGGCCGTGCGGGAGCGAGCCGCCCGCGTCCGTACCGACGAAGACCGGGATGCCCGCGTCGTACGCCGCGCGCACGGTGTCGTAGCGGCGGGCGTGCAACCGGCGCAGGTGCGCGGACCAGCGGGGGAACTTGGCCTCGCCGCCGTCCGCCAGGTGCGGGAAGGTCGCGATGTTGACCAGCGTCGGTACGATCGCCACCCCGCGTTCGGCGAAGAGCGGGACGGTGTCCTCGGTGAGGCCCGTGGCGTGTTCGACGCAGTCGATGCCGGCCTCCACCAGATCGCGCAGCGAGTCCTCGGCGAAGCAGTGCGCGGTGACCCGGGCGCCGAGCCGGTGGGCCTCGGCGATCGCGGCCTCCACCTCCCCACGCGGCCAGCAGGGGGTGAGGTCGCCCACCCCCCGGTCGATCCAGTCGCCGACCAGCTTCACCCAGCCGTCGCCCCGGCGGGCCTCGCGCGCGACGTAGGCGACCAGGTCGCCGGGCTCGATCTCGTGGGCGTAGTCGCGGATGTAGCGGCGGGTCCTGGCGATGTGGCGGCCGGCCCTGATGATCTTCGGCAGGTCCTCGCGGTCGTCGGTCCAGCGGGTGTCGGAGGGCGATCCGGCGTCGCGGAGCAGCAGGGCGCCGGCCTCCCGGTCGGTGAGCGCCTGCTGCTCGGTGGTGGCCGCGTCGACGGGGCCGTGGCGGTCGAGTCCGACGTGGCAGTGCGCGTCGACCAGACCCGGCAGCACCCAGCCCTCGACGGTGTCCGCCCCGTCCGCGCCCGGGGGCCGCTCGTAGGTGATCCGGCCGTCCACGGCCCACAGTTCGTCCCGTGCCTCGTCCGGGCCGACGAGCACCCGTCCCCTCACCCGCAGCACGCGCCGGTCCCGGTCGCGGTGGTCGCGCTGGTCGCTGTGATCGCTCATGTGCGGCACTGTACGAGGCGGTCGGTACTCTCGGACCGAGCGCTGTTCGTACACAGGCCCGCAGAATGACTGACCGAACCGGAGAGAGCACCACCGTGACGCACCCCTTCCTCGACCTCGCCCCGCTCACCGCCGCGCACTTCGCGGCCATCGAGAAGCGGGTGGCCGGTCTCCTCGCCACCGAGCAGGACGTGGTGATCATGCAGGGCGAGGCGCTGCTGCCCCTGGAGGGCTGCATCCGGGGCGCCGCCCGGCCCGGTACGACCGCGCTCAACGTCGTCACCGGCCCGTACGGCCAGACCTTCGGGAACTGGCTGCGCGACTGCGGCGCGGAGGTCGTCGACCTCGCGGTGCCGTTCCACACGGCCGTCACCGCCGAGCAGGTCGCCGCCGCCCTGGCCGAGCATCCGGAGATCGACTTCGTCTCGCTGGTGCACGCCGAGGCGGCGACCGGGAACACCAACCCGGTCGCAGAGATCGGTGAGGTCGTCCGGGCCCACGGCGCCCTCTTCATGCTGGACGCGGTGGCTTCGGTCGGCGCCGAGCCGCTGCTGCCGGACGCGTGGGGCGTGGACCTGTGCGTGATCGGCGCGCAGAAGGCGATGGGCGGCCCGGCGGGCGTCTCGGCCGTCTCCGTGAGCGCGCGCGCCTGGGAGCGGATCGCCGCCAACCCGCAGGCCCCGCGCCACTCCTACCTCTCCCTGCTGGACTGGAAGCAGCGTTGGATCGACGGTGGCCGCAAGGCGCTGCTGCACGCCCCGGCGCAGCTGGAGATGCTGGCGCTGGAGGCGTGTGTCGAGCGGATCGAGGCGGAGGGCCTGGAGCCCCTCATGGCCCGTCACGCGGCCGCCGCCGCTGCCACCCGGGCGGGTGCGCTCGCGCTCGGCGGCGGGCTGACGCCGTACGTCCACGAGGCGCGCGACGCGGCGCCGGTCGCCACGACGCTGCGCGTGCCGGACGGGGTGGACGCCTCCGCGCTGGTGGCGCGGGCGCTGCTCGCGGAGCCCTCGCTGCCGCTGATCGCGGGCGGCGGGGCGCTGTCCAAGGAGATGGTCCGGGTCAATCACTACGGGGTGGACGCGACGCGCGGAGCGGTCCTCGCCTCCCTCGCGGCGCTGGGTTCGGCGCTGGCCGAGGCCGGCCGGCAGGTCGATCTTGAAGCTGCCCGCAAGGCCGTCGAGGAAACCTGGCCGAGCGTGTGATTCACGGGGCGCGGCACATTCTCCACATGCTCCGCGCCCGGCGAACAATTTCTTCGGGTTCTTCGGGCCACCGAATTCAATGAATGCGGGGAGCTGCTTATGGATAAGCAGCTCCCCGCATTCTTGTGCCCGGGTTCCCTGCCGCTAAACGCACGGATCCGGGAGGAGCCGGGAGGCACGTTCCGCAGGCGGGTCAGGGGGATTACCGGGCTGTGACGGACTCCACAACGGGGGACGTAATGTCGGATAAATCCACCACGAACCACCAGAAAAGACCTGCGAGGTGAGGTCGGCTCGCACTCGCGTGATAACACGTGAGTCTCCGCCACCCAACCCTTTCCGGCGATGCGATTACGAAATTTGCTGGGTAAATTCCCTGGCATGAGCGCCGCACCAGCAGACCTTGCCCGTGCCCGAACCGACTCCGCCGACCTCAATGCGCCGCACGCGCCGAGCGCATTCCTCACCGTGGACGCGCCACGCGTGGAGGACGGGGCCGCGCTGTGGCGGATCGCCCGCGACTCCGAAGTCCTCGATCTCAACTCCTCGTACAGCTACCTGCTCTGGTGCCGCGATTTCGCGGGCACCTCGGTGGTCGCCCGGGACGAGCACGGCGAGCCCGTCGCCTTCGTGACCGGGTACGTGCGCCCGGACCGCCCGCAGACGCTCGTCGTCTGGCAGGTGGCGGTCGACGGTGCGTACCGGGGCCGGGGGCTGGCCGCCACCCTGCTGGACGCGCTGACCGAGCGGGTCGCCGCCGAGCAGGGGCTGATCGCGGTGGAGACGACCGTCACGCCCGACAACACCGCCTCGAACCGGCTCTTCACCTCGTACGCGCAGCGCCACGACGTGGGGCTGGAGCGCGAGGTGCTCTTCGCCGGGGAGCTGTTCCCCGAGGACACGCACCTTCCCGAAGTCCTGTACAGCATTGGACCGTTCGGCAGCTGACGGGCCGCCACCGGTCAGCAGGGCAGCACCGGCCAGGCAGCACCGGCCCTCGGTAGAGCCGCCGCCCCGTGCCTTCCGCGGACGCGCGGGCCCCTCGCGCCACCACCGCGCGCCTCGCGCGACCGCGTGGCCCCCTCGCGCCACCACCACCCCGTGTCCCCCAACCCTCAGGAGATCGCCGTGACCATCACCCCGCCCGCCCTGAGCGTCTTCGAGACCCTGGAGTCCGAGGTCCGGAGCTACTGCCGGAGCTGGCCCGCCGTGTTCGACCACGCGCGGGGCGCCCGGCTGACCGACGAGGACGGCCACACCTACCTGGACTTCTTCGCCGGTGCCGGATCACTCAACTACGGCCACAACAACCCCGTACTGAAACGGGCGTTGCTCGACTACATCGAGCGGGACGGCATCACCCACGGCCTGGACATGGCGACGACCGCCAAGCGTGCCTTCCTGGAGACCTTCCAGAACGTGATCCTGCGCCCGCGCGACCTGCCGTACAAGGTGATGTTCCCGGGCCCGACCGGTACCAACGCGGTCGAGGCCGCACTGAAGCTGGCGCGCAAGGTGAAGGGCCGTGAGTCCGTGGTCTCCTTCACCAACGCCTTCCACGGGATGTCGCTCGGCTCGCTCGCCGTGACCGGCAACGCGTTCAAGCGGGCCGGTGCGGGCATCCCGCTGGTGCACGGCACGCCGATGCCGTTCGACAACTACTTCGACGGCCAGGTCCCCGACTTCCTCTGGTTCGAGCGGCTGTTGGAGGACCAGGGCTCCGGCCTGAACAAGCCGGCCGCCGTGATCGTGGAGACCGTCCAGGGCGAGGGCGGCATCAACGTCGCCCGCGCCGAGTGGCTGCGCGCCCTCCAGGAGCTGTGCCACCGCCAGGACATGCTGCTGATCGTCGACGACATCCAGATGGGCTGCGGACGTACCGGCGCCTTCTTCTCCTTCGAGGAGGCGGGCATCGTCCCGGACATCGTCACCCTGTCGAAGTCCATCAGCGGCTACGGACTGCCCATGTCCCTCTGCCTGTTCACCCCCGAGCTGGACGTCTGGGAGCCCGGCGAGCACAACGGCACCTTCCGCGGCAACAGCCCCGCGTTCGTCACCGCCGCCGCCGCGCTCGACGCCTACTGGACGGACGGCCACATGGAGGGGCAGACGAAGGCCCGCGGCGAACAGGTGGAGCAGACCCTGCTCTCGCTCTGCGCCGAGGAGCCCACCGCCTCCTTCCGGGGCCGGGGCCTCGTGTGGGGCCTGGAGTTCACCGACCCGGCGCGCGCCTCGGCGGTCACCGCGCGCGCCTTCGAGCTCGGGCTGCTGCTGGAGACGTCGGGCCCGCAGAGCGAGGTCGTGAAGCTGCTGCCGCCGCTGACCATCACCCCCGAGGAGCTGGACGAAGGGCTGCGCACGCTGGCCCGGTCCGTCCGCGAAACGGCCGCCTGACCGGCCCGTTCCACCATGAACCCCCCGCCTGGGCCCGGGACTTCCGGGACGGGTCGGGTACCGAGAGAATCGCCGCAGAGAAAGGCACCACACCACCGTGATCGTCCGTTCGTTCAGCGACATCGAGAACACCGACCGGCACGTGAAGTCCGCCTCCGGCACCTGGGAGAGCAAGCGGATCGTGCTCGCCAAGGAGAAGGTCGGCTTCTCGCTCCACGAGACCATCCTGTACGCGGGCACGGAGACGTCGATGTGGTACGCGAACCACATCGAGGCCGTCCTGTGCACCCAGGGGGAGGCCGAACTCACCAACGACGACACCGGCGAGAAGCACTGGATCACCCCCGGCACCATGTACCTGCTCAACGGCCACGAGCACCACACGCTCCGGCCGAAGACCGATTTCCACTGCGTCTGCGTCTTCAACCCGCCCGTCACCGGACGGGAGGACCACGACGAGAACGGCGTCTACCCGCTGCTGACCGAGGAGGCCTGACCATGACCACGTACGCGCGCACCGATCTGTACCCCTCGCGCGGTGCCGCCGAGACGGTCACTCCCCGCCGGGACCCGGTCGTCTGGTCCGCGCCGGGCGCCCCGGGGCCCGTACCCGTACAGAGCCTCCTCACCTTCGAGCGGGACGGCTTCCTCGCCGTCGACCAGCTGCTCACTGTGGACGAAGTCCCGGGCTACCGGGCCGAGATGGATCGGCTGATCGCCGATCCGGCGATCCGTGCCGACGCACGGTCGATCGTCGAGCCGCAGTCCCAGAAGGTGCGTTCCGTCTTCGAAGTGCACCGGATCAGCGAGGTGTTCGCCCGGCTGGTCTCCGACGAGCGGCTGGTGGGCGCGGCCCGGCAGATCCTCGGCTCGGACGTGTACGTGCACCAGTCCCGGATCAACGTGAAGCCGGGCTTCGGCGCCTCGGGCTTCTACTGGCACTCGGACTTCGAGACCTGGCACGCGGAGGACGGGCTGCCGAACATGCGGACCGTCTCCGTCTCGATCGCGCTGACCGAGAACCACGACACCAACGGCGGGCTGATGATCATGCCCGGTTCGCACCGGTCGTTCCTCGGCTGCGCGGGCGAGACGCCCACCGACAACTACAAGAAGTCCCTCCAGATGCAGGACGCGGGCATCCCGTCCGACGAGGCCCTGACCCGGATGGCCGACGCGCACGGCATCAAGCTCTTCACGGGCAGGGCGGGTTCGGCGACCTGGTTCGACTGCAACGCCATGCACGGATCGGGTGACAACATCACCCCGTTCCCGCGCAGCAACGTCTTCATCGTCTTCAACAGCGTGGAGAACCAGGCGCAGGAGCCCTTCCAGGCCCCGGTGCGCCGTCCCGAGTTCATCGGGGCCCGCGACTTCACCCCGGTGCGGTAGCGGAAGTCGAGCAGCGGGCGGGGCGGGACGGTTTCACACCGTCCCGCCCCGCCCGTCGCGTACGCGCCGGATACGGAGTCGTGGTCCGCCGTATCAGCGGGCGGGTCCGGTCTCCACCGGGCGGGCCTCGTCACGGCTGTAGGCGGACCAGCCGCCGACGTAGAGCCGGCCCCGGCCGAGCCCGGTGTGCTCCAGGGTCAGGAGGTTGTGGCAGGCCGTCACACCGGAGCCGCAATAGGAGACGACCTTCGACGCGGTGTCCGCGTCCACGCCTCCGGCGGCGAAGTTGTCCCGGATCGCCTGAACGGGCAGCAGCCGTCCGAGCCCGTCCAGATTCTCCCGGCAGGGGACGTTCGCCGCACCGGGCACGTGGCCCGGGCGGGGGTCGACCGGGTCCTGGGCCCCGACGAAGCGGTCCCGGTTGCGGGCGTCGACGGTCAGGACCTCCGGCCCCACCAGGCCGTCGGCCTCCACCAGGGCCGCCGCGGGCCAGGGGCGTACGGAGAACTCGCCCTCCTCCGGCTTCGGTTCCTCCGTCGTCAGGGAGTCGGGGTGCGCGTCGAGGTAGGCGGCGAGACCGCCGTCGAGGATCGCCGCACGGCGCCCGGTGGCCCGGAGCATCCACACCAGCCGGGCCGCGATGACCCCGCCCTGGTCGTCGTAGGCCACCACGATGTCGTCGTCACCGATGCCCAGTCCCCGCATGCCCTCGGCGAACGACTCCGGAGCGGGAAGGGGGTTGCGGCCGCCCACCGTCGTGGGAGGGCCGGTCAGCCAGCGGTCGAGGTCCGCGAAGACCGCGCCCGGCAGGTGTCCCCCCTCGTACGCGGCACGCCCCGAGCGCCCGTCCAGATACCACCTCACGTCCGCCAGAACCACGCGCCCCGGCAGACCGTCCAGCTCCTCGACCCGCGCGAACGGCGGGACATCCACGAGTTCAGTCATGGTTCCGGACGTTAGTGATCAGTCCACGATGCGAGCAACGTTGTCCCGTACAGCGAGACGAGGGTGAAGCGGGGGCGCCTGCGGGCGGGGCGTCGGAGGGCTGCTCACGGGCCTCCGCGTCACGCCGGTGGGCCTGCCGCGTCCGGCGCGCGGTCGGCGTCGGTACGGACGAGAGGGCGGAAGACGGCCGCCGTACCGTCGGCCAGGTCCGGGCGGTGCGTCAGGACCCCCGGGTCCTCGGCGATCTCCGGCAGTGTGAGCAACCTGACCTCCCGTACGGCTCGGACTCCCACGATGATGTCAACCGGGAACACCGCCCTCACGACCTGGTGAGGGCCACGGCCGGCCCGCTGCCGACCGACCTGCCACACAAAGGAACAGAGACGCCAATGAACGCCGCCTTCAAGGACATTCCCCCCACCACCCTGGCCGACCTGCTGGGTCGCGAGCAGATCATGGACATCGGCATCCGCCCGCTGTGGAACTCCCCGCGGGTCGCCGGACCGGCGTACACCGTACGGTGCGAGCCCGGCGACAACCTGATGCTGCACGCCGCGATCTACCGCGCCGAGCCCGGCTCGGTCATCGTCGTGGAGTCGGGCGACGTGGACTACGCGCTGGCCGGCGGCAACGTGTGCGCCGTCGCCCAGCGCCGGGGCGTCGCGGCCTTCGTCGTCGACGGCGTCATCCGCGACCTCGACGAGGTGCGCGAGGCCGGCTTCCCGGTCTTCTCGCGCGGCGTCATCCCGATCCCCGGTACGAAGAAGAAGGTCGGTGCGCTCGGCGAGCCGGCCCGCGTCGGCGGCGTGCTGGTGCACCCTGGCGACATCGTTGTCGCGGACGAGGAGGGCATCGTCGTCACCCCCGCCGCCCGCCAGGAGGAGATCCTCGCGGCCGCGCGGACGAGGCTCGCCAAGGAGGCCGAGCAGTCCCTCGACGCCTGGGAGGCGGACCACCGCGCCCGCATCGAGAAGGCGCTGAGCGACGGGGGCTACACCGGCTGACGGGCCGAAGGCTTCCCGAGTACGGGACGGAGCAGGCGCGGGCCGACCGGGGTGCTGCCGTCCGGGAACAGGCGCCGTCCACGGCCCACCACCACGGGGGCGATCGCGAGGCGCACTTCGTCGACCAGACGAGGCATCCGCCTCCCCGGTCCGGGCTCCTCGACGTGCGGTGCGCCCTCCGTTTCTACGACCAGTTGTGGAAGCTGACCCCGCCGGGGCGGGTGAGGCTGCCGCGCAGCCCTGCGGCGGGGTACTCGATCAGGTCCTCGGGCAGGTCGTGCTCGGCGAACCACCGCAGGTCGAGGCACTTGTCGGGCTCGCGGTTCACCGGGTGGCCGGTGAAGGCGCGCGCCTCGTAGAAGTAGCCGATGCGGTCCGGTGTGCCGTCGCCCTGGTGGTGGACGACGGTGTGCAGGAGGGTGAGCGCCCCCGGGTCGACGTGCAGTCCCGTCTCCTCCTCCAGTTCCCGCGCGGCTCCCACGGCAAGGACCTCCCCCTCGTCGAGCTTCCCGGACGGCGCGTGCCACCGGCCGTGTCCGTAGGGGCCGCCGCGCTGGGACAGCAGGAGCTTCTCGCCGTCCCTGACGATCACATGGACGTCGACGATCGGCCGGGCGGGCACGGGGACTTGGGTGTGGGTGCTCATGACGGCGGACCGTAGCGGCCGGATCGAGTCGGGCGCAGACGATCGTGCGAGGTACATCCTTTCGAGTAAGGCCGCCCCGCACCGCGACAAAGGCGCCCCGCCGCGCCTCCGGAGCCCGGAGTACGGCGGGGCGTCGTCATGTGCCGGGTGTCCTACCGGTGCGAGAACCAGCTCGCCGCCGGGAGCAGCTTGTCGTTGTAGTCGAAGAGCGCCTGGTTCTCCCAGGCGTTGCCGGAGGAGGCGTCGGCCGGGTCCCAGCCGCTGCCGGTGACGGCGGTCCAGGTGGGTTCCCAGTAGACGGCACCGAGGCCCCGGCCGCCGGGGACGGCTTCGACGACGTTGAGTACGTCGCGGAGGTTGGCGGCCTGGCCAGCGGGGGTGGCGGGGTAGCCGGTGACGAGCTGGTCGGCGGTGGCGATGTTGTTCTCCAGGCCGTCCTTGTCGGCGAGGGTGTGGGCGTAGGCGGTCTCGGCGACGAGGACCGGTTTGCCGTAGCGGGAGGCGGCGTCGTCCAGGTTGGTCTGGAGGTCGGAGAGGGCGCCGTGCCAGTAGCCGTAGTACGAGAGGGCGATGACGTCGAACGGGACGCCGTGGGCGACGGCGTTGTCGAACCACCAGCGGGTTCCGGCGTTGTCGCCGCCCTTGGCGAGGTGCAGGGCGACCTTCGTGCCGGAGGAGACGGCCTTGGCGGCGTTGGCGCCGGAGGTGAGGAGTCCGGCGAGCTGGGACCAGTTGTCGGTGGAGCCCTCGGGCCAGAGCATTCCGGCGTTGATCTCGTTGCCGATCTGGACCATGTCGGCGGTGGTGCCCTGCGCCTTGAGGGCGTTGAGCACGTCGTAGGTGTGGTTGTAGACGTCGGTCTTCAGCTGGGTGTAGCTGTGGCCGGCCCAGGCGGCGGGCTTGGTCTGCTTGCCGGGGTCGGCCCAGGCGTCGGAGTAGTGGAAGTCGACGAGGACCTTCATGCCGAGCGCCTTGGCGCGTTTGGCCATGGCGAGGACGTGGGCCTTGTCGTTGTAGCCGTCCGCCGGGTTCACCCACACCTTGAGGCGTACGTAGTTCATTCCGGCGGAGTGCAGCAGGGTCATGGCGTCGCCGGTGGTGCCGCTCGCGTTGCGGTATACAGCGCCGTGGGCCTCGTTCTTGGGGAGGGTGGAGAGGTCGCCGCCCTTGACGCTGAGACCGGTGGTGCCCGAGGTGAAGGCGATGTCGTCGAAGTTGGCCCATTCTCCGGCGTGCGCGTCGGAGTTGAGGCTGATGGTGCAGGCGCCGCCGGTGACCTTGACCGAGGTCACCAGGCGTATCCAGGCGCCGTTGGCGGTGGGCGGGAGGTCGGTGCGCTGTTCGGCGGAGCCGCAGTTGCGCAGGGCGATGTAGGCGGAGTTCTGGCCGCCGCTGGAGCGGACCCACGCGCTGAGGGTGTACGTGCCGTCGGTCAGCCCGGAGAGGTACTGGTACGTCTCCACCTTGTAGGCGGAGGCCGACCAGTGGCTGAGCCGGGTGCTGCCCGCGTGACCGCCGGCCTCGGTGAAGGAGGCGGCGGTCTGGCCGCCGGCGGAGTAGGCGGTCCAGCCGGTGGCGCCCGATTCGAAGCCGGGGTTGGTGACGGTGGCCGCCGCGTGGGCGGCCTGGGCGGGGAGCCCGGCGAGCATCAGCCCGCCGAGGGCCGTGAGCGCGGCGGCGGCCCGGCGGCTGCCGCGCGGGGTGCGGCGGGCCGCCGCTCCCGGTTCGTCCTTCGTCCTGCCGAACAGCGTCTTTCCGTACATCGTCGTCGATGTCCCTTCGACCGTCGTGCGGGATACGGGGGTGGTGCGGGTGGTACGTGGGGGGCTGGTGGTGCGGTGGTGCGCCTCAGGCGTCGAGCCGTACGACCCGGACCGCGCCCGCCGGGACGGCGAGGTGTCCGGAGGCGGGCTCGCCGGTGAGGAGTTCGGTGCCGGGGGCGTCGAGGGGCACCTTGGTGTCGCCCCCGGTGTGGTTGATGACGAAGAGGTAGCTGCCCCTCTCTCCGGTGCGGCGGACCACCTCGACGTCGTGCGGGAGCGAGGTGCGCGGGGTGATCCCGGCGTCCGCGCAGGCGCGGTCGAGTACGGCGTCGAGGCCGGCGCCGGACAGGCGGGTGGAGACGTACCAGGCGGTGCCGTCGCCGAGGCGGTTGCGGGTGACGGCGGGGCGGCCCGCGGCGACCCCGTCCGCGTACGACCAGGCGGTCTCGGCGCCGCGCGGGACGACCACGTCCGACCAGAGGTCGCCGGTGAGGGCGGGGCCTTCGGGGGCGCCCTCGGGGGTGGTGAGGCGGACGGTGTCGCCCTCGCCGAGCGGGGAGAACTCCTCGACGGTGAGCCCGAGGACGTCGCGCAGTACGCCGGGGTAGGCGCCGGGATGGACGTTGTCGTCGGGGTCCACGATGCCGGAGAAGTACGAGACGACGAGGGTGCCGCCCCCTTCGACGTACCGGCGCAGGTTCTCCCCCGCCTGCTCGGTGGCGAGGTAGAGGGCGGGTACGACGACCAGCGGGTAGGCCGAGAGGTCGGCCTCGGGGTGGGCGAAGTCCACGGTGAGGTGGCGGTCGTAGAGCGAGAGGTAGTAGGCGTCGGCGCGCTCGCGGGCGTCGTGGTCCTGGCTCGGGCGCCACTCCAGGGACTGGGCCCACCAGGACTGCCAGTCCCAGACCATCGCGGCGTCGGCGACCGTGCGGGTGCCCCGGATGCCGTCGAGGAGGCCGAGGCCGGCGCCGAGCCGGGTGACCTCGCGCCAGATCCGGGTGTCGGTGCCGCCGTGCGGCAGCATCGCGGAGTGGAACTTCTCGGCGCCGCCGCGGGACTGGCGCCACTGGAAGAACATGGCGCCGTCGGAGCCGCGGGCCACGTGCGCGAGGCTGTTGCGGGCCATCTCTCCGGGGCTCTTGGCGGGGTTGCGGGGTTGCCAGTTGACGCCGCTGGTGGAGTGTTCGAGGAGCAGCCAGGGGGCGCCACCCGCGACGGAGCGGGTGAGGTCGGCGGCCATCGCGAGGTTGACGTGGGTGCGGCGGCCGTCGGTGATCAGGTAGTGGTCGTTGGTGACGAGGTCGACCTCGCGGCCCCAGGCCCAGTAGTCGATGGAGTCGCACTGGCTGAGCGCGGTCATGAAGTTGGTGGTGACCGGAATGCCGGGGGCGAGCCGGTGCAGGATGTCGCGTTCGGCGGTGAAGTTCTCCCGCAGGGTGGCGTCGGCGAAGCGGCGGTAGTCCAGCTGCTGGGAGGGGTTGCCGACGGTGGGGGTGGTGCGCGGCGGGTCGATCTCGTCGAGGGTGCGGTAGTGCTGGCCCCAGAAGGCGGTGCCCCAGGCCTTGTTGACGGCGTCGACCGATCCGTGGCGGGCGGTGAGCCAGTGGCGGAAGTGGGCGGCACAGTTGTCGCAGTAGCAGGCGGAGACGGGGACGCCGTACTCGTTGTGGACGTGCCAGAGGGCGAGGGCGGGGTGGCCGGCGTAGCGGCGGCCGATCTCCTCGGTGATGCGGGCGGCGGCGGCGCGGTAGTCGGGGTTGCTGTGGCAGATGGCGCCGCGTGAGCCGAAGGCGTACCGGACCCCGTCGCGGTTGACCGGGAGCGCCTCGGGGTGAGCGCGGTAGAACCAGGCGGGCGGGGCGACGGTCGGGGTACCGAGGTCGACGCGGATGCCGCCTTCGTGGAGCAGGTCGAGTACGCGGTCGAGCCAGCCGAAGTCGTAGGCGCCGGGCTCGGGTTCGAGCAGGGCCCAGGAGAAGATCCCGACGCTGACCATGGTCACGCCGGCCTCGCGCATGAGCCGCACGTCCTCGGGCCAGATCTCCTCGGGCCACTGCTCCGGGTTGTAGTCGCCGCCGAAGGCGAGCCGGTCCAGACCTCGGGGAGCGGTGTGGGACATGGGGGTCTCCTGGCGTTCTCGGCGGTGACGGCGGTCGCCCGCCGCCGGTCCGGCGGCGGCCCGTCACCGGGCGGTACGGGTGCACCCCGACCGGTCGGTCCTGCGGTGGCACCGCCACCCTGCGACGACGCTCCTCGACCCCTTGTGTGCACGATGCTGGGAACGTGCACACAACCGTTCGGCGGTGTGGAGCCAAGATAACCGCACAGTTACAACCATTGACAAGTGTCGGTTCCGTTTCTCTACTGTGAACGCTCACAGCGCATCTACCGCGCTGAACCCTCGGTTCTCGTCAGGGGAAAACCATGAAGCACCGCAACGTCGCGTTGTCCACGGCCGTCGTCCTCGCCGCCTCCGCCCTCCTCACCGGCTGCGGCTCGTCGGACGACGGGAAGGGTGACGCGCCCGCCGCCGCCGGTCCCGCGCAGCTCACCTACTGGTCCTGGGCGCCCGGCCTCGACAAGGTCGCGGACATCTGGAACAAGGGCGAGGGCAAGAAGGCCGGCATCACGGTCACGGTGAAGAAGCAGGCGTCGGGCGACGACCTGGTCACCAAGATCATCACCGCGGCCAAGGCGCACAAGGCACCCGACCTGGTGCAGGCGGAGTACCAGGCGCTGCCCACGCTGGTCTCCAACGACGTCCTCGCGGACATCTCGAAGGAGGCGGGCGACGCCGAGAGCGCGTTCGCGGAAGGGATCTGGCAGCAGGCGACGCTGGGCACGGACGCCCTGTACGCGCTGCCGCAGGACTCCGGCCCGCTGATGTTCTACTACCGCGAGGACCTGTTCGAGAAGTACGGGCTGACCGTCCCGACCACCTGGGACGAGTTCGCCGAGACGGCCCGCGCGCTGAAGAAGAAGTCGCCGGACACCGACCTGACGACGTTCTCCTCGAACGACTCCGGGCTCTTCGCGGGCCTCGCCCAGCAGGCCGGCGCCCAGTGGTGGACCACCGGTGACGACAAGTGGAAGGTCGCCATCGACGACGCGGCGACCCAGAAGGTCGCCGACTTCTGGGGCGGCCTGGTGAAGGAGGGGGCGATCGACAACCAGCCGATGTACACCCCCTCCTGGAACAAGGCGCTCGACACCGGCAAGCAGATCGCCTGGGTCAGCGCGGTCTGGGCCCCCGGCACCCTGACCACGGCGGCTCCCGACACGGCGGGCAAGTGGGCCATGGCCCCGCTCCCCCAGTGGACGGCGGGCCAGAACGTCACCGGCAGCTGGGGCGGGTCCTCCACCGCCGTCACCAACGACTCGAAGAACAAGGGCGCGGCGGCGACGTTCGCGAAGTGGCTGAACACCGACCCCACCGCGCTCGCCGCGCTGGTGAAGGAGTCCGGCATCTACCCCGCCGCGACCGCCGCGCAGACCGGGGGCGCGCTCTCCGCGCCGCCGGCGTACTTCTCCAACCAGCCCGACTTCTACACCAAGGCCTCCGAGATCGCGAAGGGCACGGCGCCCGCCGCCTGGGGCCCGAACGTCAACGTCGCGTACACCGCCTTCAAGGACGAGTTCGCCAAGGCCGCCAAGGACAAGTCGGACTTCGGCACGGCGCTGACCGCGATGCAGGACGCCACCGTCGCCGACCTGAAGAAGCAGGGCTTCGGAGTCTCCGAGTGACACGCGCACGCCGCAGTGGGTCGTACGGGGTCAAGAGCGCCCCGTACGCCTTCCTGGTCCCCGCCACCCTGCTCTTCCTGCTCTTCTTCGCGCTGCCCATCGGCTACGCCCTCTATCTCAGCTTCCGCCGCACCGAGGTCGAGGGCCTCGGCCTCGGCAAGGGCGCCCGCGACGAGGTCTGGGCCGGCCTCACCAACTACAAGGACGCCCTCTCCGACTCCGAACTGCTGCACGGCGCGCTGCGCATCCTGGGCTACGGCCTGATCGTGGTGCCCGTGATGCTCGGCCTCGCGCTGCTGTTCGCCCTGCTGCTGGACACCGAGCGGGTCCGGCTGCGCGGCTTCACCCGGCTGGCGATCTTCCTGCCGTACGCCATCCCCGGGGTGGTGGCCGCGCTGATGTGGGGGTTCCTCTACCTGCCCGACGTCAGTCCGTTCTTCTGGGTGCTGGACCGCCTCGGGCTGCCGCAGCCGGACCTGCTGGACGGCGGGCCGCTCTACGCCTCGCTCGCCAACATCGCGGTCTGGGGCGGCACCGGCTTCAACATGATCGTCATCTACACCTCGCTGCGGGCGATCCCCGCCGAGGTCTTCGAGGCGGCCCGGCTGGACGGCTGCTCGCAGTGGCAGACCGCGCTGCGGATCAAGATCCCGATGGTGGCGCCCTCGCTGGTGCTGACGTTCTTCTTCTCCATCATCGCCACCCTCCAGGTGTTCAGCGAGCCGACCACGCTCAAGCCGCTCACCAACTCCCTCTCCACCACCTGGAGTCCGCTGATGAAGGTCTACCAGGACGCCTTCGTCAACAACGACATCTACGCGGCGGCGGCCCAGGCGGTCATCATCGCCGTCGCCACCCTCGCCCTGTCCTTCGGCTTCCTCCGGGCCGCCAACTCCCGTACCAAGCAGGGTGATGCACGATGAGTACGCAGACCCTCCCGGCCACCGCCCGGACCTCCGGCACGTCCGGCGCCACCCGCGCCGCCCGCGCCCCGCGCCGGTTCGCCGCGATCCCCACCGCGGCGCTGCTGCTGGGCGCCGTCTACTGCCTGCTGCCGGTGCTCTGGGTGGTCGTGGCGTCGACCAAGTCCGGCAGCGAGCTCTTCTCCACCTTCACCTTCCTGCCCGGCTCCGGGTTCACGGACAACATCGCCGACCTGTCGGCGTACCGCGACGGCGTCTACTGGACGTGGATGGGCAACTCGGCCCTCTACGCCGGGGTGGGCGCCCTGCTCTCCACGGCGGTGTCGGCGGTCTCCGGGTACGCCCTGGCGGTCTACCGCTTCCGGGGCCGGGAGTCGATCTTCAACATCCTGCTCGCCGGGGTGCTGATGCCGCCGGTGATCCTGGCGGTCCCGCAGTACCTGCTGCTCGCGAAGGCCGACCTCACGGACTCGTACCTCTCGGTGCTGCTGCCGACCCTCCTCTCCCCGTACGGCGTCTACCTCGCCCGGATCTACGCGACGGCCGCGGTGCCGCCCGACGTGATCGAGGCGGGCCGGATGGACGGCGGCGGCGAGTGGCGGATCTTCCGCACGATCGCGCTGCCGATGATGCTGCCGGGGCTGGTCACGGTGTTCCTGTTCCAGTTCGTCGCGATCTGGAACAACTTCCTGCTGCCCTACATCATGCTCAGCGACGACGAGAAGTTCCCGGTCACCCTCGGGCTCTTCACCCTGCTCCAGCAGGGCTCGAACACGCCGGCGCTCTATACGCTGGTGATCACCGGTGCGCTGCTGGCGATCCTGCCGCTGATCGCGCTCTTCCTCGTGGTCCAGCGGTTCTGGAGTCTCGACCTGCTCTCCGGCGCCGTAAAGTCCTGACCATGCCCTCAGGGGCCGCCGGACCCGCCTCCTCGACCCGGGGGCCCCGAAAACGAAAGAACACGCACCATGAGCCGCACTGAACCTCCCCCGCCCTCCGGGCAGCCCGGAAGGGGACGCCGCCGGCCGCCGACGATCCACGACGTGGCCCGCGAGGCGGGGGTGTCGCGCGGGACCGTCTCCCGGGTGCTGAACGGCGGCCACAACGTCAGCCCGGCCGCCCTCGAAGCGGTCAACTCGGCCATCCGCAAGACCGGTTACACCGTCAACCGGCACGCCCGGTCGCTGATCACCGGCCGCTCCGACTCGGTGGCGTTCCTGCTGACGGAGCCCCAGGAGCGGTTCTTCGAGGACCCCAACTTCAATGTGCTGCTGCGGGGTTGTACGAGCGCGCTGGCCGCGCACGACGTACCGCTGCTGCTGATGATCGCGGGTACGGAGGCCGAGCGGCGCCGGAACATGCGGTACATCGCGGGGCACGTGGACGGCGTGCTGCTGGTCTCCAGCCACTCGGGAGACCCGGTGGTCGCCCAGCTCCACGAGGCCGGCGTACCGGTGGTGACCTGCGGCAAGCCTCTCGGGCAGGGCTCGAAGGTCAGCTATGTGGCGGCCGACGACCGGGACGGCGCCCGGGACATGGTGCGTTACCTGTACGAGTCGGGGCGCCGCCGGATCGGTACGGTCAGCGGCCCTCTGGACACCCCGGGCGGTGTGGAGCGGCTCGCCGGCTACCGCGAGACGCTCGCCGAGTGCGGGCTGCCCGTGGACGAGGACCTGATCGTCCCGGGCGACTACAGCCGGGCCGGCGGCGAGGCCGCCGGGACCCTGCTGCTGGAGCGCGCCCCCGACCTGGACGCGGTCTTCGTCGCGTCCGACCTGATGGCGCAGGGCGTGCTGACCTCGCTGGAACGGGCCGGGCGGCGGGTCCCCGAGGACATCGCGGTCGGCGGTTTCGACGACTCCCCGGCCGCGCTCGACTCCCGCCCGGCGCTGACCACCATCCGGCAGCCCTGGGACCGCATCAGCGCCGAGATGGTACGGGTGCTGCTGGCCCAGATCGGCGGCGAGGACCCGGCGGCGGTGATCCTCCCCACCGAGCTGGTGCGGCGGGAGTCGGCGTAGGACGAGTCGTCGAGGTGCCGTCGCGGATCTCAGCCGAGCACGTCGAGCGCCCGGTCCACGTCGGCCTCGGTGTTGTAGAGGTGGAAGGCGGCCCGCAGATTTCCCGCGCGGTCGGAGACGCTGATGCCGGCCCGGCTCAACTCCGCCTGGCGCTTGCCCAGTCCGGGAACCGCCACGATCGCCGACTCCCCCGGCACCGTGGGGTGCCCGAGGCGCGCCAGCCCCGCGCGGAAGCGGGCGGCGAGACTGGTGGCGTGCGCGTACAGGGCATCCGCGCCGATCTCCGCCAGCAGGGCGAGTGAGCGCTCCGCCCCGTAGTAGGAGAGGAAGGCCGGCGCCGAGTCGAACCGCCGTGCGGAGAGCGCGAGTCGGTCGATCGGGCCGTAGGTGCTGTTCTCCGTGTCCTCGGCCGCGACCCACCCCACGTGGATCGGCTTCAGCGACTCCTGCGCCTGTTCGGTCACCGTGAGGAACGAGGCGCCGCGCGGGCAGAGCAGGAACTTGAACCCGCCGGTCACCGTGTAGTCGAACTCCCCGGCGTCCACCGCCAGCCAGCCCGCCGACTGTGTCGTGTCGAGCAGCACCCGGGCCCCGTACGCGGTGGCGGCGGCCCGTACGGCGGTGAGGTCGGCGACCCGGCCGTCCGAGGACTGCACGGCGGAGAGGGCGACCAGCGCGGTGGTGGGCCGCACCGCCCCGGCCAGTTCCGCGAGCGGGGCGTACGACACCCGCAGGTCCCTCCGGTGCGCGAACGGGGCGACCAGCGAGCTGAACTCGCCCTCCGGGCAGAGCACTTCGGCGTACGCGGGCAGTGAGGCCGCGATCAGACCCACGTGCACCGCGACCGAGCTCCCGACGGCGACCCGGTCGGCTCCGACACCGGCCAGCCGGGCGAACCCGGCCCGCGCGGCGTCCACCACCTCGAAGTCCCCGGCCCCCACGGGCCCGCCCTCGGCGTTGGCCCGGGCCAGGTCGGTGACGGCGGCGACGGTACGGCGGGGCAGCAGGCCCGCGGAGGCGGTGTTGAGGTAGGTGGTGGTGGGAGCGAACTCGGCGGCTGCGGCACGGCCCAGCGGAGTTGTCTCGCCCGGCTCGGTCGTCCGGTTCAACGGCGTGGTCTCCATACGCCCCAGCCTGAGCCGACTTCCACCCGGCCGTCAACGAGACGGAGAGCGACTCGCCGAGGCGCCTGGGCCGTGTGTGGAGGAGCCGGGGCGTCGATTCGCCGGAACAAATCCCTCCACGCGGATCCGTGGCTAGGCCGTGTGTCGAAAGTTCCGCCTGTCCGGCGACGCCCGGCACGCCCGCTCGCCGCGTTGTCGGGATCACCCCGATACACCCAGTATCGGGGCGACCCTCCGCCTTGCGATCGCACGCACCGGACACCGCCGGACCCGCCCTTCGGGCGGATGGCGCCACTTTCGACACACGGCCTGTCCGTCGCATGACGCACATGAGGAAGGTCCGGGCGCGGAGGACGACCGTGGCACTCGTCGGCGCGACCGTGGCGCTGGTGCTGGGGGTCGGCGGGGCGATCGCCGTGGCCGCCGAGGACGGCGGACACTCCGGTCCGACGCAGACGACCCCGGTGACGGTGGCACCCGACACGGACTCCGCCGGGGTCACAGGGGGCGCGGACACCGGTGGAGACACAGGAGGCTCGGACACCGTCGGGGTCACGGAGGGCGCGGACACCGGCGGCGGGGACAGTGGTTCCGTCAGCGGCTCGGGGAGCACTGCCGAGGGCTCCAGCGATGGCGGCTCCCCAGACGGGGGCGGCGTCGCGGGTACGGACACGGGAAGCTCGGACGGTTCGGAGACGGGCGGATCGGAGACGGGCGGATCGGAACCATCGGGGTCCCCGGCCCCCACGGGGGGATCCACGGCTCCGCCGAGCCTGGAGGATCTGACGGCGCGCATCGACGAGTTGGAGAAGAAGGTGGATGAACTGCCCACCGACCGAGAGCTGGCCGATGCCCTCCGCGCCTTCGCCGACGCGTTGGATCAGCGGAACTGAGCGACCGAACGCAAGCCGTCAGCCACCTGATACGACCCGCGCGGTGAAGTGGGGAAGGGGGCATGTCCCCGTCTGGGCCCTTCCCCACCGCAACAGCGCCGCGCGCGGCCGTCAGGCGGGGGCGCCACCCGGCTGCGGGACCTCGCAGGCGCCGTCGGCGTCGCAGGCGGCAGCGTCGTCGCCGATCGGGGTGAGGGCGGTGACCTCGCGGTCCTTCCACGCCTGCTCCAGCGCCTGGGCGAACACCTCGGAGGGCTGGCCGCCGGAGATGCCGTACCGCCGGTCGAGCACGAAGAACGGGACGGCGTTGGCGCCGAGTTCGGACGCCTCGCGCTCGTCGGCGCGTACGTCGTCGGCGTACGCCGCCGGGTCGGCGAGCACCGCACGGGCCTCGGCCTCGTCGAGACCGGCCTCGACGGCCAGATCGACCAGCACCGCGTCGTGGTAGACGGAGCGCTCCTCGGCGAAGTTCGCCCGGTAGGCGAGGGTCAGCAGCTCGTCCTGGAGGCCGCGCGCCTTGGCGAGGTGGAGCAGCCGGTGGATGTCGAAGGTGCTGCCGTGGTCACGGCCCTCGCTGCGGTACCCGAGCCCCTCGGCCTGCGCGTTCGCGGCGACGTTGCCCTCCATCGCGAGGACCTCCTCGCGGGTGCGGCCGTACTTCTGCGCGAGCATGTCCACGACCAGCGCGATGTCGTCCTTGGCGCGCCCCGGGTCCAGCTCGAAGGAGCGGTGCACCACCTCGACCTGGTCGCGGTGGGCGAACCCCGCCAGCCCCTTCTCGAAGCGGGCCTTCCCGATGTAGCACCACGGGCAGGCGATGTCGCTCCAGATCTCGACGCGCATTCTCTCTTCTCTCCAGCTCTTCCCGTGAGGTAGCTCCCCCATGGCGGAGTGCTTCCCTCGACGGGCTCGGTGACGCGCGGAGGACCCTCCGCGCCCGGGGGAACAACGCGGGAACGGCTGTGCGGATTCCCGGGTGGGGGGGGCGCCGAGGCCATCGCCGGGGTGGTGTCGACCGCCCCCGCTCCGGGATGCGCGATCATGAGCGGCATGGACGCCCTCTTCCTCGGTACCGACGAACTGGCCGAAACCCCGTCCGTGGCGGTCGTGGTCGACGTGATGCGCGCCTTCACGGTGGCCGCGTGGGCCTTCGCCCGGGGAGCCGAGAAGATCGTGCTCTCCGGGTCGCTGGAGGAGTCCCTGGCGCTCAAGGCCCGCCACCCGGAGTGGGTGACGCTGAAGGACGGTCCGCCCGCCCCCGGGTTCGACGCCGTCAACTCGCCGGGTCTGCTGCGCTCGGTCGACCTCGGCGGGCGGACCGTGGTGCAGAAGACCACGGCGGGGACGGTCGGCGCGCTCGCGGTCAAGGACGCGCCGCTGGTGCTGTGCGCCGGCTTCGTGGTCGCGGAGGCGACGGCGGAGGTCCTGCGGACCAGCGGGACCGGCAGCGTCACGTTCGTCGTCACCGGCGAGGACGGAAGGGCCGACGAGGATCTCGCGTGCGCGCAGTACATCGCGGGGCGGGCCGACGGGGCCGGGAGGGACGCCGGCGAGTTCCTCCGCCGCGGGGAGGAGTCCCTCGCCGCCTCCGAGCTGAGGGAAGGGGTGCGCGAGGGAGTCCACCCCGACGACGTGGAGCTCTGCCTCGAACTCGACCGTTTCCCCTTCGCCATGGTGGCCGCCGTGGAGGACTCGCTCATGGTCCTGCGCCCGCACCCGGCGCCTCGGACCTGAGCCCGGGGCGGCGGTTTCAGCCGTCGCCGAGGACGAGCCGCAGCACCAGGTGGGTGCCGTCGCGCGGGGTGTCGGGGTCGGCGGTCCAGCCGTGGTGGGCGTAGAAGGCCTGGGCGCGGGTGTTGGGGGCGAACACCTCCAGGCGCGCGGTACGGACACCGGCCCGGCGCCAGGCGTCGGTGCACGCGGAGTGGAGGGCGGTGCCCACGCCGGTACGCCACTGCGAGGGGTCCACGTGCAGCTGGGTGAGGGTGGTGCCGCCGTCGCGTACGGCGTGACCGGCGACGCCCACCAGGGCGCCGTCGCGCTCCGCGCAGAGGACGGTGGCGTGCTCGGCGTCCACGGCGCGCGCCCAGCCCGCGGCGGACCGGCCGACCTCCTCGGGGCCCGCGTACGCGTCGGGCGCGAGGTGCCCGCGGTAGTAGGTGGCGCGGGCCTCGGTGTGAAGGCGGACGATCGCGTCCAGGTCGGCGGGGGTGGCGGTGCGGATGAGGAGGGACATGCCGGAGGGGACGCGGGGCGCGCGGGGCCGGTTCCGCGCGGGGCGCGTACCGGCGTGGGCTGCCGGCGCGTGACATCTCCTCGTACCACCGTGTGCCCGGAAACCGGCGTCCGTAGAGTCCCGTGGATGAGAACCGGCACCGCCCAGACCCGTCTCGTCGTGCTGCGCGGGAACTCCGCCTCCGGGAAGTCGGCCGTCGCGGCGGGGGTGCGCGAGCGGTTCGGCCGGGGGGTGGCTCTGGTGGGCCAGGACAATCTGCGGCGGACCGTGCTGCGGGAGCGTGACCGGCCCGGGGCGGCGAACGTCGGGCTGATCGACGCGGTCGCCCGGTACGCCCTCGACGCCGGGTTCCACGTCGTGCTGGAGGGCATCCTGTACGCCGACCACTACGGCGGGATGCTCGCCCGGCTGCGCGCGGACCACCGCGGTCCGACGTACGGGTACTACCTGGACGTGCCGTTCGAGGAGACGCTGCGGCGGCACGCCACCAAGCCGATCGCCGAGGTGGTGGGGGTCGACGACCTGCTCTCCTGGTACCGGCCTCTCGATCTGCTGCCGGGCGGCGCGGAGACCGTCGTCGGCGCTTCGAGCGCCCTCGCGGACACGGTGGATCGGGTGCTGCGGGAGACGGGGCTGGACCGGCTGCCGGCGGTGGACCGCTGACCGAGGAGCCGCACCGAGGGCCCGCACGCGCGGGTCCGGCCCCTGCCCGCCGGAAGAAGGCGGCGGGCAGGGGCCGGACCGGTGGCGACGAGCGGTGTTCAGCTGCCGTCGCGCAGGTCGGCGACGCCCTCCGTACGGAACGCGATCTCGTCGAACGACGCCTCGCAGCCGTCGCC
The DNA here is from genome assembly GCF_035953295.1 of Streptomyces sp. NBC_01335. Taxonomy (GTDB): domain Bacteria; phylum Actinomycetota; class Actinomycetes; order Streptomycetales; family Streptomycetaceae; genus Streptomyces. The sequence goes on from NZ_CP108370.1 coordinate 1,687,701, forward strand.
GACGGGCGCCTGGACGAGGAAGCCGACCGAGGCGGAGGCCGTGCCCTCCGGGTCGCCGAGGGCGAAGACCCGGACGAAGGTCCAGGTGACGCCGTCGGGCGAGGCGTGGAAGGCGAAGGCGCCGCCGTTGCGGGTGAGGCGGAGCCAGAAGGTGTCGCCGTCCACGGTGAAGGAGTTGACGTCGTCGGAGACGCCCCGGGTGACCACCGTGCAGATGGTGGGGACGGCGGGCGAGAGTTCCAGGCAGAGCTTCGCCCAGTCGCGCTCCCCGACGTGCAGGTAGAGGACGCCCGCGTCGTAGGCGCCGGCGAAGCCGACCTTGACCCGGGCGAGCAGCTGGAAGTCACCGGCGGGCGCGGTGCCCAGCAGGCGCGGTGCGTCGCTCGTCGGTTCGAGGGAGTCGCCGCCGGGCGGTACGAAGCGGTCCTGCCGGGCACCCGCGCGGCCGGTCAGTACGCCGTCCTCGTAGGTCCACTTGCCCTCGGGTCCGAACGGCTCCAGCTCGAAGGGGAGTTCGGGAAGTCGCAGAGTCATGGTGGTTATCCGTTCACCCGGCGGGGCAGGCCCAGCGGGTTGTCGTCGCGGAGCTCGGGCGGGAGGAGGCCCTCGGGGGTCGACTGGTACGTCACCGGGCGCAGCCAGCGCTCGATGGCGGTGGCGCCGACCGAGGTCGAGGTGGAGGTGGTCGACGGGTACGGGCCGCCGTGGTGCTGCGCCGGGGCGACGGCGACGCCGGTGGGCCAGCCGTTGACGAGGACGCGCCCGGCGAGCGGGGTGAGGGCGGCGAGGAGTCCGGCGGCGCCGCCTCCCTCTTCCTCGGCGGAGATGTGCAGGGTGGCGGTGAGGTTGCCGGGGAGGCGGCCGAGCACGGCGGCGACCTCGTCCTCGGAGGCGTACCGGGCGACGACGGTGACCGGGCCGAAGCACTCCTCCAGGAGCGCCTCGTGCGGGCCGTCCTCGGCGAGCCGGGCGGCCGGGACGGTGAGGAAGCCGGGGGCGACGGCGTGTTCGCCGCCGTCGCCGGGGGTGACGGGCGCTTCCACGTCGGGGAGGGCTGCCCGGTCGCGTACTCCGGCGATGAAGGCGTCGCGCATCCGGTGGTCGAGCATGACGGCGGGGACGGTGTCGCCGACGGTCGCGGTGAGGGTCTTCACCAGTCCGTCGCCGTTCTCGTCCGCCGGGACCAGGACCAGGCCGGGCTTGGTGCAGAACTGCCCGGCGCCCATGGTCATGGAGGAACCGAGGCCGGCGCCGATCTGCTCGCCGCGCTCGGCCGCCGCGGCCTCGGTGACGACGACGGGGTTGAGGGAGCCGAGTTCACCGTGGAAGGGGATGGGCGCGGGGCGGGCCGCCGCCGCGTCGAAGAGGGCGCGTCCGCCGCGGATCGAGCCGGTGAAGCCGGCCGCGGAGATCAGCGGGTGGCGGACGAGTTCGACGCCGGCCTCGAAGCCGTGCACGAGCTGGACGACGTCCTCGGGCAGTTGGTGGGCGGCGGCGGCGCGGCGGAGCACGGAGGCGGCCAGCTCGGAGGTGGCCGGGTGGTCGGGGTGCGACTTGACGACGACCGGGCAGCCCGCGGCGAGCGCGCTGGCGGTGTCGCCGCCGGCGACGGAGAAGGCGAACGGGAAGTTGCTGGCCGAGTAGACGGCGACGACGCCGAGCGGGATCTTCCAGCGGCGCAGGTCGGGCCAGGGCGGGGTGCGGCCGGCGTCCTCGTGGTCGATGTGGATGTCGAGGAAGGCACCCTCGTCGACGACCTCGGCGAAAGCCCGCAACTGCTCCGCGGTGCGGGCGAGTTCGCCGGTCAGCCGGGGCGCTCCGAGCGCGGTCTCGGCGTCGGCGGTCGCGACGGCGTCCTCCTCGGCCCCGGCGAGCAGGTCGGCCGCGGTGCGCAGGAAGGCGGCGCGGACGGTGCGGTCGGCGAGGGCGTCGCGGACGGCGTACGCCGCCCGCACCACGCGGTCGACCTCCTCCGCGCTAGCCTCCACCGCAACCTGCTCGCGCGGGTTCCCGGTGCGGGGGTCGACGCTCCAGACTGGTGCTGCTGCCACCGTTTTCCCTTCCGTACTCTCTGCCACACGCCAGGAAGTTGTTCGGTATTCTGAACAGCGTTCCTCATCGTGAATGTCCTGGAACTCTATTTCCGGGCGTTCCGCGTTGGCAAGAAGTCACAGGCAAGAAGTCACAGCGAAGTCACGGGATTTCGAAGAAGTATGGAAGGGGCGAGGGCGATGTCGGCTGCCGAGTCTGGTGGGGCGCAGGTCAAGTCCGCGGTACGGACGGTGGAGCTCCTCGAATACTTCGCGGGGCGCCCCGGAATGCACTCCCTCGCCGCCGTGCAGGAGGCGGTGGGCTACCCCAAGTCCAGTCTCTACATGCTGCTGCGCACCCTCGTCGAGCTCGGCTGGGTGGAGACCGACGCCACCGGCACCCGGTACGGCATCGGGGTGCGCGCCCTGCTGGTCGGCACCTCGTACATCGACGGCGACGAGGTGGTGGCGGCGGCCCGCCCCACCCTCGACCGGCTCTCCGACGACACCACGGAGACCATCCACCTGGCCAGGCTCGACGGTACCAACGTGGTGTACCTCGCGACCAGGCAGTCCCAGCACTACCTGCGCCCCTTCACCCGCGTCGGCCGCCGGCTGCCCGCCCACTCCACCTCGCTGGGCAAGGCGCTGCTGGCCACCCACAGCGACGAGCAGGTGCGCAAGATGCTCCCCGAGACGCTCCCGGCGCTGACCGAGCACACCCTGACCGACCGCGAGCAGCTCATCGAGGAACTGCACACCATCCGTGAGCAGGGGTACGCGGTGGACCGCGAGGAGAACACGCTGGGGCTGCGCTGCTTCGGCGTGGCGATCCCCTACCGGACGCCCTCGCGCGACGCCATCAGCTGCTCGGTGCCGGTCGCCCGGCTCACCCCCGCCCACGAGCAGACGGTGAAGGACGCGCTCTTCGACGCCCGCGACCGGCTGACGCTGGCGACCCGCCGCCTCTGACCGCACCGGCCGGGTTCCCGGAAGGCGGGCCGGGCCGCCTGAGAAATCGGTGAGAAGCGGCACAACCGGGAACATCCGCCGCTCTCCCGCTCGTCCCCCATCGGGATGAACAAGACGATCAGGCGTACTTCGGTCTTCTGCCTGCTCCTGGTGCTCTCGCTGCTGGTGCGGGCGACCTGGGTGCAGGTGTACGACGCGAAGGCACTCGCGGACAACGGCAACAACCGGCGGAACACCATCGCGCAGTACGCGCAGCCGCTCGGTGACATCATCGTGGCCGGTTCCTCGGTCACCGGATCGCGGAGGACGGAGAGCGGAGATCTCGCGTACAGACGCACCTACGAGAACGGCGCGCTCTATGCCGCCGTCACCGGCTACAGCTCGCAGGCGTACGGCTCCACCCAGCTGGAGGGCATCTACGGCTCGGTGCTCGACGGCACGGACGACCGGCTGAAGAACCCCGCCGACGTGATCACCGGCGAGCAGGCCAAGCCGGGCGACGTGCTGACGACGATCGACCCGGACGTGCAGAAGGCGGCGTACGAGGCGCTCGGCGACGACAAGGGCGCGGCGGTCGCGATGGACCCGAAGACCGGCCGGATCCTCGGCATGGTCTCCACCCCGTCGTACGACCCGTCGACGATCAGCGGGACCACGGACCAGGACGCCTGGCAGAAGCTGCTGGACGACCCCGACAAGTCGCTGGTCAACCGCGCGCTGCGGCAGCCGCTGGCGCCGGGTTCGACGTTCAAGCTGGTGGTGGCGTCGGCCGCGCTGGAGAACGGCCTGTACGACTCCGTGGACCAGGCCACCGACAGCCCCGACCCCTTCACCCTGCCCGGCACCACGACCGTCCTGCGGAACGAGAGCGCCTCCGCGCCCTGCGAGAACGCCACCCTGCGCACCGCGCTCCAGTACTCCTGCAACAACGTCTTCGCCAAGGTGGCGGCCGACCTCGGCCAGGAGAAGCTGCGGGCGATGGCGGAGAAGTTCGGGTTCAACGTGGAGAAGCTCGACGTGCCGGTGCGCGCCTCGGCGAGCGTGTACCCGGAGAAGATGGACAGCGCGCAGACCGCGCTCACCGGCATCGGCCAGTTCGAGGTGACGGCCACCCCGATGCAGATGGCGATGGTCTCCGCGGCGCTCGCCGACAACGGCGAGCTGGCCGCCCCGCACATGGTCTCCTCGGTCACCGACGCCAAGGGCTCGCCGCTCCAGGAGTACGCGGACGGCGACACCGAGCGCGTGGTGTCGGAGCGGACCGCCGCCCAGTTGCGCAGCGCGATGGTGACGGTGGTCGAGGACGGTACGGGCACCAACGCCCGGATCGACGGCGCCGAGGTGGGCGGCAAGACGGGTACGGCCCAGAACGGCGTGGACAACGGGAACACCCCGTACGCCTGGTTCACCTCGTACGCGAAGGACGACGCCTCCGGCAAGGAGGTGGCGGTCGCCGTGGTCGTGGAGGACTCGGGGGCGGCCCGCTCCGAGGTCAGCGGCAACGGCCTGGCCGCGCCCATCGCGCAGAAGATGATGAAGGCGGCGCTCGCGCGGTGAGGGCGGCGCTCGCCGGATGACGGCGGGCGCTCGCCGGGTGAGAGCGGGCGCTCGCCGGGTGAGAGCGGGCCGGCCCCCTGGTACGGGGGCCGGCCCGTTCTCCGTACCGTGCGGGGCGTGCGGGTCAGCCGACGAGGGCGACCGGGGCGTCCCAGGAGTCGCGGTCGACGGTCAGGGTGTAACCGCCGCGCTTCTCCTTGCTGTTGACCTTGTACTGGTGGGCCCGGCTGTGGTCGGTGAAGAGCGTCTTGCTCCACGGCCAGTCGGTCGTGGTGGTGGACTTGCCGTCCCAGAGCGCGTACCAGAGGTTGCCCGGCAGGTCGGTCTTGTTGGTCGCCGTGGCGATGGCCTTGGCGCTGGAGCTGCTGAAGCCGTAGAACCCGGCCCGGTAGGTCTTGGCGCGCAGGGTCTTGGTGAACGAGCGGACGTAGGTCAGGACCGCGTCGTTGCACGCCTTGTCCGTGATCGTGTACGGCTCCATGTCGAGGTAGACCGGGCTGCCGGCCTTCATGCCGAGCGCCGCCGCCCTGGCGACCGCGTCGTTGCCGTCCTTGACGCCGAGGGAGGCGGCCGTGGCAGCGGTCATCTTCTCCGGGTTGGAGCTCTTCTGGCACGGCGGCTGGGCGCCCACGTAGAGCGGGATGAGCTTCCAGCCCGCGGAGTTGACCGACTTCACCCAGGAAGAGGTCAGGTTGGGCTGGGCGCAGCCCCGGTTCTTGCCCCCGATGTAGACGGCGGCGCCGCCGTAGAACTTGTCGGCCTTCCACGCCTTCATCGCGGCGAGCGACGGCGCGGTGCAGGTGTCGAACGCCTGGCCCGTGAAGGTCTTCTGCGCGGGCCAGGTGGTGGCCGCCATCGAGGTCTGGGCCACGAACCCGGACCCCACGACGGCGACCGCGGCCGCCGCCCCCCAGGCGATGTAGCGGCCCTTCTTGGACAAACGGTGCTTGGACAATCCCCCACCCCATTCGGATTCGTGCCTCCGGCCGTGAGCCGTGCCGGGCGTGGTCGGAGCGCGGCCGGAGCACGGAAGACGGCGCCCGTGGACGGGCGTTCGGAGCGGAAGGCACCATAACCGACTTCACCGGCATGACCGGCGGCGGGGTCCGTCCTCAGGCGTGGACGCCCGCCACCGGGTCAGCCGGCCGTGTGTCCGGGGCTCACTTCACGCCGAGCAGCTGCTCGATCGGGTCGATCGCGAAGTACACCACGAACAGGGCGGAGGTGGCCCACAGCAGCCAGTGGACCTCCCGCGCCTTGCCGAGGGCCGCCTTGATCACGACGTAGGCGAGGAAGCCCGCGCCGATGCCGTTGGTGATGGAGTACGTGAACGGCATGACGGCGATCGTCAGGAACGCCGGGATGGCGATCTCGTAGCTCTCCCACTCGATGTGGCGGACCTGCGCCATCAGCAGGAAGCCGACCGCGATGAGCGCCGGGGCCGCGGCCTGGGCCGGGACGACGGTGGCCAGCGGGGTGAGGAAGAGCGCGACGGCGAAGAGGGCGCCGGTGACCAGGGAGGCGAAGCCGGTACGGGCGCCCTCGCCGACGCCGGCCGCCGACTCGATGTAAGCCGTGTTGGAGGAGGCCGAGGCGGCTCCGCCGACGGCGGCGGCCGCTCCGTCGATCAGGAGGACGCGGCCGATGTTCGGGACGTCGCCCTTCTCGTCGAGCAGCCCGGCCTCCTGGGAGACACCGACGACCGTGCCCATGGTGTCGAAGAAGTCGCTGAGGATCAGGGTGAAGATCAGCAGGACGATGGTGACCACGCCGACCTGCTGGAAGGCGCCGAAGAGGCTGAAGGAGCCGACGAGCCCGAAGTCGGGGGCGGCGACGAGGTCCTCGGGGACCTCGGGGACGGTCAGGCCCCAGGCGGTCGGCGCGATGTCGGCGATCGAGTTGACGACGACGGCCAGGACGGTGCTGACCACGATGCTGATGAGGATGGCGCCCTTCACCTTGCGGGCCATCAGGGCGACGGTGAGCAGCACGCCGACGCAGAAGACCAGCACCGGCCAGCCGGTGAGGTGTCCGACCGCGCCGAGCTGTACGGGCGTGGAGCCGGTCTCGCCGGGGATGCGGGTGACGAACCCGGCGTCGACGAAGCCGATGAACGCGATGAAGAGCCCGATGCCGACGCTGATGGCCTGCTTGAGGGCGGGCGGGATCGCGCGCATCACGGCCTCGCGCAGCCCGGTGACGACCAGGACGCAGATGATGAGCCCTTCGAGGACGACCAGGCCCATCGCGTCGGGCCAGCTCATCAGCGGGGCGATCTGGAACGCGACGACCGCGTTGAGGCCGAGGCCGGCGGCGATGGCGAGCGGGAGGTTGCCGCCGAGTCCCATGATCGCGGTCATCACCGCCGCCACCAGTGCGGTGACGGTGACGAGTTGGGGCGTGGAGAGGTGCGCGCCGAACTTGTCCTCGGCCGAGCCGAGGATGATCGGGTTGAGGACCAGGATGTACGCCATCGTGAAGAAGGTCGCGAAGCCGCCGCGTATCTCGCGGGCGAAGCTCGATCCGCGGGCGGTGATCGCGAAGTAGCGGTCCAGCGCGTTGCTGGGGGCCGCGGTCGGGCCCGCGGCCGGCGCGGTCTCCGGTGCCGCCGGCGCTTCCGGTGTTTCGGGTGCCGCTGGTGCCTGTGGTGCTTCCGGCGTGTCCGGCATGGCGCTCCTCGTGGTGTGAGTGGTCTGCGGGGCGAGTGACTGAATGTTCCCCTGTCGAAAGGGGGTTCAGGTTTTCGCCGTGTTACGCCTTACTTGGAGTGACACCCGCTTCACAGCGCTTCCGAGGTGCGCTGGTACGCTCTCGCACCGCTCGCACCCCTGGGTGCCGCTGAGGGAACGTACACAGCCACCGCGGTTCGCGTACAGGGATTCGAGAGCAGGGAGAGGTACCCGTGGGCACTGTGGTCGACGCTGCCGCTGCCGCCGAGTTCCATCAGTTCTTCGAGGCGCACTATGCCGAACTGGCCCGTCTCGCACACCTGTTGACAGGCGAGGCGGATGCGGCCGATGATCTGGCCGCCGACGCCCTGATGGCTCTCTGGCACCGCTGGGACCGGATGAGGGAGGCCGATCATCCCGTCGCGTACGCGCGCGGGGTCGTCGCCAACCTGGCGCGGACCCGGATCCGGGGCGCGGTGCGCGAGCGCCGCAGGATCGCGCTGTTCTGGGCACCGCGCTCCGGGGCGGGCGACGGGTTCGCCGTCGACGCCCCCGACGTACCGACCGTGGTGGACGTCCAAGAGGCCCTGCGTAAGCTGCCGTTCAGGAAGCGGGCCTGCGTCGTGCTGCGGCACGCGTTCGACCTGTCCGAGCGGGACACGTCGTTGGTCCTCGGGATATCGGTCGGTACGGTCAAGAGCCAGACCTCCCGGGGCTTGGCGGAGTTGCAGCGGCTGCTCGGCCCCGAGACGGGCCCGGCTCCGGCACGGGTGGCCGTGGCGGGGCAGCCCGGCGGAGGAAGGCATTGATGGACGAGGAGCTGCGGGAGCGTCTGCGCGGTGCGGCGCTGGAGCATCGCCCGGACCGCGAGCGGATGTGGGCGCGGATCGAGCGCGGGATGACGCAGGACCCGCCGCCCGGACGCGTGGCACGCCCGCCGCGCGCGCCGATGCCCAGGCTGCGGATCGCGGCGGCCGCGGCAGCGGTCTGCGGGGTCCTCGTGGCGGTCCCGCTCGCCGTCGCCTGGACGGCCCGCGACGGCGGTTCCGGGCAGCCGGTGGCGGCTTCGCCGAGCCGTACGGGGACGGCGCCCGCCCTCTCCGGGGAGCGCGGCGCCCAACTCCCGGCGGCGAACGGCCCGGTGTCCACCCGGGGCATGGTGGACCCCGGGTCCAACGCGTACTGGGCGCAGAGCGACGTACTGGTGACCGCGACCCGGCCGCTCACCTCCCTCACGGTGGAGCTGCGGGTCGCGCTGACCGGCGGGGTGACCAAGACGGACGCGTGGACGTCCGGCCACAAGGAGGACTACACGCTCTCCATCGGCGAGGAGGGTGGCTTCCTCGTGTTCCGCTGGACCCTGCTGCCGGGCCGTACCGCCCCGGCGACCACCCTCACCTTCGCGGGGCAGTACAACCACGCGGAGGGCGAACGGGACGCGAGCCGCGACGACTTCACCGTGCACAGCACCTTCGACACCGGCGTGTCGGCGAGCGGCGGGACGTTCTCGCCCGCCGGCTGAGCGGACGCGGGCCGGGAGCAGGCCAGAAAACCGCAGCGGGAGAGGGCGCGGACCCGCACAGTCCGCACGCTCTCCCGCCGGTGGAGGTCCCGCCCGGGGCGACCAGCAGTCGGCAGACGGCCGGCAGCCCCGGAGGGACGGGGTCAGCAGTGGCCGCCGGCTCCGGCCTGGCGGTCCACGAGCGCGGGAACGGCGCGCGGCGAGTCGACCTTGGTCCGCAGGACGGGGGTCCAGCCGGCGCCCGAGGCGAGCTGCTCGGCGGGGACGCCCGCGTTGTGGACGGCGATCAGGTCGGTCTTCCTGCCGTTGACGTAGTTGTCGCCCGCCGTGAGCGGCGACTCCTTCCACTTCTTCAGGATGAGCGCCGGGTCGTAGCCCGCGGGAAGGGTGAACGCGTTGTGCTCGGCGACGAGCTGGGACTCGATGCCGATGCCGTAGGTGTAGCCGTACGGGCTGCCGGCCGTGGCCACGAAGTGGTTGTTGTACGAGTCGACCTGGCCGAAGCGGACGCGCGGAGCGCGCTCCTTCACGTCCTGGAAGAGGTTGTGGTGCAGGGTCACCCGGAGCTTGCCCCGGTCGGTCGCGCCCGCGCTGTCGCTGTTGCCGATGAGCATCGTCTTGTCGTGGTCCTTGAGGACGTTCCACGAGACGGTGACCAGGTCCGCGCCGCGCACGATGTCGAAGAGCCCGTCGTGCTGCTGGTAGACCGTGCCGAAGTAGTGCGGCTGGGCCGAGTCGGGGCGGTCGCCGTCGCTGAAGGTGTTGTGGTCGACCCAGACGTGGGAGGAGCCGGTGACGACGAGGTTGTCGTACTCGGAGTTCCAGGCCCCGGTGTCGGTGTCGGTCGGGTCCCACTGCGGGAAGCAGTCGTAGGTGTCCTCGAAGGTCAGGTTGCGGACGATGACGTTCGAGACGTTCTTGATCTGGAGGCTGGCCCCGATGACGGTGGCGTCGTCGCCGACGCCGATCAGGGTGGTGTTCGAGGGGACCTCGACGTTGACGGCCGCCGCCTGGAGGGCGGCGGAGGCGGCGCGGGCGTCCTCCAGCGGGCCGCTGGGCACGGCGTCGGTGCCCCAGACCGCCGGGTCGTAGGCGGCGAGGTACTTCTCCAGGGTGTAGCCGCCGGTGTAGTAGTCCTCGCAGCCGATGGGGGTGCCGTTGACGTCGGAGTTGCCGTGGACGGTCCCGGCGATCTTGACGATCTTGGGCGCGTCACCGGCGTCCTCGAACGCCGCGATCAGCTCCGCACGGTTGGTCACCGTGTAGACGTGGTCGCGGGTGGCCTTCGAACCGCCGGTGGTCGAGCCGTCCGCGGCGGCCCAGCCGTCGTGGGCGGGGAGCACGGCGCGCTCGACCGGGTTCGCGTGCGGCCGGGAGGCGGCCTGGGCGGGCAGCGACACGGCGAGGGCGAGGGAGGCGCAGCCCATCACCACGGTGATGGCACGGATGTGACGCATGCGTGCGGGCATGGGGTTCCTTCGTTCGGTGCGACGGATGGGGGTGGGGAGTGCGACGGAGTGGGGGGACGGGCGGTGCCGGGGGTGGTGCCGTGGTCCGGTGGGGCGGAGATCGGGGGTCATGGCTGCGGCCAGGTGATCCACTCGGTGGGGACGGGGGCGTCGAGCCGGCGCACCTCGCCGGGCGCGAGCACGCGGGCGTCCAGGAGGGCGCGGGCGGTCGTCCGGGCCACGTCGACGGCACCGCGCGGCTGGAGGTGCGTGTTGTCCTGCACCCCGTCCGGGTAGTTGGGGGACTCCCCGGGCGCCTGCCAGTTGAAGTAGTCCTGGGTGGCGTCCGGACCCAGCTGCTGCCAGCGGGCCAGGGTGAGTGCCTGGGCGTCGATCAGCGGTACGCGTTCCTCGGCGGCCAGTGCCCGCATGGCGGCCGGGTACTCGCCGTGGCTCGGCTTGGCGGTGCCGTCCTCGGCGAAGCGGCGGCGCTCGATCGGGGTGAGCAGGACGGGCCGGGCGTGGCGCGCGCGGGCCTGGGTGACGTACGTCCGCAGGTGGTCCTGGTAGGTGGTCCAGGGGTCGGTGCCGCGCAGCGGGTCGGTGGTCTTCTCGTCGTTGTGCCCGAACTGGATGAGCAGGAAGTCACCGGCGCGGACGTCCACGAGCAGTGCGGCGAGCAGCCCCTCGTCGATGAAGCTCTTCGAACTGCGGCCGTTCATCGCGTGGTTGGCGACTCTCAGGCCGGGGCCGAGGAAGAACGGCAGGGCCATGCCCCAGCCGGTCTCGGGCGCCGCGTCCGCGTACTTCTGGGCCGCCGTCGAGTCGCCGGCGATGTGCAGGGTGCGGGGGCGGGGGCGCCGTCCGGCGCTCTTCGCCGTCGCCGGAGTGGCGGCGAGGGCCAGGGGCAGGGCCGCGAGTGCGGCCGCCGTCCGTCTGCGGGTGAGTGACACGGTGTACCTGCCTCACTGGACGGGATGGAGGGGACGGGATGGAGAGGGCCGGCGGCGGGGGTGGTCCCGGGCCGCCGCCGGCCCCGGCATGCGGGGTGGTGGGGTGTGGACGGGCGGGCGTGGATCAGCCGTTGCCCAGTTCCTTCCACTCCTTCTGGGCGGCGTTCAGCTCCTTGGCGATCTTGTCCAGGAAGTCCTTCGCGGAGACCTTGCCGAGCAGCAGCTTCTGGAACTCCGGCTCGTTGTCGGCCTTGCTGATGTTGTTCCAGTCGGGCAGGTAGTAGGGCAGGTTCACGATCTTGGTGGAGCCGTCGGTGAGGGCCTTGGCCGCGAGCGCGGTCGGCTCGGAGGCGGTGATCCACGGGTCCTGCGCGGCCTCGGTGTTGGCGGGGATGGCGCCGGCCGACTCGTTCCACTTGCTGTTGGAGGCGTGCGAGGCGGCGAACTCGATGAACTTCCAGGCGGCGGTCTTGTTCTTGCTGCTGCGGAAGAGGCCGAGTCCGTCGACCGGGTTGGAGACCTGGACGCGGGTGCCGCTGTCACCGATCGGGTTCGGGATGCCGGCGAACTTGTCCGCGCCGAGCGCCTTCACGTGGTCCTGATAGGAACCGAGGTTGTGGCTGAGCATCCCGATGGTGCCGGTGTCCCACTGCGCGACCATCTTGGTGAAGTCGTTGTTGACGTCGGCGGACGGCGTCGCCTTCTTGAACAGGCCGACGTACTTCTCCAGCGCGGCGACGTTCTTCGGGTCGTTGACCGTCGTCGTGTCGCCGTTCCAGAAGTCCGTGATGCCGGACTGGCCGTAGGCGGCGTCCAGGGCCTGGGCGATGGAGCCCGCCCCGCCCCGGATGGTGTAGCCGAACTTGTTGTTCTTGGAGTCGGTCAGCTTGTCGGCCGCGTCGTAGAACTTCGCCCAGGTGGAGGGGGCTTCCAGCCCCGCGGCCTGGAACAGGTCGGTTCTGTACCAGAGGGTTCCGTTGTTCGCGGAGGTCGGCACGGAGTACATGTCGTCGCCCCGGCCGCCGGCGTCCTTGACGCTCGCCACCATGCCCTCGACGAGCTTGCCCTTGAGCGAGGACTCCTCGATCCGGTCCTGGACCGGCTCCAGCGCCTCCTGGGAGACGATGTTGGCGAGGTAGGCGGTGCCCACGCCGCCCACGTCCGGCAGGCCGCCGCCGGCGATCGCGGTGTCGTACTTGGACTGCACGTCGGCGATCGGGATCGGGACGTACTTGACCTTGATGTCCGGGTTCTCCTTCTCGAAATCCTTGATGATCTCGGTCCAGATGGCGGTGCGCGGGCCGCCGTTGTTGTCCCAGAAGGTGATCTCGCCCTTGCCGCTGCCCTCGGTGCCGGAGCCGCTGCCGTCGTCGCCGCAGGCGGTGGCCGTCAGGGCGAGCATCGCGGTCAGCGAGACCGCTGCCGCGGCGCGCCCCCGGTACTTCTTGGAAATGGTCATGGTTCTGCTCTTCTCTGTGGGTGGGTACGGGTGTGCCGTGTACGCCGTGCAGGTGGGGGGCGTCAGCGCCGGCGGTGCGGTGCCCAGCCGTCGTCGCCCGCGAGGTAGTCGCCCACCTCGTGGAGCGCGGCGTCGGCCGGGGACATCTGGGGGCGGTCCGTGGTGGCGGCGGCGCCGGGACCGTGGGTCCGGTACTCGCTGAACCGGGCTTCCCGCCAGGAGAAGCCGCTCATGTCGGACCAGGGGCTCGCCTTGACGGCGGCGGGCAGCGAGGTCTCGCGGATCAGCACCTGGCCGATCGCGTCCGGGTTGCCGCTCGGGTGCCAGGGGCGGCCGAGGTGGAAGGTGTCCCGAGGGGCGTCGCTGATGATCCGGCTGCGGGTGATCAGGATGCCGTACGGGTTCTCCTTCCAGGTCGAAGCGGCCGTGATGTAGCCGTTGTTGGTGTCCGAGCCGCGGCTGAGCGCCTTGATCACGGAGTTCTCGACGACGGTGGTGGCGCGGCCGTAGATGAAGTCGACGTCGCCCTCGACGTACGAGCCGGTGAGGTAGACGCGGGCCTTCTGGGTGAGCGCCGGGGTGTCGGTCATCAGGGTGTCCTGGTTGCCGAGGAACGCGGTGTTCTCGAAGGTCAGGCGGTCGCCGGTGGTCTTCACGGCGAGCGCCTGCTCGCCGCTGATCTCCACGGCGGCCTCGTCGAAGTCGTTGGAGAAGGTGAGGTTCTCGGCCGTGAAGTCGTGGCCCTCCACCAGGACGGTGGCGCTGCCGGTGGAACCCTGGGTGGTGCCGTCCGGCTTGAGTTCGCCCTGCGGGGTGTCGAAGACGATCAGGGTGTCGGAGCGGCGCTTGCCGGTGCCGACGAGGGAGACGTACGGCTGGTTCTTGCCGATGCGGACGTGCTCCCGGTAGGTGCCGGGCGCCAGGCGCACGGTGATCCGGCCGTCGTTGCCCTGCGGCACGGCGTCGACGGCCGCCTGCACGGTGGCGTAGTCGGCGGGGACCCGCAGCACGGTGTCGGTACCGATGTCCTTCTGCGGGCCGGAGTCGCGGGTGACGATCCCCGGCACGTCGGCGGCGCGGTCCAGCCGGTACGGGTAGAAGGCGTGCGGGTCGAAGGCCGCGCCCCAGGCGTCGGTACGGCCCGTGGTGTGCTTCAGGATCGAGCCGCGCTGCACGAGCTGGGCGGTGGCGTCGGCCTGGTACGGGTGCTGGACGTCCCTGTAGTAGCTGTTCTCGATGACCATCTTCGTGGCGCCGCGCGCCCAGTTGCCGTACGTCCACACCGGGTCGCCGTCCGCGACCTGCGCGGAGACGTAGTTGTTGTAGAGGTGGGCGTAGGCGCAGTTGTCCGCCGAGGGGTTGCGCTGCTTGGTGCCGGTGAACCAGTTGTGGTCGATGGTGATCTCGGTGGTGACGTTCGTCGTCCAGCCGATCCCGAACGCCTTGTTGTGGTCGGCGAACTGGTTGTACGAGACGGTGATGTACCGGCTGTCCTTGCGGATGTCGAGCAGCCCGTCGCCCATGTGCGTGAAGCGGTTGTGGTCGATCCAGACGTGGTCGGCGGTGTCCATCTGGATGGCGTCGAAGTCCGTGGTCTTCCCGTCCCAGTCGCCCTCGATGTACGAGTCGCGGATGGTGAGGTTGCGGATGATCACGTTGTGGGTGCCGGGGTTCAGATGGAGTTCGCCGTGGACGATCTCGGCGGTGTCCCCGACGCCGACGATGGTCTTGTCCGAGGTCACGTCGATGTCGTGGCCGAAGGGTTCCACGGCCAGTGAGCCGGCGACCCTGATGGTGTAAGGCCCCTCGGCACCCGCGTACGTCGCCAGATCGGCGGGGGTGGTGACGGTGACGACCGGGCCGCCCGCCCCTCCGGTGGTCCCGCCCGCCAGGGAGGCGAACCCGTGCGGGGTGTCGGACCAGGCGCCGTGCTGGGCGGCGGGTCCCGCGCCGGCCGGTGCGGAGGCGGGGGCCGCCGCGGCGGCCGGGCTCGCCGGCAGGAGGAAGGCCCCGGCCAGGGCGAGCACAGCGGCGAGCGTGCTTCCCCGGGTGCGCGAGGTACGGAGGTGCGTCATTGCGGCTCCCATACGTGCGGTGCAGATGTGTCCGTGCTGCGGTGCGGCGTTCCGTGCGTGTGGTGCAGGTGTGGCCGTGCGGGCAGTGCGTGACGTGCGGCGGTGCGGGCGGTGCGGCCGTGCGTGACGTGCGAGGTGCCGGTGCGAAGGTGCGTGACGTGCGGTGGTGCGGGGCGACCGGTGTCCGGTGGTGCCCGTACGCGCGACGGTGCGCGTACGGGCGGTGGCGCGGGTTCCTCGGGTGGAGCGGGGTGGTGCGGTTCAGGCGGGCGGCGTGGGGGTCCCGAAGGCGGTGAACTCGGCGGTGCCCGCGGGGCCCGTACCGGCGGGGGCGGTGGCGAAGAGGCCGAGCAGTGCGCCGACCCAGCGCCACGGTTCGGCTGCGAAGACCTGGCCGGAGGCGCGGAAGCCGTCCCCGGTGTCGGCGTGGAAGCGGCAGCGGGCTCCGGCGCTCACCTCGACGCGGAGCCGGACCCGCCCCTCGGGCGCGGGGCGGCCCGGTGCGGCGTCCCGTTCGTGTTCGGCGACGCTCTCGGCGTACCGGTGCACGAGCGAGACCGAACCGTCCTCACCGCGTTCGAGGCCGATCCAGCTGAACGCGTCGCCGAGTACGGCGAGTCCGGCCTTGGCTCCGGGTACCTCGCTGCCGAGGGCGAGCTCCACCTCCACGGTGAACTCCTCGGCGGGCAGCCGCTGCACGAGTACGTTCGCCAGGGTCCGCAGGTCGTGCGCGTGCGGGGTGCGGACGCAGGCGAGGCGCAGTCCGTCCCCGGCGTGCTCGACGGTCCAGCCGGCCCGCGGGTTGGCGGTCCACTGCCACTGCCGGCCGTAGCGGCCTCCGGGGAAGCCGTCGGCGAACGCCGGTGCACCCACGGGCTGTTGGGGCGCGATCGGCTTGGCGTGCGTGAGGACGGGTTCGCCCTCGTCGCCGAGGACCGGCCAGCCCTCCTCGTCCCAGCGCATCGGCTGGAGGTGGACGACCCTGCCGTACGCGCCCCGCTCCTGGAAGTGCAGGAACCAGTCCTCGCCCGCCGGGGTGCGGACCCAGCCGCCCTGGTGGGGGCCGTTGACGGCGGTGCGGCCCTGGGCCAGGACGACGCGTTCCTCGTACGGGCCGAAGAAGTCCTTCGACCGGAACGCGCCCTGCCAGCCCGTGGTCACCCCGCCGGCCGGGGCGAGGATCCAGAACTCGCCCTCGTGCCGGTAGACCTTGGGGCCCTCCAGGGTGAACCAGCCGGGGATCAGGTCCCCGTCGATCAACGTCGCCCCCTCGTCGAGGAGTTCGCGGCCGTCGGCGCTCATCCGGTGGCCGGTCAGCCGGTTCTTGATCCCGGAGCGGGATTTCGCCCAGGCGTGCACGAGGTAGGCCTCGCCGGTCTCCTCGTCCCAGAGCGGGCAGGCGTCGATCAGGCCCTTGCCCGCCTTCACCAGGTGCGGAGCGCTCCACGGGCCGCGTACGTCCTCGGCGTTGATCTGCTGGATGCCGTGGTCGGGGTCGCCCCAGAAGATCCAGAACCGGCCCGCGTGGTGGCGGATCGAGGGTGCCCAGACGCCACGGTCGTGGCGCGGAGCCGCGAAGTCGGCGGCCGGTTCCAGGGTGTCGAGGGCGTGTCCGATCAGGGACCAGTTGACCAGGTCCCGGGAGTGCAGCAGCGGCAGTCCGGGGGCGCGGCCGAAGCTGGACGCGGTGAGGTAGTAGTCGTCGCCGACGCGCACCAGGTCCGGGTCGGACCAGTCGGCGTTGAGCACGGGGTTGCGGTAGGTGCCGTCGCCGAGGTCGGCGGTCCAGGGCCTCGGGCTCATGCCGTCACCACCTTGCGGACGAGGGCCGCCGCCTCGTCGCGGCCGAGCGTCCCGTCCGCGACGACGGTCACGACCCGCCGTACGACGGTCGCGCCGGGCGCCACCGGCAGCCGGTCCTCGGCCGCGAGGGAGGAGCCGACGCCCGGGTACTCCGCGGTGCGGACGAACCACGGGTCGCGCCGGGTCTCCCCGGTCGCCCCGGCGAAGACGAGGGTCCAGCTGTCGCCGGCGAGGGCCAGCCAGTCGGCCCGGGCGCCGTGCACCGCCGCCTCGCCCTCGAGGGTGGCGCTGAACACCTCGGGTGCCCGCTCCTCCTTGGGGGCCCGCCAGAAGAAGCCGCCGTACCCGGCGCCGGGGCGGCCGTTGGTGGCGGGGCTGCCGATGGACAGGGCGGTGCGGCTGCGGTTGGTGAGGGAGAAGGAGAAGTCCAGCGCCCAGGCGGTGTCGGTCAGCGGGACGACGGCCACCGTGCGGTGCTCGCGCAGCAGTTCGGCGCCGCCGGCCTCCCAGCCGAGCTCCTCCACGAAGCCGTCCGGGTCGCGGAGCTTCCACCCGAGGTGGCGCTGCACCCCGTGGTTGTCGAGGACGGTGGGGCCCTGGCCGCGGACGAAGGTGCGCCCGCCCCAGAAGTTGTACCCGGCGACGTCGGGCACGGCGACCGAGGCGCCGAGGTGGTGCAGGTGGTCGGCGGGGCGCTCCTCGGTGACGGGGGTTCCCCCGAGGGTGGTGACGGGGTGCAGGTAGGGGCGGCCGTCGTGGACGTCGGGGTGGTAGCCGTAGCGGCCCACGGGGCGGCCCGCACAGCTGAGGCGCAGCGTGGTCACGAGGCGCTCACCTCGCGGGAGCGGGCCCAGGGGACGCCGAGTTCGGAGAAGAGGGCGAGGGCGTCGGCGCCCGCGTCGACCACGGCGTCGATGCCCTTGACCACGCGCCGGGGTCCCTGGGTGGCGGGTTCGCCGTACCAGGCGTCGGCGGGCAGCGCGGTGGGCTCGGCTCCGGTGCGTACCGCCTCGACCACGCGCATGAAGGCGCCGGTGCGGTGCGGGGGGACCAGGAGGGGGGTGCCGTGGTCGAGGTGGGCGGCGAGGTTCTCCAGCAGGTCGGTGCGGCCGTGCACGGTCTCCTCGGGGCCGTGTCCGGCGCGCTGGAGGAGGACCCGGTCCTGCTTGTACCAGAAGGTGATCCGGCCCCGGTCGCCGTGGACGACGACGTACGGCTCGGCGGCGCGTTCGGCGCAGAGGGTGACGCAGACCGCCACCTTCAGGCCGTCGGTGGTGGTGACGCGGAGGCTGCTGGTGTCGTCGGCCTCGATGTCGTGGGCCCGGAAGAGCTCGGTCTCGATGTCGGCGACGTCGGCGGCGGTGCCACGGTCCGCGAGTTCGAGGGCGGTGGCGACGGCGTGGGCGAGGGGGTTGGTGAGGACTCCGTCGACCACGTCGGCGCCGCCGAGCCGGCGGCGCCCGGCCCAGGGCGCGCGCCGGTAGTAGGCCTCCTCGCGCACCCAGGCGCCGGCCGCGCCGATGCCCCGGACCGATCCGATGGCGCCGTCCGCGACGAGTTCGCGGATGGCGGGCACGGCGTGCGAGCCGAAGGACTGGAAGCCGATCTGGCAGGCGGTGCCCGCCTCCCGTACGCCGTCGCTCATCCGGGTGAAGTCGGCGAAGGTGGCCGCCGGGGGCTTCTCCAGGAGGAGGTGGACGCCGCGCCGGGCGGCGGTCAGGGCGAGGTCGGTGTGGGTCGGGATCGGGGTGCAGACGACGGCCACGCGGGCGCCGGTGGCGTCGAGCAGCGCCCCGAAGTCGGAGGACTGCTGCACGTGCTGACCGGCGAAGGCGCCGAGCTCGGCGTCGGTCAGGGGGTCGAGCTCGCAGATCCCGGCGAGCCGGAAGACGCCCTGGTGCTGGAGGCGTTCGATGTTGGCGAGGTGCCAGCGGCCGTGGCCCCTGGCGCCGGCGAGGACGATGGGGAGGGGGGTGGTCATCGCGGGTCAGCCCTTCACCGCACCGGCGCTGAAGCCGGTGATCAGCCACTTCTGGATGAAGGCGAAGACGATCACCACGGGGACCGCGGCGATGACTCCGCCCGCGGCCAGCGCGCCCAGGTCGACGCTGTCCGCGCCGATGAGGGTGTTCAGGCCGACCGGGATCGTCTGCTTGTCCTGCTCGCTGAGGAACATCAGGGCGAACAGGAAGTGGTTCCAGCTGTGCACGAAGGCGAAGGAGCCGACGGCGATCAGCCCGGGCCGCAGCAGCGGGAGGACGACGGCGCAGAAGGCGCGGAAGCGCGAGCATCCGTCCACCCAGGCGGCCTCTTCCAGCGTGACGGGCACGTTCTTGATGAACCCGCTGATGAGGATGATCGACAGGGGGAGCTGGAAGACGGTCTCCGCGATGACCACGCTGCCCAGCGAGTTGATCATCTGGAGGTTCTTGAAGATCTCGAAGAGCGGTACGAGCATCAGCGCGCCCGGGATGAACTGCGAGCAGAGCAGCGCCAGCATGAAGGCGCCCTTGATCTTGAAGTCGAAGCGGGCCAGGGCGTATCCGCCGGCCAGGGCGACCAGGGTGGTGGCGATCAGGGTGGCGATGCCGACGATCATGCTGTTCTGGAAGAAGACGGCGAAGCTGCGTTCCGTCCAGACCTTCTCGAAGTGCTCGCCGGTCATCGGCCAGGGCACCAGCGAGGTGGAGCCCGCGGGGCGGACCGCGAAGAGGAGCATCCAGTAGAACGGGATGAGCGTGAAGAGCAGGTAGATGCCGAGGGGCACGTAGATCTGCCAGCGCGGGACGTCGTCGTAAGAACGCTCGCGTCCGCGGCGGCGGTTGCCGGCCGGCGGCGGCACGTCGGCGACCGGAGGCGGGGTGGTGCCGGTCTTCTCGGCGAGTGCGGCAGTCATTTGTGGTCGCCTCCGAACTTGCTCAGGCGCAGATAGACGATCGAGCAGAAGAGCAGGATGACGAAGGCGACGGTGGTCAGCGCGGACGCGTAGCCGAAGTCGTGTCCGTCGATGCCGGTGTTGGCGACGTAGAGCGGGAGCGTGGTGGTCACGCCCGCCGGTCCGCCGCCCGTGAGGGTGTACAGCAGGTCCACGTTGTTGAACTCCCAGACCGCGCGGAGCAGTGTGGAGAGGACGATCGCGTCCCGCAGGTGCGGCAGGGTGATGTGGAAGAACTGCCGGAACCGTCCGGCGCCGTCCACCGAGGCCGCCTCGTAGAGCTCCTTGGAGACGGACTGGAGGTCGGCGAGGATGAGGATGGCGAAGAAGGGGACACCGCGCCAGAGTTCGGAGACGGTGGCGGCCCAGAAGACGGTCCCGGTGTCGGAGAGGACCGAGGTGCCGTAGTCGCCGATGCCTGCGTCCGCGAGGTAACGGCTGAACCCTGTCGAGGAGTTGTAGAGCAGGATCCAGATGGTGCTGGTCAGCACGCCGGAGACGGCCCAGGGCGAGAAGACCATCGCGCGGGAGATGCCGCGGCCGATGAAGGACTGGTTGACGATCAGCGCCAGGGCGAGGCCCAGCACGAGCTGGAGGCTGACCTGGGTGACGACCCACTGGGCGCTGAAGCCGAGGGTGGTCCAGAACTGGTCGTCGTCGGTGAAGATCCTGGTGTAGTTGTCCAGGCCGGCGAAGCCGTTCCGCCAGGGCTTGGTGACGTTGTAGTTCTGCAGGCTGTAGTAGAAGACGCTGATGACCGGATAGGCGATGAACCCCACCATCAGCAGACCGGCGGGCGCGATCAGCAGATAGGGCAGTTTGCGGGGGTTCGCCGAACGGCGCCTGGGCACCTTGGGCGGTTTGGCCACGGCGGCAGCTTGTGCCATGACACCTCTCCGTTCTCTCGTGTTTCCGGTCGTGGTGCGGTCCTGCTGCAAGCGCTTTCTCCTTGCCGTGCGAGGCCCCGGAGGGCTTCTCGGAAGGAGGGGGTGCGCCGGGGTGCTGCGGCGCCGGTGTCAGCCGGCGTACGGGTCGGGTACGTCGCCCTCGCGGGCCAGGAAGGCGAAGTCGCAGCCGGTGTCGGCCTGCGTGATCTGGTCCTGGTACAGCGCGCCGTAGCCGCGGCCGTACCGGGCGGGCGGCGGGGTCCAGGCGGCGCGGCGGCGCTCCAGTTCCTCGTCGTCGATGTCGAGACTGAGGCGGCGGGCCGCCACGTCCAGGGTGATGGGGTCGCCGGTGCGGACGAGGGCGAGCGGGCCGCCGACGAACGACTCGGGCGCGATGTGCAGCACGCAGGCCCCGTAACTCGTGCCGCTCATCCGGGCGTCGGAGATCCGCACCATGTCGCGCACCCCCTGCTTCAGCAGGTAGTCCGGGATCGGCAGCATGCCGTACTCGGGCATCCCGGGGCCGCCCTTGGGGCCGGCGTTGCGGAGCACCAGCACATGGTCCGGGGTGATGGCCAGGGCCGGGTCGTTGATGGTGCGCTGCATCTCCCGGTAGTCGTCGAAGACGACGGCGGGGCCGGTGTGGCGGAGCAGGTGCTGTTCGGCGGCGATGTGCTTGATGACCGCGCCGTCCGGGCAGAGGTTGCCGCGGAGCACCGCGACCCCGCCTTCGTCGGCGAGCGGCTTGTCGCGGTCCCGGATGACGTCGTCGTCGTGGACGAGCGCCCCGTCGAGCTGTTCGCGCAGGGTGTCGTGGGTGACGGTGGGCCGGTCCAGGTGGAGGACGTCGGTGAGCCGGGAGAGGAAGCCGGGGAGCCCGCCCGCGAAGTGGAAGTCCTCCATGAGGTACTTGCCGCCGGGACGGAGGTTGGCGAGCACCGGCACGGTGCGGGCGATGCGGTCGAAGTCGTCGAGGGAGAGCTTGATGCCGGAGCGGCCGGCCATCGCGATGAGGTGGATGACGGCGTTGGTGGAGCCGCCGAGCGCGAGGACGGTGGCGACGGCGTCCTCGTACGCCTCCGGGGTGAGGATCTGCGACAACGTTCGTTGCTGCCACACCAGTTCGACGATACGGAGACCGGACTGCGCGGCCATCCGGTCGTGGCCGGAGTCGACGGCGGGGATCGAGGAGGCGCCCGGGACGGTGACGCCCAGCGCCTCGGCGGCGGCCGTCAGGGTGGAGGCGGTGCCCATCGTCATGCAGTGGCCCGGGGAGCGGGCGAGCCCGTTCTCCAGTTCGGCCATCTCGCAGTCGCCGATGATGCCGGCCCGCTTGTCGTCCCAGTACTTCCACATGTCGGTGCCGGAGCCCAGGACTTCGTTGCGCCAGTGGCCCGGCAGCATCGGTCCGGCCGGTACGAAGACGGCCGGCAGGTCGACGGAGGCCGCGCCCATCAGCAGCGCGGGCGTCGACTTGTCACAGCCGCCCATCAGCACGGCCCCGTCGACCGGGTAGGAGCGCAGCAGCTCCTCGGTCTCCATGGCGAGCATGTTGCGGTAGAGCATCGGGGTCGGCTTCTGGAACGTCTCCGACAGCGTGGAGACGGGGAATTCGAGCGGGAAGCCGCCCGCCTGCCACACCCCGCGCTTGACGGCCTGCGCCCGGTCGCGGAGGTGGACGTGGCAGGGGTTGATGTCGGACCAGGTGTTGAGGATCGCGATCACCGGCTTGCCGAGGTGCTCCTCGGGGAGGTAACCCAGCTGCCGGGTGCGCGCCTTGTGGCTGAACGAGCGGAGTCCGTCGGTGCCGTACCACTGGTGGCTGCGGAGCTCCTCGGGAGCGATGCGGGTGCTCACACGGACCACCCGGCGATCTGGTCGGCGACCTCGGCGCGCTGCGCCTCGGGCAGGACCCGGCTGGGGGCGCGGACGTCGCGGCGGCAGAGGCCGAGGACCGCGAGCGCCTCCTTGACGACGGTGACGTTGTTGGCGGACTGCCGGTCGGCGCGCAGCTCCTCGAAGCGGCGGATGCGCTCCCAGATCTTCATGGCGGCGGCGTAGTCGCCGGCCCGCAGCGCCTCCAGCATGCCGAGCGAGACGGCGGGGGCGACGTTGACGAGGCCGGAGGTGAAGCCGGTGGCGCCGGTGGCGAAGTACGAGGGGGCGTACAGCTCGGCGAGGCCGGCGATCCACACGAACCGGTCCAGTCCCGCGTCCCGGGCGAAGGCGCCGAAGCGGGCGGCGTCCGGTACGGCGTACTTGACGCCGATCACGTTGGGGCAGTGGTCGGCGAGTTCGGCGAGCTTCTCACCGGCGAGCAGCGGGTTGCGGATGTACGGGACGACCCCGAGCTCCGGAACGGCCTCGGCGATCGCGCGGTGGTAGTCGACCCAGCCGTCCTGGGAGACGTACGGGTGGACCGGCTGGTGCACCATGACCAGTTCGGCACCCGCGTCCCGGGCGTGCTCGGCGGCGGCGACGGCGGTGGGCACGTCGTGCCCGACGCCCACCAGGACGGTGGCCCGGCCTCTCACCTCGTCGATGGTCAGCTCGGTGACGGCCCGCCGCTCCTTCGGGGTGAGCGCGTAGAACTCCCCGGTGTTTCCGTTGGGCGTGACGATGCGGACGCCGCCGTCGAGGAGCCGCCGCAGCAGCGCCCGGTGGGTGTCCTTGTCGATCGTCCCGTCCTCCGCGAACGGGGTCACGGGGATCGCCACGACGTCGGCGAGGGCCGCCTTGAGCGGGATGAGGTCCATGCCAACTGGCCTTTCGTCGATGTGGTTCACGCCTGACCGCCCTTGTCGGCGGCGACGGTGCCGTCGGGGAAGGCGCGGCGCACGAACGACGCGATGTGTTCGTGGAGAGCGGCCGCCGCGCCCGCGGCGTCCGCGCCGAGCGCGAGCCGCAGGATCTCCCGGTGCTCGGCCGCCTCGTGCTCCCAGGACGGGTTGCTCGCCCAGGCCACGGTGGAGACGAGCGCCGCCTGGTCGCGGACCTCGTCGAGCATCCGGCCCAGCAGCGGGTTGCCGCACGGCAGGTACAGGGCGCGGTGGAAGTCCCGGTTGGCGAGGGAGCGTTCGGCCTTGTCGGGTGCCGAGTCGGCACGCTCCAGGGCCTCTTGGGCCGCGTCGAGAGAGGCTCCGCAGGTGATCGTGCGGCGCAGCGCCTCGGGTTCGAGCAGCAGCCGTACGTCGTAGATCTCGCGCGCCATCTCGGCGTCCACGAGCCGGACGGTGGCGCCCTTGTACTGGCTCATGACCACCAGGCCGGTGCCGGCGAGCGTCTTCAGCGCCTCGCGTACCGGCGTCTTCGACACCCCGAACCGCGCGGCGAGTTCGGTCTCCACGAGCGCCTGCCCCGGCTGGAGCCGGGCCGTCAGGATCGCGTGCTTGATCGCCTCCAGCACGAACTGCGTCCTGGACGGGATCGGGGTGGGCGCAAAAGTCATGAAGGGCTCTCGCATCTCGCGTATCGCGTCTCATATATGACGTACGAAGTACGACGCGATGAAGCTAAAGCGGGCGCGATGTTTCGTCAACGCTTCCGACAGAAGAAGTTCGCTCGACTTCGCGAGCACCATGCCGCTTGCCGGGCACGGACGTTGAACGGGACGTGGTCCACGGGACGCTGCGGCGCAGGTCGGAGCGGGCTCGTGCCGCCGGGGCGACGGGGCGCGGACGGGTGCGGGAGCGGGCGCCGGAGCCGGCTCGTGCCGCCGGGGCGACGGGACGCAGACGGGCCGCCCGCGGTACGGGGCGTACAGGCAGCGCGCACCCCCGGGCCGTGTCCGGCTGCGGGCATGCCGACGACCGGCGGGAGGTCAGGTCTCCCGCCGGTCGTCGTGTCGGGGCAGCCGGTGCGGCCCGTACCGGAATCCGGTACGGGCCGTCTCATGCCCCGGCGGGCGTCATCCCGCCCGGCGTGTCCGGTTCATCCGACTCGTACGGTTAGTACGGCTCGTGCCATTCATCCGGCTCGTACGGCTCATCCGGCGATGCGGCCCAGGGCGCCGGAGACGGCCGCGAGGTCGGAGTCGGAGGCCAGTCCGGCGTGGTAGAGCCGGAGTTCGGTGGCGCCCAGGGACGCGGCGTGGGCGGCGTCGCGCTCCAGCGTGGCGGGGCTGCCGCCCATGCCGGAGACCACGCCGAAGTTGGCGGCGAGCACGCCCCGGTGGTCCGCGAAGGGTCCGAGGACCGCCTCGCGGGCGGTGTCGCCGCCGGTGCACGGCAGCACCACGCCGTCGGCGACGGAGAGGATGTGCCCGGGGTCGACGCCGACGTTGGCGCCGGTCCGGTGGAACGCCGGGTCCGCGTGCAGCAGGACCTGGAAGCCCTCCCCGTGCCCCTCTCCGGCCGCCGCCCCGGCCGCGGCCTCCCGTACGGCGGCGACGGCGGCCTCCTGGAGGCCGTGGGCGACCTCACGGCGCCATCCGAGGGTGGCCGCCGCCGTCTCGGCGCCGAGCAGCTCCGCCACTCCCGCCCAGCCGGCCGCGGGTTCGGCCCCCGTCCAGACGGGTTCCAGCGCGCGGCGCACGGCGGCGCGCAGCCCGTCCGGGTCGAGCCCGTGCCGGGCGTACCCGGCAGCGCATTCGGCGCAGAAGCAGAGCGACATAAGGTACTGGGCCGCCTCGCCGAGCGTCACCCCCTGGACCTTGTCGTGGCCGTGCAGGTGCGCGAAGCCGTACCAGCCGCACGACTCCAGCTCGGTGCCGCGCGCGCCGGGCCGGGCGGCCGCCTCGGCGGCCAGGTCGACGAGGTGGGCACGGACCTCGGGCCGGGCGATGCACGGGGCCCACGGATAGCGGTCCCCGTAGGCGTTGACCACGGACGTCCCGGGGAACTCCTCGCCGAGGCGGGAGTTGTGCGCGAGGACGACCCAGCTGTGCACCTCCAGACCGGCGTCGGCGAGCGCTTCGGCGGCGGCGGCCCAAGGGTCCTCGCCCGGGGTCCAGTTCTGCCTCCTGGGCGCCAACTCCCGCCCCGCCCACCGCTTCTCGTCCGGCGGGTAGAGCACCGCCGCGTACGAGGCGGTGACGATCCGGGTCGCGGGGTGACGCGGGGTGAGCGCCCGGGTGGAGTGGTACGCCGAGGCGAGGGTCACCTGATGGACGCCGAGTCCCGCGATGCGGGCGGCGGCGTCCGGGTCGCCGACGACGTCCCAGGGGTAGAGGAACGCCGAGGACTTCACGCCCCGCCTCCCACGGCTCGCTCCGCCAGCAGGGCCCGGCCGTCGTCGATGATCTGGGCGAGCTCCTTGACGTGCGCGGCGGGCGGTTCGGTGAGCGGGGTGCGCACCTCGCCGACGTCGAGCCCCTGGAGCCGTACGGCGGCCTTGACCAGGGAGACGGCGTAGCCGCGCCCCTTGGCGCGCAGTTCGACCAGCGGCCGGTAGAACCGGTCCAGCAGGGCGTCGGCGAACGCGTCGTCGCCCGATGCGAGCGCGCGGTAGAAGGCGAGCGCGATGTCGGGGGCGAAGGCGAAGACGGCGGAGGAGTAGAGCGTGACCCCGATGCCCCGGTAGGCGAGACCGGTGAGTTCGGCGGTGGGCAGCCCGTTGAAGTACAGGAAGTCGCCGCCGGGCAGCGCGGTGCGGACGGCGCTGACGATGCGCTGCATCAGGTCCAGGTCGCCGACCCCGTCCTTGAGGCCGATGATGCCGGGCGTACGGGCCAGGGCGACGACGGTCTCGGGGGTGAAGACGGCGTTGTCGCGCTGGTAGACGATCGTCTCCAGGCTCGTCGCCGCGGCCAGCGCGGTGTAGTGCGCGAGCAGCCCCCGCTGGTCGGCGACGACGAGGTACGGGGGCATGGCGAGGAGCCCGTCCGCACCGGCCGCCTCGGCGAGCTTGGCGTACTCCACCGCCAGGGCGGTGCCGTAGCCGGCCCCGGCGACGACGGGTACCTGTCCGGCGGTCTCCTCGACCGCCGCGGCGACGACCCGCCCGAACTCGGCGGGGGTCAGCGCGTGGAACTCGCCGGTGCCGCAGCAGGCGAAGACCGCCGCCGCGCCGGCGTCGATGCCCGCCCGGACGTGACGGCGGAACGCGGCGAGGTCCACGTCCCCGTCCGGGCCGTACGCGGTGACGGGGAAGAAGAGCGGCCCGGCGACTGCGGTGAGCCGGGCGGCGAGGGGGGCTGAGGTCACGGGCGCTCCCTGAGCGAGTTCCGGGCGTACACAATTCTGATTGATGTCCATATTCATGAACGACGTCACGCTAAGGCAGTTTCCCGGGGGCGGTCAAGGCGGAAACCGTGACGGTCGAAGCGAGTTCGACGCGCCCCTCACCCCTTGACGCGCACCGCCACCCCTCCCTACGTTGTCCACGCATGTGAATATCGTCCATGAATCTGGCGTGTCGCGGTGCACTCCCCGCCGCGCCGAGGAGGCCCAGTGCCCGGTTTGCCCGCTCCCCGCACGATTCTGCTCACCGGAGCCGCCGGCGGTCTCGGCACGCTGATGCGCGAGCTGCTCCCGGCGTACGGATACGAGCTGCGCCTCTTCGACCTCGTGCCGATCGAGGGCGAGCCGGACGCGATCGTGGCCGACCTGGCCGACCGGGAGGCGCTGCGCGAAGCCGTACGCGGCGTCGACGCGATCATCCACCTCGCCGGCATCTCACTGGAAGCCTCCTTCGACAAGATCCTGCGCGCCAACGTCGAGGGCACGTACAACCTGTACGAGGCGGCCCGCGAGGAGGGCGTGCGCCGGATCGTGTTCGCCTCCTCCAACCACGCGATCGGCTGGACCCCCGCCCCGGCGGCCGGTGAGCCGCTCATCGGTGTCGACACGCCCCGGCGTCCCGACACCTTCTACGGCCTCTCCAAGTCCTTCGGCGAGGACCTGGCCCAGCTCTACCAGGACAAGCACGGCGTCGAGACCGTCTCGGTCCGCATCGGCTCCTGCTTCCGCGAGCCGACGTCGGTGCGGATGCTCTCGGTCTGGATGAGCCCCGAGGACGGCGCCCGCCTCTTCCACGCGGCGCTCACCGCCCCGGACGTCGCCCACACGGTGGTCTACGGCTCCTCCGCCAACACCCGGCTGTGGTGGGACCTGTCGACCGCCCGGGCGCTCGGGTACGAGCCGGAGGACGACTCGGAGCGGTTCGCGGAGAAGCTGGTCGCCGAGTTCGGCGAGCTGGACCCGGCCGACCCGGCCCAGACGCACGTCGGCGGCCCCTTCGTCACCGACCCGCCGATCTGGCCGTACTGAGCCTCCGGACCGGCGGAGAACACCCCGGGCCCGCCCGGAGGGGGCGCGCGGCCCCCTCCGGCGCGCTCGCCCGTGCGGGTACTGATGCGGAGGGCACGGAAGGGACGGAAGGTAAGGGAACGGCAAAGCCGGGTCGTTCGTTACCCCGGTCATGACCGCAATGACCCCCGGCTCGAACATCCCTCTCTCCGCCGTCCGCGTGGCGGTGGACGTCGCCGCCCCGGTGCGGCTCGACGTCTCGGGCCTGCTGCTCTCCGCCGACGGCAAGGTCCGCTCCGACGACGACTTCATCTTCTACAACCAGCCCTCGGGCCCCGGAGTGACCTACCGCTCCGGCGGCGGCACGGCGCCGGACTCGATCGTGGTCGACACCGGGGCGGTGCCGCCGGGGATCGAGAAGATCGTCGTCACCGCGAGCCCCGACGCGGCGGGCCAGACCTTCCAGGGCATCGAGCCCACCGCCACCGTGCGCGACGCCGACAGCGGCAGCGCCCTCGCGACGTTCACCCCGCCGCGTCTGGGCACCGAGACGGCGCTCGTGGTCATCGAGATCTACCGCCGCCAGGGCGCCTGGAAGGCCCGCGCGGTCGGCCAGGGATACGCCGACGGCCTGGCGGGCATCGCCACGGACTTCGGCGTGACGGTCGAGGAGCCCGCCGCCCAGCCCGCTCCCCCGGCCCCCGCCGCGCAGGCGTACCCGCAGACGGCTCCCCCGGCCGCACCGGCGTACCCGCAGGCCGCGCCCGTGGACCCGAGGATCGCACCGCCGATGCCGTCGGCGCCGCCCGCGCCCCCGGCCGCCGCGCCGGCTCCCGCGGCCTCCGGGAAGATCAACCTCGACAAGGGCCGGGTCAGCCTCCAGAAGAACCAGACGGTCTCGCTGGTCAAGGGCGGCCGGCCGCTGCTCTCGCAGGTCAAGATGGGCCTCGGCTGGGAGCCCGCGTTCCGGGGCAAGGACATCGACCTGGACGCCTCGGTGATCGCGTACGGCCCCGACCGCAAGCACCTGGACAGCTGCTACTTCGGCAAGCTGTCCATCCTCAACGGCGCGATCAAGCACTCCGGCGACAACCTCACCGGCGAGGGCGCGGGGGACGACGAGGTGATCGTCGTGGACCTCGGCCGCATCCCTGCGGAGGCCACGGGTCTCGTCTTCACGGTGAACTCCTTCACCGGCCAGAAGTTCACCGAGGTGGCGAAGGCGTACTGCCGGCTGCTCGACGCGGCCACCGGCGAGGAGCTGGTCCGCTTCGACCTGAGCAGCACGGAGCCGCAGACCGGCGTGATGATGGCCAAGCTGATCAAGCAGTTCACCGGCGAGTGGGAGATGACCGCCATGGGCGAGTTCGTGAAGTCACGCACCGTACGCGGCATGGTGAAGCCCGCGGCCGCGGCGCTCTAGCCGTACGCCCCGGCACGTCCGTCGCCCCGTGCGCGCGGGGAGGCGGCCCCGGAACGGCTTCCGGGGCACCTGGTGTCTCTCAGGTGCCCCGGTTCCGGGTGTCCTCCGGCGGACGGCCGCTCGTGCCCGTGGACATGTCCGTCCGACACGTCCTTGGCACTCTCAGAGCTTGGTCAGCTTGGAGTACGGGCTGAGGATCCTCCCCTGACGCCCGGCGAAGTCGATCAGGACTGCGTCGTTGTCGCCCTCGACAGCGAGAATGCGCCCGAGGCCGAACTGGTCGTGCGACACCCGGTCGCCCACGTCGAAGCATTCGACCGGTGGGGCCGCCTGGGCCGGGCGGTTGAAGGGACTGGAAGGCAGGTGACGCCGGGATCCGGCTGACTGTTTCATTACCTTGAGTATGCGCCACCCGGACGCCGGGCGCTATGCCCGTTCCCGCCCTCGGCCCAGTAGTGCCGCATTCGTGATACGCCCGCGACCAGGGGCGGTCGCCGCCACGGAGCGCTTCGGACGGCGTGGCCGCCCGGGTCACCGGTCCCGAAAGACCCCCGAAGGTGTGGCGGTTCGGGGGCGTCCGGCGGGGGTGCGGAGCCGCCCGGCCTGCCCGGTCCGCCGCACGGGCGGCGAGCGACGGACGAACGGCCGGCACGCGGCGCCCACCCCGGCGGGCCCCCGGCCGGCCCTGTGCCCGGCCCGGCTCCTCGGTGCCGTACCGCGGTCCCGTACGTCGGTCTCGTCCACCGGACCCCACTGCGGGCTGTAATGCCCGAGTAACGGCGTCTGTCTAACGTCCGGGCTCCCCCGTACCGTCCCTGGAGGAGCACCCCCGATGCACCTGCCCCGATCGTCCCGGCGCAGATCCGCCGCGCTGGTGGCCGCCGCGCTCACCACCGCCGGTCTGCTGATCGGCCCGCCGGCCGCGGCTGCCGCCGACGCCGCGCCGTCCCCGAAGGTCGACTCCGCCCTGCTGACCGCCGTCGACGGCGGTGGCGAGGCGACCTTCTTCGTCACGCTGAAGGACCAGGCGGACCTGTCCTCCGCCAAGAAGCAGAAGTCCCACGCGGCCCGTGCGAAGGCCGCGTACGGCGAACTGCGCGCCCACGCCAAGTCCAGCCAGAAGTCGCTCAACTCTTTCCTCGACAAGGAAAAGGTGAGCCACGAAGGTTACTGGATCGCGAACACCGTCAAGGTGACCGGTGACCAGGACCTGATCAATCAGCTGGCGAAGCGCTCGGACGTCGCGAGCATCGTGCCGGAGCGGCACTACCAGCTCGACGACATCGAGACCTCCGACGCGAAGATCACCACGTCGCGCACGAACCCTTCGGTCAAGGGCTCGTCGGCCAAGAGCGCCACGGATTCGTCCGCGAACGGTGACGAGACCCCCGAGTGGGGCGTCGCCGACATCAACGCCGACGACGTGTGGAACCAGTACGACGACCGCGGCGAGGGCATCGTCATCGCCAGCGTCGACTCGGGCGTGCAGTTCGACCACCCCGACCTGGTGGCCCAGTACCGGGGCAACAACGGCGACGGCACCTTCACGCACGACTACAACTTCTACGACCCGTCCGGGACCTGCGCCGCCGACGGCACCCCGTGCGACAACAACGGTCACGGCACCCACACCATGGGCACCATGGTCGGCAAGCACGGCATCGGCATCGCCCCGAACGCCAAGTGGATCGCCGCCAAGGGCTGCGAGTCGAGCCAGTGCACGGACGAGTACCTGCTCGCCGCCGGCCAGTGGATCCTCGCCCCGACCGACCACAACGGGCAGAACCCGCGCCCGGACCTGGCGCCGAACATCGTCAACAACTCCTGGGGCGGCGACGACACGACGTTCTACCAGGACATCGTCGAGGCCTGGAACTCCGCGGGCATCTTCGAGGCGTTCGCGGCCGGCAACGACGGTGACGGCACCACCTGCTCCACCGCCCACGCACCCGGTTCCCAGGCGCCCTCCTACGGCGTCGGCGCGTACGACGCGAACGGCAAGATCGCGTCCTTCTCCGGTTTCGGCCCGTCGCTGGTCGACGGTTCGGCGAAGCCGAACATCTCGGCGCCGGGCGTGAACGTCGAGTCGACGTGGCCGGGTTCTTCGTACAACACGGAGAACGGCACCTCCATGGCCACCCCGCACGTGGCGGGCGCTGTCGCCCTCCTGTGGTCGGCGGCCCCGTCGCTGATCGGTGACATCCAGGGCACGCGTGACCTGCTCAACCAGGGCGCCCGTGACGTCGACGACACCCACTGCGGTGGCACCGCCGACATGAACAACGTCTGGGGCCAGGGCAAGCTCGACATCCTCGCGTCCGTCGACAAGGCCCCGCACACCGCGGGCACCGTCAGCGGCAAGGTCACCGACAAGGCCACCGGCACCGCCGTCTCCGGCGCCGTCGTCAAGGCCACCAACGCCACCTACGGCACCCGTACGGTCACCACCGGCGCCGACGGCACGTACCGCCTGTCGCTCAACCCGGGCACGTACGACTTCGCGCTCAGCGGCTACGGCTACGCGACCGCCCAGGTCGCCGGCGTCGAGATCACCGAGAACCAGGCGCTGACGCAGGACATCGCGCTCTCCGCCGTCGCCTCGCACAAGGTCACCGGCACCGTCCTGGACGTCACCGGCAAGGCCCTGCCCGGCGCGACCGTCGAGCTGACCGGCTCCCCGGTCCCCTCGGTGGTCACCAACGCCAAGGGCAAGTACACGCTGCCGAAGGTCGCCGAGGGTGCCTACACCCTGACCGTGAAGCCGACCGCGCCGGTCCTGTGCAACGGCATCTTCACCGGTGCCACCACCGTCGCCGCCGCCGACCTGACCAAGGACGTCCAGGTCCCGGCCCGCACCGACGCCACCGGCAACAGCTGCGCCCCGGCCGCCTACTCCTGGATCGCCGGTTCGAAGAAGGTCGCCCTGACCGGTGACGAGGACGCCACGACGATCTCGCTGCCCTTCCCGGTGAAGCTGTACGGGGTCTCGTACTCCACGACCTCCGTCACCACCGACGGCATGCTGAACTTCCTGGCGCCGCGCGTCGGCGACTACGCGAACACCACGCTGCCGACCGAGTACAACCCCAACGGCTTCATCGCCCCGCTCTGGGACGACCTGACGCTCGACAAGAAGTCGTCCGTCCAGACCGCCACCACCGGCACCAAGGGCAGCCGCAAGTTCGCCGTCGTCTGGAACGACGCGGCCTACGCGAACGGCACCACCGGGCGCGC
The DNA here is from genome assembly GCF_035953295.1 of Streptomyces sp. NBC_01335. Lineage (GTDB taxonomy): Bacteria > Actinomycetota > Actinomycetes > Streptomycetales > Streptomycetaceae > Streptomyces. Next base: position 1,719,855 of record NZ_CP108370.1, read on the forward strand.
CACCTTCGAGGCCGTCTTCGACGAGGCCACCGGCGCGGTGACCCTCCAGTACAAGTCGGTCGCGGACCTGGGTGCGGGTGCCACGGTCGGCATCCAGAACCAGGCCGGCACCGACGCCCTCCAGTACGCCTACAACCAGTCGGTCATCACCGCCGGTTCGGCGATCCGCTTCACGCAGGGAGCCAAGTGATGAGAAACCTCCACTCGCGGCGGGGCGTCCAGCTCGCCTCCGCCCTGGTCGCCGCCGGGCTCTGCCTGAGCATCGCCCCGCAGGCCCTGGCCGCCGACGACGGTGACGGCGTCCTGAAGCTGACGGCCGCCCAGGCGCAGCAGCTGACCGCCGATGTCGCCCTGGACCCGTACGGTGACGCGGCCGAGAACCAGGTCAGCCCCCAGGCGGAGGACGCGCCCGCGTCCGGTACGGACGCGCCGTCCTCCGGCTCCGGTTCCTCGCTGGACGGCACGTCCACCGATGCCGCCACCGACGCCGCCGCCCCGGTCACCTTCACCGGCACCTCCTCCCTGGAGGGCGTGCTGGGCATGGGCGCGACCGTGCCCGTCGGCAAGAACGGCGACTACTTCACCGTCCACGGCCGGGGCAACGTGCAGCTGCACACCGCGGACGGCGAGTCCGTGTGGGAGCGCACGAACAACTCGTACTACACGGACTGGCAGGTCAAGGCCCTGCGCCCGTGGCAGCCCGAGCCGTTCCCGGTGCGGATCATGATGGGCTACAACGCGGTCTCGCCGTTCACGCCCTCCTCCGACTCCGGCTACTCCACGGGCGACCTGACCGGTGACGGCGTCGACGACATCGTCTTCTCGGCGAGCGTCGGCATCCTGTCCTACCGCCCGTTCACCTCGCCCGGCTCGTCGCTGCCCAACGGCACCTTCGTGACCATCCTCGACGGCAAGACCGGCAAGACGGTGTGGTCGAAGCTGTACGACTACGCCACCATGGTCAAGATCGTCGACGGCACGCTGCTCGTCGCCGACGCGCCCCGGATGAACATGAACTCTCCGGCCGCCGACACGGCGAAGCTGTACGGCATCCGCTTCTCCTCGGCGGACGGCAAGCTGACTCCGTCGTCCACGTGGACGTACGACACCGGTGAGGCGGGCGACGCCGCCTGGGGCGACATCCAGGACCTCGGCAAGGGCAAGGTCGCCGTCTCGTGGGACCGGGCGATGACCAGCACGGTGGAGGGCCGGGGTCACACCCTCGCCCTGAACGTGGCGGACGGCTCGGTCACCTGGAAGACCGACAGCCTGCTCTACAGCCGTCAGCTGCGCGTCGACGCCGGCCGCAAGCGGCTCGTCGCCATCGAGCAGTCCGACGTCAACGACGCGGTGAAGTACGAGGTCGCCGCGTACGACCTGAAGACCGGCAACCGTACGACGCTGGACAGCCGGGTCAACGTGCTGCCCACCGCTCTGACGATCGGTGACCTCACCGCCAAGGCGGGCGACGAGTACGTGGTCGCCGAGTCCTCCCTGGACAACTACCTCCAGGTGAACGCCAACACGGTGCGTGTCGTGAACGGCGACGCGCCCGGCAAGCTGCTGTGGTCGCAGACGACCAAGCGCGACGCCGGGAACAGCCAGGACGGGCCGAACGTCTGGCGTCTCCAGGTCGCCGACGGCAAGCTCGTCGTCGCGGGCGACGACGACCGCATGATCTCCGGGTCGCAGAACTCCGGCGGCGAACGCTTCGCCGCGACGACCGTGTACTCGGGCAAGGGCGCCGTCGTCTGGCAGAACAAGGGCCTCACCGGCGCGCCGATGTACCAGGACGTCTTCAGCGACGCCGAGGGCACCCACGTCCGGGTCATCGACCAGAGCCAGAACATCCGTACGTTCAAGCTCGGCAACGGCAAGCAGCAGAGCATCACGCCGCTCCAGGCGGACATCTCCTACGCGCAGACCGCCGACGTGAACAAGGACGGCAAGTCCGACGTGGTGATGGCCGGTTCGTCGGACGGCGTGTGGGCCTACTCCGGTCCCTCGCTCGTCTCCGGCAAGCCCGAGAAGCTGTGGAGCGCCACGGTTCCCGGCGCGGTGCACGACATGCAGAAGGGTGACGTCAACGGGGACGGCAAGGACGAGATCGTCGTCGCCGCCGACTCCGCCGTGGTCGTCCTCAACGCCAGGACCGGCAAGACGCTGGCCACCATCGACAGCGGCGGCCAGTTCGTCCACTCGGTGAAGCTCGCCGACCTCGACGGCGACGGCGAGCAGGACATCGTCGTCCCGACGAACACCCTGAACGCCTACTACGGCGACGGGCACAAGATCTGGTCGTACGCGGCGCCCAAGGACCTCGGTGACGTGGTCTTCTCCGACCCGTCGGTCCTGGACGGCAAGGTCTACACCTCGTACTCCAAGGTCGACTCGATCAACCTGGCCGACCCGGGGGCGAACGCGGTCGCGCTCAACGCCAAGACCGGCAAGACGAAGTGGAGCATCGCGCCGGAGGTCCCGGCCGCGTCGACCGACGGGGTCGTCCACGCCGCGCTGACGTACAAGGGCACCTTCGCCTCCCCGGAGATCCCGTACGCCGACGGCCACGCGGTCGTCTACACCTGGGACATCCAGTCGCAGGCCGGCCTCGGCGCCACCGACGCCAGCGCCCCGCACACCTACATGGAGATCCGCGACGGCCGCACCGGCAAGGTCGTGCACTCCACGACCATGGGCGGCCTGTGGACGCACGGCGGCTTCTTCACCGACGACGGCGTCCTCTACCAGGCGGGCACCTCGTCCTTCCGGAAGTTCTCCGGTGAGGGCACCGAAGACGAGAAGGCCGGGGTGCTCGGGCAGTCCTACAACGGCGCCTTCGCCACCGGCCCCGGCGGCCGGAAGCTGCTGATCGTCGGCGGGGAGGGCTCCGTCGGCGCCTACACCGGGGACGCGGACTTCTTCGCGAGCGAGGACTCCTTCCAGGGGTCTCTCGGCGGCGCCAACCTGATCGGCGCCCGCAACTTCCTCGCCGCCGACCTCGACGGCGACGGCACCGACGAGGTGCTCTCGCTCCAGGGCGACGACTACGGCTCGGACCGGCTCGCCGAAGACCTCGGCGGTCGCTACCTGCTCGACGACAACGGCATCCACCAGGTCGCCACGTACAAGCTCTCCTGACCGACGGGCTGACGCCCTGACGTGACACGGACCCCTCGGGCCTCGCCCGGGGGGTCCCATGTGTGTTCGATTACAGTGCATCCTGATGAACGCGCAACGACCGGACAGTACGACTTCCGCCGCGCCGTTGCTGCGCCTGCACCTGCTCGGCGGATTCAGGGCCACCCGCGACGGCGGACCCGAACTCGCCGACCGGTGGCCGCGCCCCGGAGCACGCGCGCTGGTGAAGCTGCTCGCCGTCGTGCCCGGCCACCGCCTCCACCGCGAGGAGGCCATCGCCGTCTGCTGGCCCGACGCCGATCCGAAGGCCGCCGCCGGCAGCCTGCGGGTCGCCCTGCACGCCGCCCGCCGCGCCCTGGAACCCGAACTCGCCCCGCGCGCCACCTCCTCGTACCTGGTCTCCGACGGGGCGCTCCTCCATCTCGATCCGGCCACCGTGTGGATCGACGCCGACGAGGCCGAGACCTCCGCCCGCACCGCCCTCGCCGACGGCGGGGCCGACGAACTGATGGCCGCGATCGAACGGTTCACCGGCGAGCTGCTGCCGGAGGACCGGTACGCGCGCTGGGCCGACGACCGGCGTGGCCGGCTCACCCTGCTCCGCGAGCAACTGCTGCTCCGGCTCGCCGGGCAGCACCTGGAACGAGGTGCTGCCGCCGAGGCGGCGGCCGTCGCCGGACAGGTGCTCGCGGGCAGCCCCGCCGAGGAGCTGGCCCACCGCATCCTCATCGAGGCCTGGCTGCGCCAGGGGCTGCGGCGCCGGGCCGTGCACCAGTACCACGTGTGCCGCGAGGCCCTCGACACCGAACTCGGCGTCCGGCCGGGCCCGGAGACGGAGCGTCTGCACCGGGCCGCGCTGGCCGCCGCACCCGCGCCCGTACCCGCCACTCCCCTGCTCCCGGCCCCGCTGCGGGCGGCGACCGCACCGCCGCTGCGGGGCCGCGACGCGGTGCTGGACCGCCTCCTGGCGGCGGACGGCCCGCCCCTCACCCTGCTCACCGGGGAAGCGGGGGTGGGGAAGACCCGCCTGGTCGGCGATGTGGCGCGGCGGGCCACCGCGGCGGGTACGGCCGTGCTCTGGGGCGGCGGCCAGGACGCCGGAGCTCACACGCCGTACGGGGCGTTCGCGGAGGCGCTCGACGGCTGGCTCGCCGAACACAGCGCGGCCGAGCGGGCCCGGGTCGGCTCCGAGTACCCCGAACTCGCCGCGTTCCTGCCGTCGCTCGGGCAGGTGGGGACGACCGGCGAGCGCAGCCCGGAGGAGGAGCGGGACCGGCTGTTCCGGGCGAGCACGGCGCTCCTGGGCGATCTGGCGGCGGTCCGCCCGGTGCTGGTGGTGCTCGACGACCTGCACAGCGCCGACTCCGGCTCGTACCAGCTCCTCGGCCATCTGGCCCGGCGGTCCGTGCAGCGGGGGACGGCGCTGCGCTTCCTGGCGACCTACCGCGAGGAGGAGCTTCCCGACGGCGACGCGCGCCGCTCGGCCGTGGCCTCCCTGATGCGCCAGCGCCTCTGCGTGCGCGAGGAGTTGGAGCGCCTCGACAAGGAGGCGTGCCTGGCGGTGGTACGGGACGCGGGGGGCGGGCCGCCCCACGGCGGCGGGGCCAACCGGGTCTGGGAACTCTCCCTCGGCAACCCGCTGTTCGCCCTCGAACTCGCCCGCGACCTGCCCCGCGGCGACATGGGCGACTACGCCCCCGAGGGCGTGCGGGACCTGGTGGCCGACCGGCTCGAACGGCTCGACACGGACACGCGCCGCCTGGTCGAGGCGCTCTCGGTCGCCGGTGGTGACGCCGCGCTCTCCGAACTGCTCGACGTCGCCGAGCACGGTCTCAACCCGCAGGTGTCCGGCGCGGCGGCGGCCGACGCGCTGGAGCGCGCCATCGCCGCCTCGCTCGTCGAGGAACGGCAGGTGGTGGTGGCCGGACGGCCCGAGGCCGGGGTCGCCTTCCGCCATCCGCTGGTCCGGCTGACCTGCTACGAGCAGCTGGCCGTGGTCCGCCGCAGACAGTTGCACGCCGCGTTCGCGCAGGCGGTCCAGCGGCGGCGCCCCGACGCCGTCGACACCCTCGCCTCCCACTTCGCGCGCGCCGACGACCCGCGCGCCGCCGAGTACCTGCGCCGGGCCGCCGAGCGGGCCGCCGCCCTGTACGCCAACGACGCCGCCGACCGCTACTACCGCGACCTGGTGGCCCGCCTCGATGTCGACGCGGCCCGCGCCCGGCTCGCGCACGCCCATGTCCTGCGCAGGATGGGCCACTTCGAGCAGGCCGCCGACGCGGTACGGCTCGCCCTGACCGAGTTCGAGCGGCGCGGCGACCACGACGACGCGGTCCTCGCGGCGGCGCTGCTCGCCGAGACGCTCGCCAAGACGAGCGGCCCGGCCACCGGCCTGCGGACCCTGCGGAACCACCCGGTGACCGAGGACACCGCGCCGGAACCGGCCACCGGCCACTTCCTCGCCCTCTCCCTCATCCGCTGCGTCCAGGGCCGGTACATGGCCGGAGCCGAGGCCGCCCTCGACGCCCTGGCCGCCGCCCGGAACGTGCCGGGGACCCGCGGGCAGGGCCTGTCCGCCCGCGCGTTCGGTCTGCGGGCCGCCAACCTCGGCCTCGCCGGCCACCTCGACCAGGCGCGCGAAGCGGGCGACCAGGCCCTGGCCCCGGCCGAGGCGTACGGCGACCCGACGCTGCTCGGTACGGTCCTGTCGACGCTGCGGGAGAACGCGCGGCGGGCCGGCCGGCTGCGCGAGGCCGTCGAGATCGGCGCCCGCGCGCTCGGGCTGGCCAAGCAGTCCGGCGACCCGACGGCCGCCGCGTTCGAGCGCGGGAACCTCGCCGAACTCCGCCTGCTCCTCGAAGAACCCGAACCGGCCCGCGCGCTCGCGGAACAGGCCGTCGCGGGCGCGGAGGCGTACGAGGCCTGGTGCCTCCCCTACGCGCTGGCCACGATGGCACGGGTACGGGCGTTCCTGGGCGACCCCGCGGAGTCCGCCGCCCTCCTGGACCGCGCCGGGGCCGCCGCCACCGCCCTCGGCGACCGCCAGGCCGAGTACGAGGTGCGCACCGCCCGCGCCGAATCCGCCCTGCGCGCACGCCGCCCCGACGACGCGCTGCACGCCCTGGACGGCCACACCGGCGACGCACCGGTCCTGGTGGCCTGGGCGGAACTCCTGTCGGGACGCCCCGAGAGCGCGACGCGCCTGGCCCGCGCCGAGGTGACCCGGTCCGAGCGCACCGGGGAGCGCCTCGCCGAGGTGGAGGCCCGGATCGCCCTCGGCACCGCCCTCTCCCGGCTCGCCCAGGAGCGGGAGGGCGCCAGGGAGCTGGCCCGCGCCGAATCCCTGGCCAGGACCCTGCCGTACCCGGCGGGCGCCCGCAGGACCGAGCGGGCGCGGGCGTTGCTGCGCGAGGCGCCTCACGGGTGACGCCGGACCCCACCCGGGCCGGGCCGCGCGTGTGGCGCCGGCCCGGCCCGCGGGTGGGGCGGAGCCGCTACTTGTTCGGCTGGCGCTTCCAGGGCCCCGTGATGGCGAGCATGATGCCGGGGGTCTGGATGTTGGCGAAGAGCGTCTTGCCGTCGGGCGAGAAGGTGACGCCGGTGAACTCGCTGTACGCGGGTGCCTCGGCGGTGCCCTCGTTCAGCTCGTTGCGCGCGATGGGGTAGGTGGCGCCGCTGTCGGTCGCCCCGAAGAGGTGCTGGACGCCCTCGCCGTCCTCGGCGATGACCAGGCCGCCGTAGGGCGAGACGGTGATGTTGTCCGGGCCGTCGAAGGCGCCGTCCTTCGACGGGTCGGGGTTGACGCCGAGGAGCACCTTGAGGGTGAGGGTGCGGCGCTTGGGGTCGTAGAACCAGACCTGGCCGTCGTGCTGGACGGGGCTCTCCGAGCGGGCGAACGAGGAGACGATGTAGACGCCGCCGTCGCCCCACCACATGCCTTCGAGCTTGCGGGCGCGGGTGACCTCCGCGTCGGTGAACTGCTTGCGCACGGAGACGGTCCTGGCGTCGCGGTCCGGCACGTCGACCCAGTCGACGCCGTACACGGTGCCGATCTTCGTGGCGCGGGACAGGTCGTCGACGAACGCGCCGCTCTTGTCGAAGCACTTGGTGGCCTGGAGGACACCGGCGTCGTCGGCGAGCGTGCGGAGCTTGCCGCGGCCGTGCTCGAAGCCCTGCGGCGGGACCCAGCGGTAGAGCAGCCCGTTCGGGGTGGACGCGTCCTCGGTGAGGTAGGCGTGGCCGCGCTGCGGGTCGATGACGACGGCCTCGTGGGCGTAGCGGCCGAAGGCCTTGACGGGGCGCGGGTCGCGGTTGGCGCGCTTGTCGTAGGGGTCGACCTCGAAGACGTAGCCGTGGTCCTTGAGGAGCCCGTTCTTGCCCGCCCGGTCCTCGGTCTCCTCGCAGGTCAGCCAGGTGCCCCACGGGGTCGCGCCGCCCGCGCAGTTGGTGGACGTACCGGCGATGCCGACCCACTCGGCGGTGTGGCCGCCCTGGCGGGTCTCCACGACGGTGCAGCCGCCGGCCGCGACCGCGTCGTAGACGAGTCCCTCGGCGAGCGGGACGGGGCGCGGCCAGTCGGCGCGTGTACCGCTCAGCTCGTGGTTGTTGACCAGGAGGGTGACGCCGCGCGGGCCCTCGAAGGCGGCGGTGCCGTCGTGGTTGGAGGGGGTGGTCTCGCCCGACTCCAGCTTGGTGACACCGCTGTGCGTGATGATCCGGTACGAGAAGCCGGCGGGCAGCGCCAGGATGCCCTTGGGGTCGGCGATCAGCGGGCCGTAGCCGGGCGCCTTGGTGTGCCCGTGGCCGTCGTGCCCGTGGCCGTGCTGGTCGCGGCCGTCGTGGTCGTCGTGCCCGCCGTGGCCGTGTCCGTCGTGCTCCGCGGCGAGGGCACCGGGCGCGGTGGCCAGGGTGCCGACCACCCCGGTGAGGGCGATTCCGGCGCCGGCTACGGCGGACTGACGGTTGAATTCCCTGCGCGTGAACGACATGACGGGCTCCTGTGCGGTGTCCGGGGCGTTGGCGCGCTCACATTCGCGGCCCCAGGCCAACTCCGCATGAACTCCGGGCGACTTGTGGGCACACCCTTGCCGTGCAACGGACGCCCGGGGCGCGTGGATACCCAACCACCGCGCGCCGCACCGGTGTCGGCTGCCACCCGCATCCGCGAGCGGCAGCCGGCACACCGTCAGGCGCCGCTGCGGGAGCGGGCCTTGAAGGCCGCCTTGCGCGCTTCCTTCGCCGTCTTCTTGTCGCCGTGCAGCCGGCCCATGGCGTCGAGCACCTCGGCGGTCGCCGGGTGGTCGACCCGCCAGATCTGGTCGAAGAAGTCGCCGTCCCGGCTGACGAGCCCCTCGACGAGCCCTTGCAGCTCCGCCACCTCGCCGTCGGCGTCCAGCTGCGCCGCGAGCGTGTCCACGGCCAGCCAGAAGACCATGGACTCCGGCGGCGGCGGGACGTCCGTCGCGCCGTGTTCCGCGAGCCAGACCCGGGCGAGCCCGCCCAGCTCCGGATCGCCGAGCACCGCGCGCAGGGCGGGCTCGGCGGCGGGGCCGGTGAGGGCGAGCGCCTGCTGGCAGTGGAGCCGGCGCAGCGGGGCGCCCTCGTCGTCGCCCCGGGCGGCGGCGAGCAGGTCGGCGGCGGTCGCGACGGCGTCGCCGTCACCGCGTCCGCTGATCCACAGCCCGATCTCCGCCTGGGCGGCCGCCTCGGGGTAGTACGCGACACCGTCCAGGAGGGCGGCGGCGTCCTTGTCCGCGAGGTCGCCGACGGCGGGCGCGTCCACACCCGCCTCCAGCATCCGGGACCGGATGCCGTAGAGCCCGAGCGGGGTGAGCCTGACCATGCCGTACCGGCTGACGTCGTCCTCGTCGCCGACGGGCTGGGCCGCCGCCTCGCCCTCCTCGAACATCAGCGTCTCGTCGACGGGGTGGTACTCGACGATCCCGATCGGTTCCAGCACCCGGAACTGGTCGTCCAGCCGCATCATCGCCTCCGACACCTGTTCCAGGATGTCGTCGGTGGGCTCGCCCATGTCGTCCGGGACGATCATGGACGCGGCGAGGGCGGGCAGCGGTACGGGGCCGTCGCCCGGGCCGCCCTCGGAGAGGGTGAGGAGGTAGAGGTTGCCCAGCACGCCTTCGAGGAACTCGGCCTCGGCCTCCGGGTCCCAGTCCAGGGCGCCGAAGTCGACGGAGCCGTCCTCGCCGACCAGGTCGGCGAAGTCGTCGAAGACCGGGGCGGTGGCGTCGGCGAAGGCGGCCTCCAGGCCGTCGAGCCAGACGGAGAGGACATCGGCCGGCGAACCACCGGTCAGCAGGGCGAGACTCTCCCCCTGCGTGGCCGTGCCCTCGGCGGGCTCCGCCGCCCCGGCGACCCCGTCGCCACCGGCCGGGGAGTCGGAACCGTCGGACGGGTCGGTGACGTCGACCAGCCCGGTGTCCACGGCCAGCCGCCACGCCTCGCTGGCGAGGGCGGCCCCGTCCTCGTCGGCGGGGAGGCCGAGGTGCTCGGCGGCTGCGGGGAGCTGCGCCTCGACGAGCTCTCCGCCGGCGCCGACGCGCGTACCGGGCCCGGCCCAGCGGGCGAGGCGCACGGCCCGCACCAGCAGCGGCGCGGCCAGGGCGTCCCTCGCCAGTTCGGCCTCGGCGGGGAGCCGCACCGGCGGCAGGGTGGGACGCTCTGCGGACATCGGGGGTTCTCCTCGGCGCGTGCTCGGGTGCACGGGTGCGTACACGGTTCAGGCCGTCCAAGCCTAGTGCCGCCGACCGGCAGGGTTCGCCCAGTCGCCTCACGGACGGGGGAACCCCTCGGAGCGTGTTGACGCGCAGGTCCGAGGGAGCGGGCGGCGGGACACCAAGGCGGGGCACCAGGCGGCGGGCATCAGGCGGCGGACTCCGGAAGGCGGTCGCCTCAGCTCGGCAGCTTCGTGCGCCAGGCCGTCATGTTCAGCTCGTCCATCAGCCGGAGGTCGTGCTCCACCAGCGGAACGTTCCGCGATCCCGCGTCCGGGGCCGCCGCGAGCTCCAGGGAGTCGCTCTCGATGAGGTCGCCGCCCTCCTTGGTCGAGACCCAGGCGAGGACGGACTTCATGGTCCCGCCGGGCTTCAGCGCCACCGGCTCGGGGCCGAGGTCGGCGCCGAACATCGAGCGGCCCGGGTTGACCGGGACCGGCAGCCGGTCGCCGTTCTCGTCCAGGACCCGGACCGAGGGGTAGCCGTCGACCCGGTAGGGCTTGGTACCGCAGTTGACGAGGGTCAGCACGACGGCGCGGGCGAACATGGCCGCCTCCACCGGCCCCATGTCCACCCGGACGCCGGAGTCGGGGCAGTCGCCGGTCGGAGTGGGGGCCGAAGCAGGAGCCGGGGCGGCGGCCTGAGCGGGAGTCGGCCGTGCGGTGTCGCCCGAGGGGAAGGCGGAGGGGTCCAGGGTCTCCGCCGCGACGGGCCCGCCGGACGGGACCGGCGCGCGGGTGGCGGTCGGCGAAGGCCGGGGTTCGCCCTCCCCCGCCGGTACGAAGATCCCCGCACAGCCGGCCAGGGCCAGTGCCCCCGCCCCGAGCAGCGCGGCGGCGCCGCTCCCGCGCCGTATCCGTTCACCCGCACGTGTAGGCATCCGCTCCCCTTGCCACTCTCCCGCGACCCTTCCGGATCATGTGGGACGCCACCGCGCCCCTGACGGTTCGACCCGAACGCGCCCGGCGCGCCCCGGAGCCTGCTCGGCCCGAACGCGCCCGAACGCGCCCGGCACACCCCACCGTGCTCGGCCCGAACGCGCCCGGTTCGCCACGCCGTTCAGCCCGCCGGACATGTCCGTCAACGGTCAGGACCTGCACATTCCCGCTCTTCTATGCACGAACTCGCCGCCAGTGAGGACCTTTTGACGGTTTCTTGGCAAATGCATGCCCCTTACATGAAGGGTTCCTCGTAAGAGTGACGGGACTACATGTGCACATCATCCAGCACATGTACCGCACGCGAACACCCATATCGCAGGGGGTTACATGAGAATCAGCCGCGCCAGAAGGCGCGCCGGACTGAGCATGGCAGCGACACTGCCGCTGCTCGCCGGCGCACTCGCCCTCGGCATACCGTCCGCCAGCGCGGACTCCGCTCCGGGTGGGCGCGACGCGCTGCAGGGCACCAAGCCGGCCTGGGCGACCGCCCAGGCCGACCAGGGTGCCACGGCGGACAGCGGCAAGGTGAGCGTCCGTGTCCACCTCGCCGGGCGGGACGCGGCCGGGCTGGCCGCCTACGCCACCGCCGTGTCCGACCCGCAGTCCTCCTCGTACGGGAAGTACCTGAGCGCCGAGCAGGCCCAGGCCCGGTTCGGAGCGACCCAGCAGCAGATCGACGAGGTCAGCCAGTGGCTGACGTCGAACGGTCTGACCGTCACCGGCGCGAACCAGCACTACGTCTCCGCCACCGGTGACGTCGCCGCGGCCGAGAAGACGTTCAGCACCCAGCTGCACAACTACCGCAAGGGCAGCCGGACCTACCGCGCCCCGTCCGCGACGGCCTCCGTGCCGGCCGGGCTGAGCAAGGCCGTGCTGGCGGTGTCCGGCCTGGACAACGCGCCGCACAAGTCGAGCCAGGACGAGGTCCTGCCGCCGCCGGACGCGGTGTTCCGCAACGCCGGCCCCTTCTCCACGTACTACGGCTCGAAGACCGCCTCCTCGCTGCCGAGCGCGTACGGGTCCAAGGCGCCGTACGCGGTCAAGGGCTACACCGGCGACCAGCTCCGCTCCGCGTACGGTGCGGGCAGCTGGACCGGCAAGGGCGTGACCGTCGCCATCACCGACGCCTACGCCTCGCCGACCATCGCGAAGGACGCCGCGGAGTACGCCAAGCGCAACGGCGACGCCCCGTACAAGAAGGGCCAGCTCAGCCAGGTGCTGCCGGCCGACTACACGGCGACCGAGGAGTGCGGGGCGTCCGGCTGGTACGGCGAGGAGACCCTCGACGTCGAGGCCGTGCACGCCGTCGCGCCCGCCGCGGACATCGTGTACGTGGGCGGCGCCTCCTGCTACGACGCCGACCTGCTGGACTCGCTCAACAAGGTCGTCGACCACCGGCTCGCCGACATCGTCTCCAACTCCTGGGGCGACGTCGAGGCCAACGAGACCCCGGACGTCGCGGCCGCGTACGACCAGGTGTTCAAGCTGGGCGCGGTCGAGGGCATCGGCTTCTACTTCTCCTCCGGCGACGCGGGCGACAACGTCGCGTCCACCGGCACCAAGCAGGTCGACGTCCCGTCCAACTCCGCGTGGGTCACGTCGGTCGGCGGCACCTCGCTGGCCGTCGGCAAGGGCGACGCGTACCAGTGGGAGACCGGCTGGGGCACGCTGAAGTCGTCCCTGTCGGCCGACGGGAAGAGCTGGACCGACTTCCCCGGCGCCTACACCTCCGGCGCCGGCGGCGGCACCAGCTCGACCGTGAAGCAGCCGTCCTACCAGCGCGGTGTCGTGCCCGACGCGCTCGCGCGGGCGAACGGCAAGACCCGGATGCGTACCGAACCGGACATCTCGGCGGTCGCCGACCCGAACACCGGTTTCCTGGTCGGCCAGACCCAGACGCTGCCCGACGGCTCGCTCGGCTACGACGAGTACCGCATCGGCGGTACGTCGCTGGCCGCCCCGGTCATCGCCGGTGTCCAGGCCCTCGCGCAGCAGGCGCAGCACGGCCGGTCGATCGGCTTCGCCAACCCGGCGATCTACGCCCGCTACTCCTCCAAGGCGTACCACGACGTCACCGACCACCCGCTGGGTGCGGGCCGTGACCTCGCGGTGGTCCGGATGGACTTCGCCAACAGCGTCGACGCGGCGGACGGTCTGCTGACGTCGGTGCGGAGCCTCGGCAAGGACGCCTCGCTCAAGGCGGTCAAGGGATACGACGACGTGACGGGCGTCGGCACCCCGGCGGCCGGGTACATCAACTCCTTCCGCTGACGGTCGCGCACCGGCTCGACGCGTGAGACTGCCCCGGGGCTCCGGCCCCGGGGCAGTCGTGCGTCCGCTGCCCGGTGTCCTGCGGGGCCGCCCACCGAACGGCGCCGAGAACTGGCGTCACCCGGCCGCCCCCGCTTGTCTGGACGGACGACGGCACGCTCCCGGTCCGGTGCACCTGGACGGCGCGCGCCGGTGCCCTCCCCCGGCCCCTGGAGTCCGCCATGTCCCGCGGCACAGCGCACCGCACCACCGCCAGGTGGTGTCCGACGGCGTGGGAGGCGCGCCGATGAAGGAGTCCTCCGGAGACTTGGCCGAACACGTCCTGCACGCCCTCCTGGCGGAGGTGCACGCGACGGCTCCGACCAACCTCTCCGTCCTCGTCAACCGGTACGCCGCACGCCTCGGCCTCGGCCACGTGGACGTCTACCTGGTGGACCTCCAGCAGAGGTGCCTGACCCTCCTCTCGGGCGGGAACCGGATGCCGGTGGACGGGTCCCTGGCCGGCTGGGCCTACCGCGCGCTGTCGCTGCGCGTGCAGAACACCGACGCCCGCACGCTGATCGTCTGGCTCCCGCTCGTCGACGGCGAGGAGCGGCTGGGGGTGGCCGGCTTCCATCTGGAGACGCTGGACGGCACCCTGCTGGAACGGTGCGGGTCGCTCGCGTCCGTCCTCGCCATGGCCATCACCTCCAAGCGCGCGTTCAGCGACCGGCTCGTGCAGCAGGCGCGCACCGGGACCATGACGCTGCCGGCGGAGATGCTGCGGGCCCTGCTGCCGCCCCGCTCCATCGGCGACGACCGGGCCGTCTCCACCGCGGTCCTCGAACCCGCCTACGAGCTGGGCGGGGACGCGTTCGACCACGCGATGACGGAGTCGACGCTGCACGCCGTGATCCTGGACGCGATGGGGCACAACCTCGCGTCCGGGCTGACCACCGCGATCGCGATGGCCGGCTGCCGGAGTGCCCGGCGCCGGGGCTCCGGGCTGGGCGAGATGGTGAGGACCGTCGACGAGGCGCTCGCGGAGTGGCTTCCGGACCAGTTCTGCACCGGGATCGTCCTCCAGCTCGACCTGGCCAGCGGCATTCTGAGCTGGGTCAACAGCGGGCACCCGCCGCCCCTCCTCATCCGCGACGAACAGGTCCTGGAGAGCGCCCTCGAATATCCGGGCGAACCCCCGATGGGCACGCCCGGAGTGCTCGGCGGTGGCTCCCGCACGGTGCACGAAGCGGCGCTGGAGCCGGGTGACCGCGTCATCCTGTACACGGACGGGGTGACCGAGGCGCGCCTGGCCGGCGGGTCGCAGTTCGGCCTCGCGGGCTTCACCACCTCCATCATCCGCGCCACCGCGGTCGGCGAACTCGCCCCGGAGGCCCTTCGTCAGCTCATCCACTCGATCCTTGAGCACCAGAACGACAACCTGAAGGACGACGCCACCATCCTCATGATCGAGTGGCGGCAGCGGCACCGGGGGTGACGACGGACGGACCCCGCCACCGGGTGCGGCGCGCTTCCGTCAGGGGTTCAGCAGGGTTTTGATCATGCCGTCCGCCTTCTGCTGGAAGGCGGCGTACGCCTGAGGTCCTTGTTCCAGCGGCATGTGGTGCGTCGCGAAACTGTCGACGCCCAGCGGGTCGGTGTCGGTGAGCAGCGGCAGGATGTCGTCGACCCAGCGCCACACGTTCGCCTGTCCCATCCGGAGCTGGATCTGCTTGTCGAACATCTTCAGCAGGGGCAGCGGGTCGACGGCGCCTCCGTAGACGCCGGAGAGCGAGATCGTGCCGCCCCGGCGCACCGCGTCCACGGCGGCGTACACCGCGGACAGCCGGTCGATGCCCGCCGTCTCCATGAGGCGTTCGGCGACCGCGTCCGGGAGCAGTCCGACCGCCCAGTGGGCCGCCTTGGCCGTCGGGGCGCCGTGCGCCTCCATGCCGACGGCGTCGATGACGGAGTCCGTACCGCGCCCCTGGGTGAGTTCCCGGATCGCGTCGCCCGGACCCTTGTCGTACCGGCGCAGGTCCAGGCAGGTGGCACCGTACGTACTCGCCCTGGCCAGGCGTTCGGGTACGAGGTCCACGCCGACGACGAGTCCGGCTCCCCGGTGGCGGGCGATGCGGGCCGCCATCGCCCCGATCGGGCCGAGGCCCAGGACGGTGACCGTGCCGCCGGGCGGGATCGCCGCGTACTCGACCGCCTGCCAGGCGGTGGGCAGCACGTCGGAGAGGTAGACGAACCGGTCGTCCGGCGGGCCCGCCGGTACCTTGATCGGCAGGCTGTTGCCGAACGGGACCCGGAGGAACTGTGCCTGCCCGCCCGGGACTTGGCCGTACAGCTTGGTGTAACCGAAGAGCGCGGCGCCCATGCCGCGGGAGCGCACCTGGGTGGTCTCGCACTGGGAGTGCAGGCCCTGCTCGCACATGAAACAGCGGCCGCAGCAGATGTTGAACGGGATGACGACCCGGTCGCCCTTCGCCACGGCGGTGACCTCGGGGCCAATCTCCTCGACGATCCCCATCGGCTCGTGGCCGAGGATGTCGCCCGGGTCGAGATAGGGGCCGAGGACCTCGTAGAGATGGAGGTCGGAGCCGCAGATCCCGGTCGAGGTGATGCGCACGATCACGTCGTCCGGCTTCTCGATCGGGGGATCGGGGACCGTCTCGACCCTGACGTCCCGCTTCCCGTGGTAAGTGAGCGCCCGCACGGTGGATCCCCTTTCGAGCGTCGGGAGGTTCTCCTCCCTCCACTCTCCGCGCCCGGCGCTCCCCTGTCGCGTCGGCCGGGTACGGAACAGCCCCCGGGGGCACCGGGGGCTGTTCCGTACCGCCTGGCCGTGCGCGCTCAGTTGTGCGCGTGCAGGATGTCGTTCAGTCCGCCCCAGACCGCGTTGTTCGGGCGGGCCTCGACGGCGCCCGTGACGGAGTTGCGGCGGAAGAGGATGTTCGAGGCGCCCGAGAGGTCGCGGGCCTTGACGACCTGGCCGTCCGGCATCGTGACGCGGGTGCCGGCGGTGACGTACAGCCCGGCTTCGACGACGCACTCGTCGCCGAGCGCGATGCCGATGCCCGCCTCCGCGCCGATGAGGCAGCGCTCGCCGATCACGATGCGCTCCTTGCCGCCGCCGGAGAGGGTGCCCATGGTGGAGGCGCCGCCGCCGATGTCCGAGCCGTCGCCGATGACGACGCCCGCGGAGATGCGGCCCTCGACCATCGACGTGCCGAGCGTGCCGGCGTTGAAGTTGACGAAGCCCTCGTGCATGACGGTCGTACCGGACGCCAGGTGCGCGCCGAGGCGGACCCGGTCGGCGTCGGCGATACGGACGCCCTTGGGCGCGACGTAGTCCGTCATCCTGGGGAACTTGTCGACCGAGGTGACCTGGAGGTGCAGGCCCTCGGCACGGGCGTTCAGCCGGACCTTGTCCAGGTCGTCCACGGCGACAGGGCCGAGCGAGGTCCAGGCGACGTTGGCAAGGAGGCCGAAGAGGCCGTCCAGGTTCTGGCCGTGCGGCTGGACGAGCCGGTGGGAGAGCAGGTGCAGGCGCAGGTAGGCGTCGTGCGCGTCCAGCGGCTTGTCGTCCAGCGAGGAGATGACCGTGCGGACGGCGACGATCTCGACTCCGCGGCGGGCGTCCACGCCGACGGCCTTGGCGGCGCCCTCGCCGAGCAGGTTCACGGCCTCGTCGGCGGTGAGCCGCTGCGTGCCGGCCGGGCCGGGCTCGGCGGTGAGCTCGGGGGCGGGGAACCAGGTGTCGAGGACGGTGCCGTTCCCGGCGATGGTGGCGAGGCCGGCGGCGACGGCGCCGGTGGTACGGGACGAGCCCTGGGAAGTCGTGTCGGTCATGACCGAAACCTAACCGTCCGGGTCCCGCCCGGGCGAACCGGTCTCAGGAACCGGCTGGTCGCGTCCCGGTTCTACGCCCTCCCGCAGATCCGTCCCCAGGTCCCGAGCGCTACCGTGTCCCGCATCGGCCTCCGGTCGAACAACCGAACAATCATCACGTGGGGGAAGAGTGACGCAGGACGCGGGGTGGGGCGGCGGAGCGCAGGGTGGCGCGCCGTACGGCTGGGGAGCTCACCAGGGCTGGGGCGGCCGGCGGATGCCACCGCCGCCGGAGCCCGGGGTGATACCGCTGGCGCCCTTGCAGCTCTCGAACATCTTCAACGGCGCCTTCTCCACGATGGGCCGCTACTGGAAGGCGCTGTTCGGCTTCACCGCGGCGACCTACGGAGCGGCGGCGGTCGCGTTCATGGCGACGCTGCTGATCGCCCTGTCGGCCGTCCACGGATCCCTGGACCGCATCAGCGAGTACTCCGGGGAGACGGACGTGGACTGGGACGACATCACCCCGGTCCTGGTGGCACTCGGCGTCGTGGTGCTGATCGGGATCGTGCTGTTCGTCCTGGCCCTCACCCTGGTGCAGGCAGCCGTGCCCGCGGTGCTCCAGGGGGCGGTGCTGGGTCGCCCGGTCACCTTCCGCATGGTCCGCGAGACCGCCGTGTCCAGGCTGCGGGCCATGCTGGGCACGGTGTTCCTGACCGCGCTGATCGCGTTGGTTCCCCTCGTCCTGCTGATGGCGTGCGAGGCGTCCGTACTCGCGCTGGTCGTGTCGAACGGCGACGCGGACAGCGCCGCCGTGTTCCTCGGGATCACCTTCCTGCTCCTGCTGGCGGCCGGACCGCTCGCCTCCTGGCTCTGGGTCAAGTTCTCGCTGGCGCCGACGGCGGTAGTCCTCGAACACCAGGGACCGATCGCCGCGATGCGCCGCTCGTCCCGGCTGGTACGCGGCAGTTGGTGGCGGATCCTCGGCATATCGCTGCTGGGCCAGATGATCGCCGGCATGGCCTCGTACGTCATCCAGCTGCCGTTCTCCGCCGCCGCCATGTTCTCCTCCGTGCTGACCACGTCGAACGTGGACAGCGACTCGAGCCTCACCAGCGTCCTGATCTCCATGGCCGGCGTCGTCGCGCTCGCGCTGGCCGGTCAGATGATCGGCCAGATCTTCGTGGGCACCTTCCCCCCGCTGATCCTGGGGCTGCTCTACATCGACCGCCGCATGCGTACGGAGAACCTCGCCCAGGACCTGGCCACCGCGGCGGGCCTCCCCCTGCAACCCGCTTACGCACCCCCGCCGTACGGCAACCCGGGTCAGGCCCCGCAGCCGGGCCAGGCTCCGTACGGCCACCCGGGCCCCCAGCCCGGCGACACACCGCAGCCCGGCCCCGCCCCGCAGCCTGATGACCCCGCACCGCAGCCCGGCCAGGACGGGGACTCCGCGCCCTGACCACCCCTGCGTCCGTCGGGCCCCGCGCCCGGTCCTGACAGGACCGGGCGCGGAGAGCCTCTCAGTCCAGCAGCGTCCGCTTCGGGCGGAGTACGCAGAATTCATTGCCCTCGGGATCGGCCAGCACGACCCAAGTCGCGTCGTCCCCCTGCCCGACATCGACCCGCGTGGCTCCGAGCGCGACGATCCGCTCGACCTCCGCCTCCCGGTCGTCGGGGCTGAGGTCGATGTGCAGACGGTTCTTGACCGTCTTGCGCTCCGGTACGGAGACGAAGCAGAGGCCGGGCAGGGCCTCCGGGTTCGCCCCGATCGTCACCTCGTCCTCGTCCTCGTAGACGACCTTCCAGTCCAGCACCTCGCACCAGAAGCGGGCGAGCGACGACATGTCGTGGGCGTCCACGACGAGCGTGTACCAGGAAGAGGCCATGGCGTCACTCTGCCAGACCGCGCCGGCCGCCACCGGGCAACGGCGCGGCTCGTCCGGCGGAACCGGCAGGCGTCAGCCGCTGACCCCGGCCGCGCCGGTCTCCAGTCGACCGGTGAACCTGCGCGACCACGAGGCGTCGGAGTCGACCGTGACCGTGAAGTCGTACCAGCCGTTCGTGAGGGCGACCACGTTGAAGAAGTCCTCCGTGGAGGAACCGGCGGGGACGGTGTAGGTCCACGGACCGTCGCTCCGGTAGTGGGTGGACGTAATGGTGAACTTCACAGCGGCCGAGCCCGAGTTGACCATCGTGAACCAGAGGGCGAGCTTGCCCGTGCCGGTCTCCGTGGCGTACCGGGTGCGGACCTCCGCCGTCTTGCCCGCCTTGGTGGCGTCACCCCGGAATCGGCGCAGGAAGCGGTTGGGGCCGGTCATGGTGAGGTCGTACGCGCCGCTGCCGTACCCGGAACCGATGTTGAAGAAGTCGGAGGCGGTGCCTCCGGCATCCACCGTGTACTGCCAGGGGGTGGTGTCGCGGTAGGCGTTCGGATGGATGGAGAGGTGCGCCGCCCGGGTCGCCGGCGCCCCCTGGTTGGTCATCGTGAACCAGGCGAGGATCTTCCCGGAGGCCCCGAACTCCAGCCGGTCCAGGTACCCGTTGGGCTGGTAGGGCAGGGCTCGGGACGGGCGGGTGCCGGGCTCCTGCGCGGGCAGGGCGTTGTTCGTCGGAACGGGATTGGGCAGCGGGCCGCACGTCGAGAGCCCGATCACGCCGGTCGCGGGCAGCGCCACCGCCCCCTTGACCGGGTGGGCGAAGTCGAAGACGCCGGTCAGGTCCCCACTCACCTTGCGTCGCCACTCGCTGATGTTGGGGCAGGCCGCGGGCGTGCCGAGGGCGGTCGTCCAGGTCTCCAGGAAGCGCAGCACCGAGGTGTGCTCGAAGACCTCCGAGGAGACCCAGCCGCCGCGGGTCCAGGGAGAGACGACGGTCATCGGGACGCGGAATCCGAAGCCGTAGGGCACGCCGTTCAGGAACTCGCCCGGAGTCCCCGCGGGCGGGGCGGGCGGCGGCACGTGGTCGAAGAAGCCGTCGTTCTCGTCGTAGTTGAGGAACAGGACGGTGGAATCGAAGACGTCCGGGTCCGCCGCGAGGGCCCGGTAGACGAGGTCGACGAAATGGGCACCGTCGCCGGGCGGGGCGTAGGGGTGTTCGGAGAACGCCTGGTTCGGAACCACCCAGGAGACCTGCGGCAGGGTCCCGGCGAGGACGTCCGCCTTGATGGCGGCGGCGATGTCGTCCGGGGTGGACCCTGTCACCTTCGGGACGGATGACATGCCCCGGTCGTACAGCGGATCACCCGCCCCGGCGCTCGCGAAGGCCTTGAAGTAGGCGCAGCCGTTGTCCCCGTAGTTGTCCTGGGCGTTCTGGTAGACCCTCCAGCTCACTCCGGCCGCCTGGAGTGCCTGGGCGTAGTTCTGCCACGTCAGGCCCGACTCGTCGCCGCCGTCGTAGCTGGCGGCGTCGACCTTGCCGCTCCACAGGTAGGTGCGGTTCGGACCGGTGGCGCTGAGGGTGGAGCAGAAGTAGGCGTCGCAGACCGTGTAGGCGTCGGCGAGCGCGTAGTGGAAGGGGAGGTCCGAACGGTCGAGGTACCCAAGCGAGCGGACGCTGCCGACCCCAGCCACCCAGTTGTCCAGGCGGCCCTTGTTCCACGCGGAGTGCTGGGAGGACCAGGAGTGCGGCAGGTCGCCGTTGCACTGGGCGAGAGTCTCGCCGTCCTGCCCGCCGGCGGCCGGGGTCGCGCTCAGCTTCCAGGGGAACTGACGGCCCGTACCGTTGGGCTGGTCGAAGACCGAGCGGTTGCCCGCCAGGGTGACGGTGCCGCGGTCGTCGAAACCCCGTACGCCCTTCAGCCGTCCGAAGTAGTGGTCGAAGCTGCGGTTCTCCTGCATCAGGATCACCACGTGGCGCACGTCCGTGATGGTGCCCGTCGCGGTACCGGCGGCCGCGTCCACGGCCCCGGCGGGGCGCGTTCCCGCTCCCAGCGTCAGGCCGGCTGCCGCGGAGGCGCCGAGTCCTACGAATCCCCTACGGCTGATCGGTGTCATTCGCCCGCCTTCGCCCTCGCGGGTGCCCGTGCGGCACGCCGGGCGTAAGGATGCCCTCCCCCGGCGGAGACAACCGGGCGGGCGGATGTTCCCCGGATGAACGGACCCCGACCCGCCAGGGTCCGTTCACCCGGTGCCGTTCGCCGGGCCGGTCCTCGGGCTCCGCGAGTCCTCCGGCCGTCCGAGCGCCCGGAATCCGGTCAGCCGCCGACCGTGAACCAGGTGGCGCGGGACTTCTTGAACTCGGCGTGGTCCAGGTCCTTCGCCTCCGTACCGTCCCCGTAGAGGTCGGCCGCGCCGGCGTCGGTGATCAGCTGGGCGCGGGTGCCCGCGACCGTCAGGTCGGGCACCGAGACGACGGCCTCCCAGCCGCCCGGGTCGGTGGTGGGCAGGTCGGTGCGCTTGACGGGGGCGTGGCCGGCGACGCCGTCCCAGCTGTAGAGGGCGTACGGGTCGGAGTTGTCGTCCGCCTCCCAGGAGCCGGCGACGATGAGGTATTGGTCCGCGGCGTTCTTCCGGATGTCGCGGATCGCGAGGCCGCCGAGGTCCAGCTCGATCGGGGTGCCGAAGACCGGCTTGGTGCCGCTGCCGACGACCTTGTCGAAGTTGGTCACCGGCACGATCAGGCCCTTGCCGCCGGACTTCGGCGGCACGAGGGGCGCCCGGAAGCCGACGTACGCGGTGGTGGTGGAGCCGGGCGCGAACTCCAGGCCCTCCACGTTGAACCCGTCGATCTGCTTGGGTACTTGGCCGTCCTCGGTGCCGTCGGCGAAGCCGTACCGGTCGTCGTTCGCCTCGTCCCAGGCGACGAGGTCGTCCCGGAGCTTCTTGTACGAGCTGCCGACGGTGAGCGCGGTGGAGGCGCCGGAGCCGGAGACGGCCGTGGTGAAGACGGTGTTGCGGTCGGCCTTGTACTCGCCGTCCTTGTTGTTGCCGAGCGAGCCGGTCCAGTAGATGGTGTTGCCGACCCGGGCCGCGCCCTCGATGTCGATCTCCTTGTCGGCCCCGAGCTTGGACGCGACGTCCCAGGTCTTCACGGGTGCGCCGGAGACCGCGAGGTTGTAGAGGCGCAGGACGTTCGACTCGTCGTCGGCGACGACCGCGTAGCCCCCGCCGACGTCGACGGCGGCCGAGGCGTCCGAGGACCCGGTGAGGTAGCGGGTGTCGGCGGCGTTCTGCACGGCGGCCGAGGCGGCGTAGTACAGCTTCTTGGTGGCCGTCTTGCCGCCGAGGCCGGTGACCTTGATGGTGAGGTCGGTGTACCCGCGGGCGTGGGCGGTGACCGAGATCTGGCGGGTCGCTCCGGTGCCGGTGACCTTGACGTCGGAGGTCGCGGCGACCGAGGTCTTGGAGCTGGCGGAGGCCGCGACGGTGAGGGCGGTGGCGTCGGCGCCGCTCTGCGCGACGGTGACGGTCACGGTCGTGTCGGCGGCGCCGGTCGCACCGACCGCGCCGGAGAGGTACGTGGCCGACAGGGCGATGGTCGGCGTCCCGTAGGAGGCGGCGTGCGCGGGGGCGGTGAGCCCCAGTGCGGCCAGCGCGATGACCCCGGCCGTCGCGGCGGCGGCCCGGCGGTGCTGGGGTGAAGGCTGATGCGTCACTGCGTCCCTCTCGTCGGCATGGCTCGACTGTCTCTCGACCGTCGGCATGGTCTCGACGAGAAGGTTCCGGTTCCTGGGCCAACGAGGGGCACACGTCACCCGTACGGCGGACGAACAGTACGAGGACGGCCCCCGGTCCACGTGGTGTGGGCCGGGGGCCGTCCTCAGTACCGCACGGAGCGATGCTCAGACGTTGAAGCCGAGCGCGCGGAGCTGCTCGCGCCCGTCGTCCGTGATCTTGTCCGGGCCCCACGGCGGCATCCAGACCCAGTTGATCCGCAGCTCGCTGACGATGCCGTCGGTCGCGGACTTCGCCTGGTCCTCGATGACGTCGGTCAGCGGGCAGGCCGCGGACGTCAGCGTCATGTCGAGGGTGGCGATGTTGGCGTCGTCGATGTGGATGCCGTAGATCAGGCCCAGGTTGACGACGTCGATGCCCAGCTCGGGGTCGACGACGTCATACAGCGCCTCGCGGACCTCCTCCTCGGAGGCCGGCTTCAGTGCCACAGTCTCGTTCTCGCTCATGAGGTCTTCCCTTCGGACAGCGCCTGCGCCGTCGCGTCCTTCCACGCCATCCAGCTCAGCAGCGCGCACTTGACGCGAGCCGGGTACTTGGAGACACCGGCGAACGCGACCGCGTCCTCCAGTATCTCCTCCATCGCGTCGTCGGGCTCCAGCTGGCCCTTGGACTGCATCAGCTCCAGGAAGGCGTCCTGGATCTTCCGCGCCTGGTCCAGCTCCTTGCCGACCAGCAGGTCGTTCAGCACCGAGGCGCTGGCCTGGCTGATCGAGCAGCCCTGCCCCTCGTAGCTGACGTCGGCGAGGGTGTCGCCCTCGTACCGCACGCGGAGCGTGATCTCGTCGCCACACGTCGGGTTGACGTGGTGCACCTCGGCGTCACCGTCCCGCAGGCCGCGCCCGTGGGGGTGCTTGTAGTGGTCCAGGATCACTTCCTGGTACATCGAATCCAGCTTCACCCGTCAGCCCTCAGCATCAACCGAAAAAGTTCCGTACGTGCTCCAGACCGTCCACCAGGGCGTCGACCTCGGCGGGCGTGGAGTACAGATAGAACGACGCCCGCGTGGTCGCGGGAATTCCGTACCGCAGGCAGACCGGCCGTGCGCAGTGGTGGCCGACCCGGACCGCGATGCCCTGTTCGTCGAGGACCTGGCCCACGTCGTGCGGGTGGATGTCGCCGAGCGTGAAGGAGATCGTGGCGCCGCGGTTCTCGGCCGTGGTCGGGCCGATGATCCGCAGGTCCGGCACCTCCAGGAGCCGCGCCACCGCGTATTCGGTGATCGCCTGCTCGTGGCGGTGGATGTTCTCCATGCCGATGGAGGTGAGGTAGTCCACGGCCGCGCCGAGGCCGACGGCCTGCGCGATCGGGGGCGTACCCGCCTCGAACTTGTGCGGTGCCGGGGCGTACGTCGACGAGTGCATCGACACGGTCTCGATCATCTCACCGCCACCGAGGAACGGCGGCAGGTCCTCCAGGAGCTCCTGCCGTCCCCACAGGACGCCGATGCCGGTCGGGCCGACCATCTTGTGACCGGTGAAGGCCACGAAGTCGGCCTGCAGCGCCTGCACGTCCAGCACCATGTGCGGGGCGGCCTGCGAGGCGTCGATGCAGACCAGCGCGCCGACCTGCTGAGCGCGGCGGATGATCTGCTCGACCGGGTTGATCGTGCCCAGGATGTTCGAGACCAGCGTGAAGGTGACGATCTTCGTCTTCTCGGTGATGATCTCGTCGATGTTGGACAGGTCGAGCCGGCCGTCGTCCGTGATGCCGAACCACTTCAGCTTCGCTCCGGTGCGCTGCGCGAGCAGCTGCCACGGGACGATGTTGGAGTGGTGCTCCATCTCGGTGGTGACGATCTCGGTGTCGCGGTCGACCCGGTAGGGCTCGTCAGCCCAGCCGAGCATGTTCGCGACGAGGTTGAGCGACTCCGAGGCGTTCTTCGTGAAGATGACCTCGTCGCGGCTCGGCGCGTTGATGAAGGCGGCGACCTTGTCGCGGGCGCCTTCGTACAGCGCGGTGGCCTCCTCGGCGATGGTGTACACACCGCGGTGGACGTTGGCGTTGTGCCGCTCGTAGTACTCGCTGAGAGCGTCGAGGACCTGGCGCGGCTTCTGCGAGGTCGCCGCGCTGTCCAGATACACGATCTTCTTGCCGTCGTGGACCGTGCGGCCCAGGATGGGGAAGTCCTTGCGGATCGCCTCGGTGTCGAGGAGGCCGGTCAGTCCCTTGCGGGCGTCAGTCACGCGGAAGCGCCACCCTTCACGTACGCCTCGTAGCCCTCGTTCTCCAGCTTGTCGGCCAGCTCGGCGCCGCCGGACTCGGCGATGCGGCCGTTGGCGAAGACGTGCACGAAGTCGGGCTTGATGTAGCGGAGGATCCGCGTGTAGTGGGTGATCAGCAGGGTGCCGACCTCACCGGTCTCGCGGACCCGGTTGACGCCCTCGGAGACGACGCGCAGGGCGTCGACGTCGAGGCCGGAGTCGGTCTCGTCGAGGATGGCGACCTTCGGCTTGAGGAGCTCCAGCTGGAGGATCTCGTGGCGCTTCTTCTCACCGCCGGAGAAGCCCTCGTTGACGTTGCGCTCGGCGAACGCCGGGTCCATCTGGAGCCCGGCCATCGTCTCCTTGACCTCCTTGACCCACGTACGCAGCTTGGGGGCCTCGCCGCGGACGGCGGTGGCGGAGGTGCGCAGGAAGTTGGAGACCGAGACACCGGGGATCTCGACCGGGTACTGCATGGCGAGGAACAGGCCGGCGCGGGCGCGCTCGTCGACGGACATCTCGAGGACGTCCTCGCCGTCGAGGGTGACGGTGCCGCTCGTGATCGTGTACTTGGGGTGACCGGCGAGCGAGTACGCCAGGGTGGACTTGCCGGACCCGTTGGGGCCCATGATGGCGTGGGTCTCGCCCTGCTTCACGGTCAGGTCGACGCCCTTGAGGATCTCCTTCGTGGCGTTGTCGGCCTCGACGGTGACGTGCAGGTCGCGGATTTCAAGCGTTGCCATGGGTGACTCAGGACTCCTGGGTGACGGAGACGAGCACATCGTCCCCTTCGATCTTTACGGGGTAAACGGGGACGGGGCGCGTCGCGGGAAGGCCGGACGGCTTGCCGGTGCGCAGGTCGAAGGACGAGCCGTGCAGCCAGCACTCGATCATGCAGTCCTCCACCTCGCCCTCCGACAGCGACACATTGGCGTGCGAGCAGATGTCGTTGATGGCGAACACCTCGCCCTCGGTACGGACGACCGAGACGGCGGTGCCTTCGAGCTCCACCCGCTTGGGGGTGTCGTCCTCCAGCTCGCTCAGCGCGCACACCTTGACGAACGCCATCAGACGGACGCCTTCAGCTCTGCCTCGATCTTGTCGAGCAGGCGTGCCTCGACGTCCGGCAGGCCGATCTGCTGGACCAGCTCGGCGAAGAAGCCGCGCACGACGAGCCGGCGGGCCTCCTCGGCCGGGATACCGCGGGACTGGAGGTAGAACAGCTGCTCGTCGTCGAAGCGGCCGGTGGCCGAGGCGTGGCCGGCGCCGACGATCTCGCCGGTCTCGATCTCCAGGTTCGGCACCGAGTCGACGCGGGCACCGTCGGTCAGAACCAGGTTGCGGTTCATCTCGTAGGTGTCGGTGCCTTCGGCCTTGGCCTGGATGAGGACGTCCCCGATCCAGACCGCGTGGGCCCCGTCGCCCTGGAGGGCGCCCTTGTACACCGCGTTGGACTTGCAGTGCGGGGTGTTGTGGTCGACCAGGAGGCGGTGCTCCTGGTGCTGGCCCTTGTCCGTGAAGTACAGGCCGAACAGCTCGGCCTCGCCGCCGGTGCCGGCGTACGCGACCCGGGGGTGCAGCCGGACCAGGTCGCCGCCGAAGGTGACGACGACGGACTTGAACGAGGCGTCGCGGCCGATCAGCGCGTTGTGCTGGCCGACGTGGACCGCGGTGTCGTCCCAGTCCTGGACGGAGACGACGGTGAGCTTCGCGCCGTCGCCGAGGACGTAGTCGACGTTGGCGGCGAGTACCGCGTCGCCGGTGTGGTCGATGACCACGACCGCCTCGGCGAAGGCGCCGACCTCGACGAGCAGGTGGCCGTAGGAGGTACCGCCCTCGCCGTGCACCGCGATGCGGACCGGCTCGGTGAGCACGGCCTCCTTCGCGACCGTGACGACCGACGCCTGCGTGAACGCGGAGTACGCCTGGGCGGCGACCCGGTCCACCGGGACACCGGCCCGGCCGAGCCGGGCGTCGTCGCGGCCCACGGTCTCCACCGTGACGCCCTCGGGCGCCTCGACGACGACCTTCACGCCGCCGCCGTTCGCCACCGCGGTGCCGTCGTGCAGCCCGCGCAGGCGCGCCAGCGGTGTGAAGCGCCACTCCTCCTCGCGGCCGTGCGGGACCGGGAAGTCCGCCACGTCGAAGGAGGGCGGGGCGCTCATGCGCGTGGCGACGGTCGACTCGGCGGCCACCGCGATGGAACCGGCGGTGGTGGAGCCCACCGGGGAATTCTGAGCCTCAGCCATGGCTGTCGTAGTGCTCGCTTTCTTAAGTCTGGACGTAGGGGGTGCGGTCGGGGCGTGTACGGCGGGGCCGTACTAGCCGACCGAGCCCTCCATCTGCAGCTCGATCAGCCGGTTCAGCTCCAGGGCGTACTCCATCGGGAGCTCCTTGGCGATCGGCTCGACGAACCCGCGCACGATCATCGCCATGGCTTCGAACTCGGTGAGTCCGCGGCTCATCAGGTAGAAGAGCTGGTCCTCGGAGACCTTGGAGACGGTCGCCTCGTGGCCCATCGACACGTCGTCCTCGCGGACGTCGACGTACGGGTAGGTGTCGGAGCGCGAGATCGTGTCGACGAGCAGCGCGTCGCAGAGCACGTTGGACTTCGAGCCCGGCGCGCCCTCGCCGATCTCGATGAGGCCGCGGTAGGAGGTGCGGCCGCCGCCTCGCGCCACCGACTTGGAGACGATGTTGGACGAGGTGTTCGGGGCCATGTGGACCATCTTGGCGCCGGCGTCCTGGTGCTGGCCCTCGCCCGCGAAGGCGATGGAGAGCGTCTCGCCCTTGGCGTGCTCGCCCATGAGGTAGACGGCCGGGTACTTCATGGTGACCTTGGAGCCGATGTTGCCGTCGACCCACTCCATGGTCGCGCCCTCGTACGCCACGGCGCGCTTGGTGACCAGGTTGTAGACGTTGTTCGACCAGTTCTGGATGGTCGTGTAGCGGCAGCGGCCGCCCTTCTTCACGATGATCTCGACCACGGCGCTGTGCAGCGAGTCCGAGGAGTAGATCGGCGCGGTGCAGCCTTCGACGTAGTGGACGTACGCGTCCTCGTCGACGATGATCAGCGTCCGCTCGAACTGGCCCATGTTCTCCGTGTTGATACGGAAGTAGGCCTGGAGCGGGATGTCGACGTGGACGCCCTTGGGCACGTAGATGAACGAGCCACCGGACCACACGGCCGTGTTCAGGGAGGCGAACTTGTTGTCGCCGACCGGGATGACGGTGCCGAAGTACTCCTTGAAGAGCTCCGGGTGCTCCTTCAGCGCGGTGTCCGTGTCGAGGAAGATGACGCCCTGCTCCTCCAGGTCCTCACGGATCTGGTGGTAGACGACCTCGGACTCGTACTGGGCGGCGACACCGGCGACGAGGCGCTGCTTCTCCGCCTCCGGGATGCCGAGCTTGTCGTACGTGTTCTTGATGTCCTCGGGCAGGTCCTCCCAGGACTCCGCCTGCTTCTCGGTGGACCGCACGAAGTACTTGATGTTGTCGAAGTCGATGCCCGACAGGTCCGAGCCCCAGTTCGGCATGGGCTTCTTGCCGAAGAGCTTGAGGCCCTTGAGGCGGAGCTTGAGCATCCACTCGGGCTCGTTCTTCTTGGCCGAGATGTCACGGACGACATCTTCCGAGAGGCCGCGCTTGGCCGCCGCGCCTGCCGCGTCGGAGTCGGCCCAGCCGAATTCGTACGTACCCAGGCCCTCGAGTTCGGGGTGGGCAGTCTCCGTAGGGAGCGTCATGCGGGGTTCCTCCCGGCAGTGCTTGCTGATACTGAGGTGGTGGTGGTCCGTGGGGGCGCGCCGGCGTCGGTGGCACCGCCGCCAGGACCGCCCTTGGGTACGTACGTCGTGCACACGCCGTCGCCGTGGGCGAGGGTGGCCAGACGCTGTACGTGGGTCCCGAGCAGCTCGGAGAAGAATTCCGTCTCCGCCTCGCACAGCTGCGGGAACTGCTCGGCGACGTGCGCGACCGGGCAGTGGTGCTGGCAGAGCTGCTCGGCCTGCTGGGGGCCCGGCGCGCTGCGCGCCGTAGCAGCGTACCCGTCCGCGGACAAAGCCCTGGCCAGGGCTGCTGTCCGGTCCTCGGGTGCGGCGGCTTCGACCGCCGCGCGGTACTTCTCCGCCTGTGCGGCCATCCGGGAGCGGGCGAACGCGACGACCGCCTCGTCGCCCGCGGTCTCGGCGATCCAGCGCAGCGCCTCGGCCGCGAGCTTGTCGTACGACTGGTCGAAGGCGTCCCGGCCGCTGTCCGTCAGGGCGAACACCTTGGCCGGCCGGCCGCGGGTCCGCGCGCCGTACACCCGCTGCTCGCGGGGTTCGACGACTCCGTCGCAGGCGAGGGCGTCCAGGTGGCGCCGGACGGCGGCCTGGGTGAGTCCGAGCCGCTTCGCGAGGTCGGCGGCGGTGGACGGGCCGTGGTCCAGGATGGAGCGCGCGATCCGGTTGCGCGTCGGGCGCTCACCGGTCGCGAGTTCCTCCTGCGGAGCCTCGCCAACGTATTTCACAACGCCATTGTTGCGTAATTCGAAGCCGTATGACAACCACGGTCCGGAACGATCAACGTGGAATCCATCACTTAGGGTTACCTAATCAGGCCTCCCCGGAGCCGCGCGGACAGCCCCGGACACGCCGGGGGCCCGCCCGGCGGGAACGCCGGACGGGCCCTCGGAACGCGGGCGTGTGTCAGGACATGTCGGGCCGCTGGGTCACCCGGATCGAGTTGATCAGGGTCTCGCCGGTGACCGCGGACAGTCCCACGTCCAGCCGCCCGTCGGTCACCTTCACCGTGAAGGTCTTGGCGAGGGCCGTGCGGACGCCGCCCGACTCCAGGCGGATGTCGATGTCGGACACCTTCTCCACCCCTTCCGCCGTCACGTCGAAGACCCGGCTCCCGGGCTTCACCGCGACGGGCTCGGCGAAGCCCAGCTCCACCTGGTAGACGCCGTTCGGAACGGCGTCGAAGCGGTAGTCGGTCACCCCCTGACGGCCGGAGCGCAGCAGCTGCTGCACCCGGGTGTCGGAGGCCCCCACGATGTCCTGCCGGGTGTACGTGAGGACCGTGGTCCGGTCGGTGTAGCCGTAGGAACCGTCCGCGTACGCGAGGTCCGGCGACCAGGTGTCGCCGAGCGCGTCCACCGAGGAGGTGTCGGCTCCGACGTCGATCCCCTTCCGGTAGGCGGGCACCACCACGGTGAGGGGCAGCGAGAGGGACGGCGCACGGCCGCTCTCCGAGGCCACGACGAGGGTGCCGGTCAGCACCGTGCCGGGCGCGGCCCCCGAGGTGTCGAAGGTCAGCACGACGTTCGTCCGGCCACCGGTGGCCAGGCTGCCCGACGCCGGGGACGCCTTCAGCCAGCTCGCGCCGCTCTTCTCGGTGACGGAGTACGCGGCCGGGGAGCCGCTGTTGGCGAGGGTGAGGGTGCGCTCGCGCCGCTCACCGACCTGCATGATCAGCTTCCCGGGGGCGCCGGCGGCGACCGACACCGCGCCGGTGCGCAGCGCTGTCGCGGTGCCGACCGCGGACAGGCTCTCCAGGGTGACCGTGGTGTTCCCTGCCATGTAGTGGGGTGCCGTGACCGCGATCCGGTGGCTGGCCGCGGTGGTCGCCGGGATCTGCGCCAGGTAGCCGCCGTCGGCGCGGGTGGTGAGGGAGGCGACCGTGGTCCCGCTCCGGGTGACCGTGACGGTGGCGCCGGGGACCGGCTTGCCGTCGTTGGCGTCGGTCACCGTGCCGGAGACGACGGCGTGTCCCTCCGGCCGGAACCGGATCGCCATGGAGTCGCGCAGCGACCTCTCGTCGAAGGAGTAGAGGAAGCCGTCGGTGCCGTCGTGGTTCTCGGCGCCGATCGTGGCCCCGGTCCCGTGCTCGAAGGCGCCGTCGCCGATGCCCTGGTAGTGGAAGGTGTACGTACCGTCCTCGCTGATCGTGGCGGCGAATCCGATGCGCTGGGTGGTGTTCCTGGCCAGCAGCATGTCGCGCCACTCCACGACGTACTCGCGGTGCGGCGCGGTGCCCCGCACGGCCGTGTACACGCCGGAGGAGGAGTCCGTGGCGAGCTGGTCCCAGAACGGGGAGAGCGCGCCGTTGGCTCCCGAGGTGCTGGGCAGGCTGCCGTTGTCCCCCATGTACAGGGAGCCGAAGACCAGCTGCCCGTCGCGGGTCACCCAGCCCTTGTCGTAGACGTGCCCGTACAGGGCGACCGGGAAGGGAAGGGTGACGGCCGCGTAGGAGCCCGTCGGGGGGTTGAGGGCCAGCGCGGTGTCGCCCGTCGGGTACGCCTCGCCGGTCTGCCGGCAGGTGGTGCCGAAGGCGTCGGTACGGGCGGCGAGCGCGATGTTCTTGGTGGTGGCGCCCTTGGCCACGGTGACGGTGATGCCGACGGCGGCCGCGCAGTGGTTGAGCGGCGTCACGCTGAACTGGTAGCTGCCGACGGGCACGGTGAGCGTGTACCTGCCGTCGGCGCCGGTCTCGACGCGTACCGGGGTGCCCTGGACCTTGACCGTCACGTCGGCCTCGAGGCCGGACGCGCTGGTCACCGTGCCGCTCACGGTGCCGGTGGGGGCGGTGGTGAGCGCCGCGTCGTGGGTGACGGTCGCGTCCGCGGTGACGGTGACCGTCGCCGCGTCGGTGACGTAGCCGAACTTGCTCACGGTCACCCGGTAGTCACCGGCGACCAGGCGCGGGAGCGCGTAGGTGCCGTCCGCCTTCGTACGGACGCTCGCGTGCATCGGGCCGTCCACGTCGACGTGGACCTCGGCGGCGGGGTCGCCGTCCGTGGTGACGGTGCCGGTGAGGGCTCCGACGTCCGTGCGCGGGGCGGCGAGGACCGCGGCGTACGCGTCGAGCCGGCCCTCGCCGTAGATGTTGTTGAAGTCCGCGGTGCCGCCGCAGGAGGTGGCGTCCACGTCGATCGCGGAGTCGTTCAGGAGCGCCTCGGTCGCCGCGACGTCACCGCGGAGCGCGGGGGCGGCCGACCAGATCAGGGCCACCGTGGCGGCGGTGTGCGGCGAGGCCATCGAGGTTCCCGATTTGGCGACGTATCCGCCGCCGGGGGCCGCCGAGCGGACGTTCACTCCGGGCGCGGTGATGTTCGGTTTGACGGTGCCGCCGACGCCGGGGCCGCGGGAGGAGAAGTCGGCGATCTTGTTGCTGCTGTCGAAGGCGCCGGAGGAGTACGTGTTGGTGTAGGCGCCCGGGACGCCCGCGGTGTCGCAGGACGGGCCGGCGTTGCCGTTGGAGAACGCCGGGAAGATGCCCGCGTCGCGCCATGCCTGGACCATCGCCTGGTACCAGGTGTCGAGGCTGTCGGCGCCCCAGGAGTTGTTGATGACGTCGGGGGCGAGGTCCGGGCGGGGGTTCTCGCCGTCGGCGTCGGTCGGCGCGAGCATCCACTGGCCGGCCGCGAGCAGCGCGGACTGCGGGCAGTCCGTGGTCCCGCAGCCCTTGGCCGCGATCCAGCTCGCGCCGGGTGCGACACCGATCGCGTTGCCGTTGCCGTCGTCGCCGACCATGGTGCCCATGGTGTGGGTGCCGTGGCCCTGGTCGTCGCAGGGGGCATCGCCGGCGCAACTGCCCACGGCGTCGAACCAGTTGTACGCGTGGTCGTACGATCCGTCGGCGCGCAGTCCCCGGTAGGTGGCCGCGAGGGCCGGGTGGCGGTAGTCGACGCCGGTGTCGATGCTGCCGATGACGACGCCTTCGCCGCGTACGCCGAACTCGTTCCAGACCTCGGGCGCGTTGATCCGGTCGATGTTCCACTCGACGCCGTCGACCTTGGGCTCCGTCGTGGCGTCGAGGGGCACCGGGAGCTCGACCGCGTCGTCGGCACGGATCGACGCGACCTCGGGGCGGGCGGCGATCTTCTCCGCCAGCGCCTTGTCGCCGGTGACCTCGACGGTGTTGGTGATCCAGTACGGGGTGTAGTGCGCGCCCGCCTCCTCCAGCAGCGCGCGCAGCGCCTTCTGGCTCCTGTCCGCGTGCGCGGTCTTCGCCTGGATGACGGCGCGGTCCCGGCCGGTCTTCGTGGTGGCCTTCCTCGCGGCCGAGGTGTCGGCCTCCGAGTCGAGCTGGACCCAGAACGAGGTCCGGTCGCGGGCGCCGAGGTCCTCCAGCACCTGGCTTTCCGCCTTACGGAGCAGCGGGGCCGGTGTGGGTGCGGGGTCGGCCGCGGCGGGCAGCGCGCCCAGGAAGGGCACTCCCACGGCGGTGGCCAGTGCGGCGGCGAACAGTCCTCGCCACCGGGGTCTGCGTCGGTTCACGTCGAGCTCCTCCTCCGGCCGGGCGGCGGTGGGTGCCGCCGCCCGGATACACGCATGGGCAGGGTGGGTGACGGGGCGTCAGCCGACCGGGGTGAGGTCCGGCCGCTGGGTGATCCGTACGGCGTTGACGAGCGTCGGCGCGCCGGCGACGCGGACGAGGCGCAGGTTCAGCTGCCCGTCGGTGACCGTGACGGTCAGCGTCTTGGTGAGCGCGCGGTAACTGCCGCCGGTCTCCTGGACGATGTCGAGATCGGGCACCTGGAGGGCGCCCTCCGCCAGCACGTCCACGACCCGTCCGCCCGCGCCGGTGGTACCGAGTTCGGCGAAGTCGAGGTCGATCCGGTAGACGCCGTCGGGCACGTTGTCGAAGCGGTATTCGAGAGCGCCTTCGCGGGCGGTGCGCAGCAGCTTCTGGTCGGCGGTGTCCTCGATGGCGTTGGTGGTGCTCACCTTGGCCGAGCTGCCGACGAAGCCGTACGAGCCCGCCGCGTACTTCTGGTCCGGCCCCCAGGTGTCACCGTCGTGGTCGGTGAACGCCTTGCCCGCGCCCGCGTCGAGCGCCGCCTGGTAGGCGGGCACGATCAGGGTCACCGGCACCTTGGTCTCCGGTGTCCGGCCGCTGTCGGAGGCGATGACGACGGTGCCCTTGAGCACGGTGCCGGGTGCGAGACCGGTCGTGTCGAAGGTCAGCACGGCCTGCTGCTGCGCGCCCTTGGCGAGGCGGCCCGCGGCCGGGGCGGCGGCGAACCAGCGCGCGCCGCCCGCCTCCTCGACCGTGTAGTCGGCGGCCGAACCGGAGTTGGCCAGGGTGAGGGTGCGCTGCCGGGTCTGGCCGACGGGCACGATCAGGGTCATCGCCGACTTCGGGGTGGCGGTGACCTGGCCGGTGTTCAGCGCGGTGGCGGCGCGCTCGGCGGAGTGGGCGGCGAGCGGGACGGTGCGGGTGGCGGCCGTGTAGTGGGCGGCCGAGACCGTCACCGCGTAGTCGGCCCTGTCGGTCGCCGGGACCTGCACGAGGTAGGCGCCGTCGCTCCCGGTGGTGCCGGTGGCGACCTGCTCGCCGCCGCGGGAGACGGTGACGGCGGCTCCGGAGAGGGCCTTGCCGTCGTTGGCGTCGGTCACCGTGCCGGAGAGCGCCGCGCTGTGCTCGGGCCGGAAGGTGATGCCGAGGCCGTCGGTGACGGCGTCCTGGTTGTACGCGTACTGCAGGGCGTCGGTGCCGTCACCGTTCTCCGCGCCGATGGTGGCCCCGATTCCGCGGGCGTACGTGCCTCCGGCCGGGTTCTGGTAGTGGAAGGAGTACGTGCCGTCCTCGCCGATCACCACGGAGAAGCTCAGCTTCTGGGTGCGCGCGCTGGTCGTCACCAGGTTCCGCCACTCGACGACGACCTCGCGGTGCGGGGCGGTGCCGCGGGTCGCCCAGTACAGGCCGCCGTCGGCGGTGGCGAGCTGCAGGTCGTCCCAGAAGGGGTAGAGCGATCCGTTGGGCAGGCCGGTGAAGGGCAGCGCCCGGTTCGCGGAGAGGTTGGCGGACTGTTCGAAGGAGAGGTACCCCTCGACGTTCGCGGAGGCGGCGCGGTACGTCTTGCCGTAGAGCGCCACGGGGAACGGGAAGGCGATGCTCGCCCCGCCGTCGTAGTCGCTGCCCGTGGTCAGCTTGGTGGTGCCCGCCGGGAAGGCGGAGTCCTTCGTGGCCTGGCAGGTGGTGCCGAACTTGTCGCTGCGGCTGGGCAGCAGGAGGTCCTTGCTGTTGGCGCCGGCCGCGAGCTCGGTCGCGAACACGCCTACGGTGGCGCAGCGGGAGGTCGGGGTGGCCTTCAACTGGTAGGTGCCCGCGGGGAGTTCGAGGGTGTAGCTGCCGTCACCCCCGGTGGTGGCGGTGACCGGGGTCCCGGTCGCCTCGATCGTCGCCCCGGCCTCGACGCCGCCCTGGGTGCGCGCGATACCGGTCAGGGTGGCGCGCGGCGCGACGTCGAGCACCGCGTCCCGGGTCGTGGTGGCGCCTTCGGTGACGGTGGCGGTGGACGTGGCGGTCACGTACCCGAACTTGGAGACCTTGACGGCGTAGTCGCCGGTCATCACCTTCGGCAGCGCGTACGTGCCGTCCTCACCGGTGGTGGCGGTGGCGTACATCGGGCCGTCGAGTTCGACGGTGGCGCCGGCGAGCGGTGTGCCGCCGGTGGTGACGGTGCCGGTGAGCGCGCCGAGGGGGCCGCGCGGTGTGGCGTCGACCGCCGCGTACGCGTCGAGCCGGCCCTCGCCGTAGACGTTGTTGTTGCCCGCGGTGCCTCCGCAGGTGGTGTCGTCGACGTCGGTCGCGCTCTGGTCGAGGAGGCGTTCGGTGGCGGCGACGTCACCGCGGATCGCCGGGGACACCGACCACATCAGCGCGACGGTGGCCGCGGTGTGCGGCGAGGCCATCGAGGTACCGGACTCGACGGCATAGCCGCCTCCGGGCGCCGCCGAGCGGACGTCCACACCGGGGGCCGAGATGTCCGGCTTGATCGCACCGTTCTCACCCGAGCCGCGCGAGGAGAACGCGGCGATCTTCCCGTCGCTGTCGACGGCTCCGGAGGCGTAGGTGTTGGTGTACGCGCCGGGCGATCCGGCGGTCGCGCAGTTCGGGCCCGCGTTGCCGTTGGAGAACGCCGGGAAGATGCCCGCGTCCACCCACGCCTGGACCATCGACTCGTACCAGGGGTCGATGACGTCGCCGCCCCACGAGTTGTTGATGATGTCGGGCGCGAGGTCCGGGCGCGGGTTCTGCCCGATCGCGTCGGTCGGCGCGAGCATCCACTGGCCGGCCGCGAGGAGTGCCTCCTGCGAGCAGCCCGACACCTCGCAGCCCTTGGCGGCGATCCACTCCGCGCCGGGGGCGACACCGATCGCGTTGCCCTCGCCGTCGTCGCCGGCCATGGTGCCCATCGTGTGGGTGCCGTGCCCGTAGTCGTCGCAGGGGGCGTTCCCCGGGCACGTGGCCGTCGCGTCGAACCAGTTGTAGCTGTGGTCGTACGTGCCGTCGGCCTTCAGGCCCCGGTAGTTGCGCGTCAGCGTGGGGTGCAGGTAGTCGACACCGGTGTCGATGCTGCCGATGACGACGCCTTCCCCCCGCGTCCCCACTTCGTCCCACACCTTGGGCGCGTTGATCGCGGAGACGTTCCACTCGACGCCGTCGGCCCGGGGTTCGGCCGTGCCGGGCTCGGTGTCGGGCAGGTCGATCACCGTGTCGGCGTCGAGGGAGGCGACCTCGGGGCGGGCGGCGATCTTCTCCGCCAGCGCCTTGTCGCCGGTGACCTCGACGGTGTTGGTGATCCAGTACGGGGTGTAGTGCGCGCCCGCCTCCTCCAGCAGCGCGCGCAGCGCCTTCTGGCTCCTGTCCGCGTGCGCGGTCTTCGCAGCGATGACCGCCCGGTCCTTGTCGGTCTTCTTCCTCGTCCTGCGGGCGGCCGAGGTGTCGGCCTCCGAGTCGAGCCGCACCCAGAAGGTCGTGGTGGCGTGCTCGTCGAGCTGCCGCACGACCTCGCTCTGCGCCTTGTCCTGAAGTTCGCCCGCCGCCGGCGGCGGTGTGGGCCCGGCGACGGCGGGGGCTGCTCCGAGCAGCGGCACCGCCATCACCGCGGTGAGCGCGACGGCGAACAGTCTTCGCCTGCGCGGGAAGTCGTACGTCACCTGCGGAACCTCCTTGGGACAGGACGGTCCTTCCGCCCTGCGGGTCTGTCGCCGACCGCCCCGCGACGGCGTCGGCCGGTGCCGGAACGATCCGCTTCCGGGCACGCCGAACTCCGCGTTGCCGATGGGAACTCAGAGATGAAGAGGGGGAGAAGAGGGGGGAGAGAAAGGAAGGTGCGGGGGGATGACCGGATCCTGGCGCACGTCCGCTCACCGGGACAAGGAATGCCGGTGGCGAGTGTGCGACACCCGCAAAGCTGTCGTGGACCCGACAGCCATCAGCGCCGAATGCTTCAACCGGACATGTTTCAGACCCAGTTGTTGCGCATCGCGTACCAGCCCAGTTGGAGCCGCGAGGTCACCGACGCGGCGTCCATGAGGGCGCGCAGCCGCCGCTGCACGGTGCGCGGCGACGTACCGACCTGCTTCGCCGTCGCCGCGTCCGTCAGGCCCGACAGCATCAGCTGCAGGATCCGCCGGTCCGCCGGGCTCAGGTCGCCGCCCTCGCGCAGATACGGACGGGAGTGCCGCCACGCCATCGCGAACAGCTCGACCGCCAGCACCACCAGGGGCGGCCGCAGCAGCAGCGAGAGGTCCGGGCCGACCTGGACCATCGCCGTCTCCCCGTCCGCCACGGCGAGCTTCATCAGCGGGCTGTCCACCACCCGTACCTGCTCCCCGGCGCGCACCCGTTCCTCCAGCGCGGGCAGCGCCTCGGGCTCGGCGAGGAAGTCGCGGTCGACCAGGATGCGGTAGCCGGCCGCCGGACCGTCGTCGTGCCGCGCGGGCCCGTCCCCCTCCCACCGCCCTCCGGCGGACTTCAGGGTGTCCGGCACCGGGGTGACGGTGTTGAGGCCGGTCAGGAAGGCGTCGAAGGTCCGGCGCGCGCCCAGCTCCAGTTCCAGGACCCTGCGCCCCTGCGCCTGCCGCCCCTCGACGATCTCCACCCCCGCGGGCCCGGTGTCCGGTCCCCGGAGGCCGTCCAGCGACCTGACCGCGTCGGCCTCCGCGCGGCGCAGGTCGTCGCCCAGCCGCAGGAAGACGGCGCGCAGCCGGTCGGCCGGGTCGCCGTCGGCCGGGCCCGGGGCGGCAGGACCCGGGGCGGCAGGGCCCGGGGCGGCAGGACCCCCAATTCCGGCGCGGGAGCCAGACGTGACGGGCTCCGCCTCCTCGGCGGGTGTCGGCTGACGTCCTGGATCAGGCATGCGCGCCAGTCTCTCCCACGGCCGCGTCGGCCCGGTCCGGCCAGGACGACCCCCGGGGGATGCCCCGGACCCGGCCCCGGCCGGTCCCCGCCCGCCTCCGGCGGGTCGCCGGACCCGCCCGGAGCCCCCGGTGGCGAGCGCACGCCATGACGTAATGCCGCCACTCCCGGAGAGACCCGCCGGGCCGCCCGCCCGGCAGACGGCACTTCGACGGCACGCGCTGGGCCGTGTCCGGCCCTGCGCGTCGGATCAGTGGGCTGTGTCCGGTGCGGTGCCTCGCAAGGCGGAGGACCGCCCGGGTACGGGATGTACGCGGGCGGTCCGACAACGCCGCGAGGTGCCGCACCGGGCGCCGCCCGCCCGACGGGAAGGGTCAGGCACGCCCTAGACTTGCCCACCATGACAAGCGAGCCCGTCGTCCGGATCACCTCCCTGGTGAAGCGGTACGGAACCAAGACCGCGGTCGCCGGCCTCGACCTCGCGGCGGCCCCCGGCATCACGGCCGTCCTCGGCCCGAACGGCGCCGGCAAGACCACCACGATCGAGACCTGCGAGGGCTACCGCCGCCCCGACGAGGGCACCGTCCGCGTGCTGGGGCTCGACCCGATCGCCGACGCGGCCCGGCTCCGCCCCCGGATCGGCGTGATGCTCCAGTCCGGCGGCGTGTACTCCGGCGCCCGCGCCGAGGAGATGCTCCGCCACATGGCGAAGCTGCACGCGCACCCGCTCGACGTCGACGCCCTGATCGAACGCCTCGGTCTCGGCAGCTGCGGCCGCACCACCTACCGACGCCTCTCCGGCGGCCAGCAGCAGCGCCTGGCGCTCGCCATGGCCGTCGTCGGCCGCCCCGAGCTGGTCTTCCTCGACGAGCCCACCGCCGGGCTCGACCCGCAGGCCCGCCGCGCCACCTGGGACCTCGTGCGCGAGCTGCGCGCGGACGGCGTGTCGGCGGTGCTCACCACCCACTACATGGACGAGGCCGAGGAGCTCGCCGACGACGTCGCCATCGTCGACGCCGGGCGTGTCGTCGCCCAGGGCAGCCCCGAGGAGCTGTGCCGGGGCGGCGCCGAGAACACCCTGCGCTTCTCCGGACGCCCCGGGCTCGACCTCGGCTCGCTGATCAAGGCGCTGCCGGACGGCTCCGGCGCCGCCGAACCCGTCCCCGGCTCGTACCGCATCTCCGGGACGATCGACCCGCAGCTGCTGGCCACCGTCACCTCCTGGTGCGCCCAGCACGGGGTCATGCCGGACGGCATCGCCGTCGAGCGGCACACCCTGGAGGACGTCTTCCTGGAACTCACCGGCAAGGAGCTGCGCGCATGAGCGCCGGTACGTACGCCCCCCGCCCGGGTGCCGCCCCGCTGTCCCGGATGATCGCCGCGCAGACCGCGCTGGAGACCCGGATGCTGCTGCGCAACGGCGAGCAGCTGCTGCTGACGGTGATCATCCCGGCGCTGCTGCTGGTGCTCTTCGGCTCGGTCGACATCGTGGACACCGGCGCCGGCGACCCCGTCGACTTCCTGGCGCCCGGCATCCTGGCGCTGGCCGTGATGTCCACCGCCTTCACCGGTCAGGCCATCGCGACCGGCTTCGAGCGCCGCTACGGCGTCCTGAAGCGGCTCGGCGCGTCGCCGCTGCCGCGGTGGGCGCTGATGACCTCCAAGACGCTGTCGGTCCTGGTGACCGAGGTGCTCCAGGTGGTCCTGCTGACCGTGATCGCCTTCGCGCTGGGCTGGTCGCCGCACGGCAACCCCCTCGCCGTGCTGCTCCTGCTGGTGCTGGGCACCGCCGCCTTCTCGGGCCTGGGCCTGCTGATGGCCGGGACGCTGAAGGCCGAGGCGACCCTCGCGGCGGCGAACCTGGTCTTCCTGCTGCTGCTGGTCGGCGGCGGGGTGATCGTGCCGATGGAGAAGTTCCCGGACGCGGTGGCCTCGGTGCTCGGTCTGCTGCCGATCACGGCGCTCTCGGACGGCCTGCGGGACGTGCTCCAGCACGGTGCGGGCATCCCCTGGGGCGACCTGGGCGTCCTCGCCGTCTGGTCGGTGCTGGGGCTCGGCGCGGCGGCGCGGTTCTTCCGCTGGGAGTGACGCACGGGAGTGCGCGGGCCCGGCATCACGGACAGCGGCGGCCCGGGTCCGAGCGGTAACGGTTCGGGGTGACTCGTCCCCCTCGTGAAAGCTTGCACAAGCTTCCGCCTACCATGGTGCGCGTGCCCAAGCTGACCCGAGCCGAAGTCGCTCAAGCCGCGCGGAACCCGCTCCAGTACATCGCCGAACGGTGGACCCCGGATCCCCGGACCGTCCGCCGTGCCGCCATGTCCGCCGTCGTGATGGCGGTGATCATCGTCGCCACCGGTGGTGCGGTGCGGCTGACCGGTTCCGGTCTCGGCTGCCCCACGTGGCCCAAGTGCACCGAGGACAGCCTCACGACGACCAGCGCGATGGGCTTCCACGGCGTCATCGAGTTCGGCAACCGGATGCTGACGTACGTGCTCTGCGCGGCCGTCGGCTGGGCGATCGTCGCGGCGCGGGCGGTCAAGCCCCGGCGCCGGAGCCTCACCCGGCTCGGCTGGGCCCAGTTCTGGGTGGTCATGGGCAACGCGGTGCTCGGCGGATTCGTGGTGCTGGTCGGCCTCAACCCGTACAGCGTGGCCGCGCACTTCCTGCTCTCCGCCGCCCTGATCACCGTCGCCGTGGTGCTGCACCACCGGGTCGGCGAGGGCGACGGCGCGCCGAAGCCGCTGGTCGGCAAGGCGGTCTCGCAGCTGACCTGGATCCTCGTGGTGGCCGCGGGGCTGCTGGTCGCCGTCGGCACCGTGGTGACCGGCGCGGGCCGGCACGCGGGCGACTCCAGTGACGTGCACCGCATCCCGCTCGACTGGAAGCTGATCAGCCAGCTCCACGCGGACCTGGCCTGGGTCGTGGTGGCGCTGACGCTGGCGCTCTGGTTCGTCCTGAAGGCCGTGGACGCCCCGCCCGGACCGCGCCGCCGCGCCGCCGAGCTGTTCGTGGTGCTGATGGGCCAGGGCGTCATCGGGTACGTCCAGTACTTCCTGGACACCCCGGAGATCCTGGTGGGCCTGCACATGGTCGGCGCGTGCCTGGTGTGGATCTGGGTCCTGCGGGTCCTGCTCTCCCAGCGCGAGCGCCCGGCGGCCGTCGCCGACGCCCCGCTCCCCCGGTCCGGCGAGGCGCTGACGACCGTCTGAGCCCTCCCGCACGCACGACGGAGCCCCCCGACACATCCACGACGTGTCGGGGGGCTCCTTCGTGCTCCGTACGTGCTCCGAGCGGTGTCCGGGGCTCCTGTGCGTCCGGCTCCGTGCGTCCGGTGCGGGGGCTCCGTGCGTCCGGTGCGGGGCCCCGTGCGTCCGGTGCGGGCGTGCTCAGTCGCGGTTGGCCGGGCCACCCACCTGGATGCCCGCCATCCGGGTCCACTCGTACCGGCCGGTGCGCACCTTCGCGGCGAACTCCCCGTCGAAGCTCTCGTGGAAGGTGAGGCCGGACTTCTCCGCGGCGCTCTCGGCCACCGCCTGTGAGGGGGCCACCAGGTCGCCCCAGCCGCCGTCCTCGCCCACCAGGACGATCCGGGTGCCCGCCTGGCCGAGGTACGCCAGCTGCCCCTCGGCGCCGCCGTGCGCCTTGGCGAAGGCACCGATCTCCTTGGCGAGCCGGGCCGCCCTGCGCCCGTCGCGGGCCGCCCGCCTGCTGTCCACCCGCTGGGTCTCATCCGTCTGCGCCATGTCTGCCATGGAACAGGATGCTACCGACGGGTAGGCAAACGGGCGACGGGCGGGTGACGTGGCCTGGACCACGTCACCCGCCCGTCGGCGAGAACAGAGCGTCGGGAGCGTCAGCGGAGGAAGGGGTCCACCGCGACGGCGACGAAGAGGAGCGAGACGTAGGTGATGGACCAGTGGAACAGCCGCATCTCCTTCAGCTTCGCGCCGGCGATCCCGGCCTTGGCGCGGTTCTGCAGGCCGTGCGCCTCCCAGAGCCAGAAGCCGCCGGAGAGCAGCGCCACCACGGTGTAGAACCAGCCCGTGTAGCCGAGCGGGGTCAGCAGCAGCGAGACAGCGACCATCACCCAGCTGTAGATCACGATCTGGCGGGCGACGACCCGGTTCGAGGCGATGACCGGCAGCATCGGGATGCCGACGCGGGCGTAGTCGTCCTTCACCTTCATGGACAGCGGCCAGTAGTGCGGGGGCGTCCAGAAGAAGATGACCGCGAAGAGGATGACCGCGGCCCAGGAGACCGAGTCGGTCACCGAGGACCAGCCGATGAGGACCGGCATGCAGCCGGCGATCCCGCCCCAGACGATGTTCTGGGCGGTGCGCCGCTTCAGCAGCATCGTGTAGACGACGACGTAGAAGAGGAGCGCGCCGAGGCTGAGCGCCGCGGAGAGCCAGTTGACCAGCAGCCCGAACCAGACCGTCGAGACGACCCCGAGGGTGATCCCGAAGGCCAGGCACTCGCGCGGGCTCACCATTCCGGTGACCAGCGGGCGCTGGGACGTACGGTCCATCAACGCGTCGATGTCGCGGTCGATGTACATGTTGAGCGCATTCGCACCGCCCGCGGAGATGTATCCGCCGACGGTGGTAGCGAGAACGAGCCACAGGTCGGGCACACCCTGAGCGGCCAGGAACATCACCGGAACGGTGGTGATGAGCAACAGCTCGATGATCCGCGGCTTCGTCAGCGCCACGAATGCCTTGATGCGGGCCCCGAACGGGCGATGGCCCACTGGGCTCGGAGTCAAGGCGACCCCTGCGGGTCGGGACTCGACGGCCGTCACGCACACCCCTGACAGAGAAATCCCAGCAAGCACCGGGCGTGAGGGCCCAGTAAAGACTTGCGCGAACCAGACCACTGTAGACGTTGGGGACAGGCCGCCCTTCGCGGGGGTGGACTCGTGTTGGGGTGGCACGTACGAGCGGCTGCGAAACCGATTCGGGCGGCCCGTCGGACCGAGCTCGGACGAGAGGCCCGCCGCTCGGTCGAGAAGCACAGAAGTACCTGGTCACGCTCATTGGAGAAGCCCAATGGTGAGCCGTCCCGCTCATACGAAAGGCGAACTCCGCCAATGCCGCGCACCCTGGAATCCAACCGGAAATCCCTTGTTGTCACAGGGGTAGGCTCAACAACGTCCGGTGCGGTCACCAGCCCCCGGTTTTCCGAACAGTGGAGAGGAGCCCTGACTCAGGGTGAGCACCAAGCCGACCACCACAGACCTTCAGTGGACCGAATTGGACCAGCGGGCCGTGGACACTGTCCGCGTTCTCGCAGCCGACGCCGTACAGAAGGTCGGAAACGGCCACCCGGGCACGGCGATGAGCCTGGCTCCGGCCGCGTACACCCTCTTCCAGAAGGTGATGCGGCACGACCCCGCGGACGCCGACTGGACGGGCCGCGACCGTTTCGTGCTGTCCGCGGGCCACTCCAGCCTGACTCTGTACATCCAGCTGTACCTGGCCGGCTACGGCCTTGAGCTGGACGACCTGAAGTCCTTCCGCACCTGGGGTTCGAAGACCCCGGGCCACCCGGAGTACGGCCACACCACGGGCGTCGAGACCACCACGGGCCCGCTGGGCCAGGGTGTCGCCAACGCCGTGGGCATGGCGATGGCCGCCCGCTACGAGCGCGGTCTGTTCGACCCCGAGGCGGCGCCCGGCACCTCGCCGTTCGACCACAACGTCTGGGTCATCGCCGGCGACGGCTGCCTCCAGGAGGGCATCTCCGCCGAGGCGTCCTCGATGGCGGGGCACCAGAAGCTCGGCAACCTGATCCTGCTCTGGGACGACAACCACATCTCGATCGAGGGCGACACGGAGACCGCGGTCTCCGAGGACACCCTGAAGCGGTACGAGGCGTACGGCTGGCACGTCCAGCGCGTGGAGCAGCTCCCCGACGGCGACCTGGACCCGGCGGGTCTGTACGACGCGCTGCAGGCCGCCAAGGCCGAGACCGAGCGTCCGTCGTTCATCGCGGCCCGCTCGATCATCGCCTGGCCCGCCCCGAACGCCCAGAACACCGAGGCCGCGCACGGCTCGGCGCTCGGCGACGACGAGATCGCCGCGACCAAGCGGGTCCTGGGCTTCGACCCGGAGAAGACCTTCGAGGTCTCCGACGAGGTCCTCTCGCACACCCGTGAGGCGCTGGACCGCGGCCGCGACGCCAAGGCCGAGTGGGAGAAGTCCTTCGCCGCCTGGCGCACCGCCAACCCGGAGCGCGCCGCCGAGTTCGACCGGATCGACGCGGGCGAGCTGCCCGAGGGCTGGGAGGAGAAGCTCCCCGTCTTCGAGGCCGGCACCTCCGTCGCCACCCGTGCCGCGTCCGGCAAGGTGCTCCAGGCCCTCGGTGAGGTCATCCCCGAGCTGTGGGGCGGCTCCGCCGACCTCGCCGGTTCGAACAACACCACGATCGACAAGTCGTCGTCGTTCCTCCCGGCCGGCAACCCGCTGCCCGAGGCGAACCCGTACGGCCGCACGATCCACTTCGGTATCCGCGAGCACTCCATGGCCGCGGAGATGAACGGCATCACGCTGCACGGCAACACCCGCGTGTACGGCGGCACCTTCCTGGTGTTCTCCGACTACATGCGCAACGCCGTCCGCCTGTCCGCGCTGATGCACCTGCCGGTGACGTACGTCTGGACGCACGACTCCATCGGTCTGGGCGAGGACGGCCCGACGCACCAGCCGGTCGAGCACGTCGCGTCGCTGCGCGCCATCCCGGGCCTGAACGTCGTGCGCCCGGCCGACGCCAACGAGACGGCCATCGCCTGGCGCGAGATCCAGCGCCGCTGGACCAAGGTCTTCGGCAAGGGTGCCCCGCACGGTCTGGCGCTCACCCGCCAGGGCGTGCCGACGTACGAGGCGAACGACGACGCGGCCAAGGGCGGCTACGTGCTGTTCGAGGCCGACGGCGGCGAGCCGCAGGTCGTCCTCATCGGCACCGGTTCCGAGGTCCACCTCGCCGTCGAGGC
This sequence comes from Streptomyces sp. NBC_01335, assembly GCF_035953295.1. Classification (GTDB taxonomy): domain Bacteria; phylum Actinomycetota; class Actinomycetes; order Streptomycetales; family Streptomycetaceae; genus Streptomyces. The sequence goes on from NZ_CP108370.1 coordinate 1,764,753, forward strand.
GCGCGAGCAGCTCCAGGCGGCCGGTGTGCCGACCCGGGTCGTCTCGATGCCGTGCGTCGAGTGGTTCGAGGAGCAGACCCCGGAGTACCGCGAGAGCGTCCTGCCGAAGGCCGTGAAGGCCCGGGTCGCCGTCGAGGCGGGCATCGGCCTGACCTGGTACCGGTACGTGGGTGACGCGGGCCGCATCGTGTCGCTGGAGCACTTCGGTGCCTCGGCCGACGCGAAGGTGCTGTTCCGCGAGTTCGGGTTCACCCCCGAGCACGTGGTCGCCGCCGCCCGGGAATCTCTCGACGCCGCCGCGCGCTGACGCGTACATACGATCTAGTAGGAGATGTAATTTTCATGACAGACGCACTCAAGCGCCTTTCCGACGAAGGCGTCGCGATCTGGCTCGACGACCTGTCGCGCAAGCGCATCACCTCCGGCAACCTCGCCGAGCTGATCGACCAGAGCCACGTCGTCGGTGTCACCACCAACCCGTCGATCTTCCAGAAGGCGATCTCCTCGGGCGACGGTTACGAGCAGCAGCTCACCGACCTCGCGTCCCGCAAGGTGACCGTCGAGGAAGCCATCCGCATGATCACGACGGCCGACGTCCGTGACGCAGCCGACATCCTGCGCCCGGTCTTCGACGCCACCGACGGCCAGGACGGCCGGGTCTCCATCGAGGTCGACCCGCGTCTGGCGCACCACACCGTGCCGACCGTCGCCGAGGCCAAGCAGCTGGCCTGGCTGGTCGACCGGCCGAACACGCTCATCAAGATCCCGGCGACGAAGGCCGGCCTGCCGGCGATCACCGAGGTCATCGCGAAGGGCATCAGCGTCAACGTGACGCTGATCTTCTCGCTGGAGCGCTACCGCGAGGTCGTGGACGCGTACATCACGGGTCTGGAGCAGGCGAAGGCCGCGGGCCTGGACCTGTCGAAGATCCACTCGGTCGCCTCCTTCTTCGTGTCCCGGGTGGACGCCGAGATCGACAAGCGTCTGGACGCCATCGGCTCCGACGAGGCCAAGGCCGCCAAGGGCAAGTCCGCCCTGGCCAACGCCCGTCTGGCGTACGAGGCGTACGAGGAGCTCTTCTCCTCCGACCGCTGGGCCGCCCTCGACAAGGCGCAGGCCAACAAGCAGCGTCCGCTGTGGGCCTCCACCGGTGTCAAGGACCCGTCGCTCAAGGACACTCTGTACGTCGACGAGCTCGTCGCGCCGAACACGGTCAACACCATGCCGGAGGCGACCCTGGAGGCCGTCGCCGACCACGGGCAGATCACCGGCAACACGGTCGCCGGCGGCTACGACCAGGCGCGCGCCGACCTCGACGCGATCAAGAAGCTGGGCGTGAGCTACGACGAGGTCGTGGCGCTGCTGGAGTCCGAGGGCGTCGACAAGTTCGAGGCCGCTTGGAACGACCTGCTCAAGTCGACCGAGGCGGAGCTCGCGCGCCTCGCTCCTTCGGAGGGCTGACCACTTTGTCTGGTGTTCCCGGAGCAAACCCGCTTCGTGACCCCCAGGACCGACGGCTCCCGCGCATCGCGGGGCCGTCGGGCCTGGTCATCTTCGGTGTCACGGGCGATTTGTCCAGAAAAAAGCTCATGCCCGCCGTTTACGACCTGGCCAATCGCGGCCTGCTGCCGCCGGGCTTCTCGCTCATCGGCTTCGCGCGCCGCGACTGGGAGGACGAGGACTTCGCGCAGGTCGTCCACGACGCCGTCGCGGAGCACTCCCGCACGCCCTTCCGCGAGGAGGTCTGGCAGCAGCTGAGCCAGGGCATGCGGTTCGTGCCCGGCAACTTCGACGACGACGAGGCGTTCGAGACTCTCAAGGAGACGATCGACGAGCTCAACAAGGCGCAGGGCACCGGAGGCAACTTCGCCTTCTACCTGTCCGTGCCGCCGAAGTTCTTCCCCAAGGTCGTCGAGCAGCTCAAGAAGCACGGTCTCGCGGAGCAGACGGAGGGCGCCTGGCGCCGTGCCGTCATCGAGAAGCCCTTCGGTCACGACCTGGAGAGCGCGCAGGAGCTGAACCAGCTCGTGCACGACGTGTTCCCGCCCAACGAGGTCTTCCGTATCGACCACTACCTGGGCAAGGAGACGGTTCAGAACATCCTGGCGCTGCGGTTCGCCAACACGATGTTCGAGCCCATCTGGAACCGGTCCTACGTCGACCACGTCCAGATCACGATGGCCGAGGACATCGGCATCGGCGGCCGCGCCGGGTACTACGACGGCATCGGCGCCGCCCGTGACGTCATCCAGAACCACCTGCTCCAGCTGCTGGCGCTCACCGCGATGGAGGAGCCCGGCTCCTTCCACCCGAAGGCCCTGGTCGCCGAGAAGCTCAAGGTGCTCACCGCCGTCGAGCTGCCCGAGGACCTGGGCAAGCACACGGTGCGCGGCCAGTACAGCCACGCCTGGCAGGGTGGCGAGGAAGTCCTCGGCTACCTCGAAGAGGACGGCATCGACCCCTCGTCGACGACCGACACCTTCGCGGCGATCAAGCTGACGGTCAACAACCGCCGCTGGGCGGGCGTCCCGTTCTACCTCCGTACCGGAAAGCGGCTCGGCCGCCGGGTCACGGAGATCGCGGTCGTCTTCAAGCGCGCCCCGTACCTTCCGTTCGAGTCCGGTGCGACGGAGGAGCTGGGCGGCAACGCCCTGGTCATCCGCGTCCAGCCGGACGAGGGTGTGACGGTGCGGTTCGGCTCGAAGGTGCCGGGCACCTCCATGGAGGTCCGGGACGTCACGATGGACTTCGCCTACGGCGAGTCCTTCACCGAGTCCAGCCCGGAGGCGTACGAGCGGCTCATCCTCGATGTGCTGCTCGGTGACGCCAACCTCTTCCCCCGCCACCAGGAGGTCGAGCTCTCCTGGAACATCCTCGACCCGATCGAGGAGTACTGGGAAAAGAACGGCAAGCCCGCTCAGTACCCGGCCGGTACCTGGGGTCCGGCCGAGGCTGACGAGATGCTCGCACGCGACGGACGGAGCTGGCGCCGGCCATGAAGATCGATCTCACGGAAACCACGTCCAGCAAGATCAACAACGCGCTGATCTCGGCCCGCCGTGCCATCGGCACCCCGGCCATCGGCATGGTGCTCACGCTGGTCGTCGTCACGGACGAGGAGAACGCCTACGACGCCCTCAAGGCGGCGAGCGACTCCTCCCGCGAGCACCCCTCGCGGATCATCGCGGTGATCAAGCGGGTCAGCCGCTCGCCGCGCAGCCGTCGCGACGCGCGTCTCGACGCCGAGATCCGGGTCGGTTCCGACTCGGGCACCGGTGAGACGGTCGTCCTGCGGCTCCACGGCGAACTCGCCAACCACGCCCAGTCGGTGGTCCTGCCGCTGCTGCTGCCGGACGCCCCGGTCGTGGTGTGGTGGGCCGAGGACGCCCCGGCCGACCCGGCGAAGGACCCGCTCGGCGCGCTCGCCCAGCGCCGCATCACGGACGCCTACTCCGCCGAGCACCCGCTCGACGAGCTGGCCGTCCGCGCGGCGACGTACGAGCCCGGCGACACGGACCTGACGTGGACCCGCATCACGCCGTGGCGTTCGATGCTGGCCGCCGCGCTGGACCAGCAGTCCGCGCAGGTCGTCTCGGCGACCGTCGAGGGCGAGAAGGACAACCCGAGCTGCGAGCTGCTCGCCATGTGGCTCACGGACCGGCTCGGTGTCCCGGTGGGGCGCACGTTCTCGCAGGGGCCCGGTCTGACCGCGGTCCGCATGGAGACGAAGAACGGCCCGATCGTTCTCGACCGTGCGGACGGCTCGCTGGCCACCCTCTCGATGTCCGGTCAGCCCGACCGCGGCGTGGCGCTCAAGCGGCGCGACACCGCCGAGCTGCTGGCGGAGGAGCTGCGACGCCTCGACCCGGACAACACCTACGCCACCACGGTGAAGGTCGGCGTCGACAAGCTGAGCGGCCCCGGCGAGGTCGCGGCCGCGGCTTCCGCCACTCCCGCGCCGGAAGCCGCGGATGCTCCGGACGCGGCTGCGGAACAGGCGCCGGAGGCCGAGAAGCCGAAGGCCGCCGCTCCCGCGAAGAAGGCCGCCCCGGCCAAGAAGGCGGCGTCCAAGTGAGTACCCCGCAACTGGTCGTGCACCGCGACAAGGAGCTGATGGCGCAGGCCGCGGCGGCCCGGCTGATCACGAAGATCGTGGACGCCCAGGCCGCTCGTGGATACGCCTCGGTCGTGCTGACCGGCGGGCGCAACGGCAACGGCCTGCTGGCCGCGCTGGCCGCCGCGCCCGCCCGGGACGCGATCGACTGGTCGCGGCTCGACCTGTGGTGGGGCGACGAGCGGTTCGAGCCGGACGGCGACCCGGAGCGCAACGTCACGCAGGCCCGTGAGGCCCTGCTGGACGCGGTCGCCCTGGACCCGGCACGGGTGCACCCGATGCCGGCGTCGGACGGTCCGTTCGGGAACGACGTGGACGCGGCCGCCGCGGGTTACGCCGCCGAACTCGCGGCCGCCGCGCGTCCGGAGGACCACGGGCCCGTTCCGACGTTCGACGTGCTGATGCTGGGCGTCGGACCGGACACCCATGTCGCCTCGCTCTTCCCCGAGCTGCCCGCGGTACGGGAGACCGAGCGCACCGTCGTCGGTGTGCACGGTGCCCCCAAGCCGCCGCCCACCCGGGTCACCCTCACGCTCCCGGCGATCCGGGCGGCGCGCGAGGTGTGGCTGCTCGCGGCGGGCGAGGACAAGGCGGAGGCCGCGGCCATCGCCCTGTCCGGTGCCGGGGAGATCCAGGCCCCGGCGGCCGGTGCGTACGGCCGTGCCCGGACGCTCTGGCTGCTCGACGCGGCGGCGGCCTCCCGGCTGCCCCGCGATCTCTACCCGCCGGCCTCTTCCTGAGAGACCGTCACCCGCGTTACGGAAAGGCCCGGTTCCGCTCGTCACGAGCGGAACCGGGCCTTTCGCCGTCGCGGGCCGTGGCAGGCTGGCCCGTATGACGACGCGTATCGGCACCGTGGTGATGGGGACCTCCGACGTCCGGCGGGCGGCCGCGTTCTGGAAGGCCGCGCTCACCTACGTGGAGCGCGAGCCCGCCGAGGACGACTGGGTGGTCCTGGTCCCCGCCGAGGGCCACGGCGTCGGCCTCGCCCTCGGTCTGAGCGGCCCGGACAGCCCCGTCCAGGAGGTCCCCCGCGTCCACCTCGACGTCTACACCGAGGACCAGGACGGCGAGGTGGCCCGGCTGCTCGGACTCGGCGCCTCCCGGGTCCAGTGGCCCCACTACCCGGCGGACCCGGACTTCGTCGTCCTCTCCGACACCGAGGGCAACCGCTTCTGCGTGATCGACACCACGCACGGCTGAGGCGTCGTCCCCGCGTCCTCGTCCCACTCCAGGAACGGGGCCAGCAGCCCCGGTACGGCCTCGGCGGCGAAGGCGAGCCCCTCGCCCACCCCGGTGTCGTACACCGCGTAGGCGCCCGTTCCGGCGGCCGTGGTGGCCGTGATGTCCATCAGCCCCGCCCGCCGCTGGAAGTACGACTGCCGTACCGTCCAGCCGATCACCCCGGACCGATCCAGGGCCGCCGTCGAGCGCCGTAGGGTGCCGGAGCGGGTGACCAGGTGGCGGCCGGTCAGGGTGTGGCCGAGGTTGCGGTACGCGTCCAGGGCGAGCGCGGCCGCGATGGGCACGCCCACCACCGCGCAGCCCAGCGCGGTCCACAGCAGGACGGGCGTCAGCAGGGCCCCGAGCACGGCCAGGAGCGCCACCGGGGCCAGCGCCGCCGCGAGGGCGCGCCGCAGCCGGCGGCCCCGGGCGGCGCGCGGGTGGCCGGTCAGGGGCGCGGCGGTGGGGGCGGACTCCTCGCGGAGGACGGCCGCGACGATCCGGTCCGCCACCGGCCGGGGCACGGCGGGCAGCAGGGTGCTGTGACTGGCCTCCTTCGCCTCCTCGTCGTGCGCGAGACCGGTGGTGATCGCGTCCACCCGGGCGGCGCCGAACAGCCGTACGCCCAGGGGCTCCACGCGCTCGGCGCCGCGCAGCCGGGCCTCCTCGACGGTGGTGGAGCGGGAGGTCAGCAGCCCGCGGCGGACCCTGAGGGTGCCGCCGGGCTCGCGCTCCAGGCGGTAGTTCCACCACATCTCGGTCCAGAGCCCGAGGGCTCCGGCCGCACCGGTGAGGAGGGCCGCCGCGCAGAGGACGGCGAGCGTCCAGAACAGCGGGAGGGCGCGGAAGAGTTCGACGGTCCAGTGGATGACGTCGCCCTGCGCGCCGGCCCACTCGCTGAGCTGCATCACCCCGCCGACCGCCGCGCCGCCGAGCATCGGGGCGACGAAGGAGACCGGGGCGTAGCGGATCCAGCGGGGGTCGAGGACGGCCAGTTCGCCGTCGCTTTCCCCGGTACCGCCGTCCGCCGCCGCGCCGCGCGCCAGCAGCAGCCGTCGCAGCCGTTCGCCCTCGGTACGGGTGACGGGGTCGAGCTCCAGGGTCGATTCGCCGTCCCGGTGCTCGCCGGTGCCGATCCGTACGGTGACCAGGCCGAGGACCCGCAGCAGCGGGCGCGCGGTGAGGTCGACGGTGCGGACGCGGTCGAGCGCGAGGGAGCGGCGCCGCACGAGGAAGAGCCCGGAGTGGAGGTCGACGTGTCCGGTGCCGATCCGGTAGCGGGTGCGGCGCCAGCGCACGTGGTCGACGAGGGCCGCGCAGCCGGTCAGCAGGACGGCCCCGGCGGTTGTCCAGAGTCCGGCCCGGGCGGCGCCGAAGTGGCCGAGGAACCCCATCGCCAGCGGGACGGCGGTGCCCACCACCACCCCGGCCGTGAGGACCGCGGTGACCAGGGCGGTACGGGCATCGAGGCGGCGCCAGCCGTCGTCGGGCGTGCCCGGGGGGAGGTCGGCGGACGTCATGTGGCGTCGCCGGGGGTGTCCCGGGTGATGCGGGTCAGGCGTTCGGCGAGCGCGGCGGCGGGTTCGTGCCCGAGGCCCGCGATCCGTACCGCTCCCTTGGCGGAGGCGGTGGTGACGGTGAGCGTGGCGAGTCCGAAGAGCTGCTCCAGCGGGCCGCGGACCGTGTCGACGGTCTGGATGCGCGACATGGGCGCGATCCGCCACTCCTGGAGGAAGAGGCCGGTGCGGACGTAGACGGCGTCCTCGGTGACCTCCCAGCGGTGGGTACGGAACCACCACCGGGGCAGCCAAGCGGCACAGCACGCACCGAGCCCGGCCGTGACCGCCGCGGAGAGCAGCAGCCACGGCCGGGCCGGGGTGACGAGGGTGGCGAGGACGCCGAGGACCGTCAGCGGCGCCGCCGTCAGCAGCAGCCACTGGGCGCGCCACCAGCCGACGGCACGCCGGTCGAGCGAGTGCGCCGGAGGCCTCAGGCGCGGTGTCCCCTCACCCTGGACCACCGGGCTCAGCGACCGCGCAGCGACCGGTAGGTGGCGACGAGGGCGGCGGTGGAACTGTCCAGCTGCTCGCCGCCGGTGCCCTCGGTGAGGACGGGCTCGATCTTCTTGGCGAGGACCTTGCCGAGTTCGACGCCCCACTGGTCGAAGGAGTCGATGTTCCAGATCGCGCCCTGGACGAAGACCTTGTGCTCGTACAGCGCGATGAGCTGTCCGAGGACCGAGGGGGTGAGCTTCTCGGCGAGGATCGTCGTGGTGGGGTGGTTGCCCTGGAACGTCTTGTGCGGGACCAGTTCCTCGGGCACGCCCTCGGCGCGGACCTCTTCGGGCGTCTTGCCGAAGGCGAGCGCCTGGGTCTGCGCGAAGAAGTTGGCCATCAGCAGGTCGTGCTGGGCGATGAGTCCGGGCAGCAGGTCGGCGACCGGGGCGGCGAAGCCGATGAAGTCGGCCGGGATGACCTTGGTGCCCTGGTGGATCAACTGGTAGTACGCGTGCTGGCCGTTGGTGCCCGGGGTGCCCCAGACGACCGGGCCGGTCTGCCACTCGACCGGATTGCCGTCCCGGTCCACGGACTTGCCGTTGGACTCCATGTCCAGCTGCTGCAAGTAGGCGGTGAACTTGGAGAGATAGTGACTGTAGGGAAGTACCGCGTGCGCCTGGGCGTCGAAGAACTGGCCGTACCAGACGCCCAACAGGCCCAGCAGCAGCGGGGCGTTCTGCTCCGCCGGGGCGGTGCGGAAGTGCTCGTCGACGAGGTGGAAGCCGTCGAGCATCTCGCGGAACCGGTCCGGGCCGACGGCGATCATCAGGGAGAGGCCGATGGCGGAGTCGTAGGAGTAGCGTCCGCCGACCCAGTCCCAGAACTCGAACATGTTGGCCGTGTCGATACCGAAGTCCGACACCTTCTCGGCGTTGGTCGACAGCGCCACGAAGTGCTTGGCGACGGCGTCCTGACCGGCCTTCAGCTCGGTGAGGAGCCAGTCGCGGGCGGAGGTCGCGTTGGTGATCGTCTCGATGGTGGTGAACGTCTTCGAGGCGATGATGAAGAGCGTCTCGGCCGCGTCCAGGTCGCGGACGGCCTCGTGGAGGTCGGCGCCGTCGACGTTGGAGACGAAGCGGAGGGTGAGGGAGCGGTCCGTGAAGGAGCGCAGCACCTCGTACGCCATGGCGGGGCCGAGGTCGGAGCCGCCGATGCCGATGTTGACGATGTTCTTGATGGGGCGGCCGGTGTGGCCGGTCCACTCGCCCGAGCGGACCCGGTCGGCGAAGGCCGCCATCTTGTCCAGGACCGCGTGCACGGCCGGCACGACGTTCTCGCCGTCGACCTCGATCACCGCGTCGCGCGGGGCGCGGAGCGCGGTGTGCAGGACGGCGCGGTCCTCGGTGGTGTTGATCTTGTCGCCGCGGAACATGGCGTCCCGCAGCTCGGCGACCCCGGTGGCGGCGGCGAGGTCGCGCAGCAGACGCAGCGTCTCGTCGGTCACCAGCTGCTTGGAGTAGTCGATGTGCAGGTCGCCCACCCGGAGGGTGTAGGCGGCGCCGCGGTCCGCGTTCTCGGCGAACAGCTCCCGCAGGTGGGTCGCGCCCAGCTCCTCGCGGTGCTTGCCGAGGGCCGCCCACTCGGGCGTCTGGTTGAGCTTGGTTCGGCTTTGTGCGTTCATCCCGGGTATCAGCCCATTCTTCTCGTACCTGCTCCCCGCTGCACCCCCCAACCTAATTGATCCTGGTCGCGGGTGCCGCGCGGGCATGGCCCCGCGCGGAGATCAGGGGGTTCCCGGGTGGCGGAAAGCGCTCCGGCCGGCACCCAGGGGGTGGCCGGCCGGTGAACGGGGCATACGGAAAAGAGGCGGCTCTCGCCGGACGGACCTCAAGGGGCGGGAGCCGGACGGGGTGCGCTCAGATCTCGCCGCGGAGCTTGGCGAGCGCCTCGGCGAGAATGGCCTCGCCGTCCGCGTCACTGCGCCGCTCGCGCACGTACGCGAGATGCGTCTTGTACGGTTCCGTGCGCGGCGGGTCGGGCGGGCTGTCCTTGTCCTGACCCGCCGGGAAGCCGCATCGGGGGCAGTCCCAGGTCTCCGGTACCTGCGCGTCATGGGCGAAGCTCGGCTGCGTCTCGTGCCCGTTCGAGCACCAGAAGGAGATGCGGAGGCGCGGCGCGGACTCGCCCCGCTCGGCCTCCCCCATCGGCCCCGCTCCGACCCGGCTTCCCCGGATCGCGTTGCCACTTGCCACGGTCGTAACTCCCTGCGTGATGCTGCTCGAAGATGCCCCAGTCTACGTAAGGCCCAACGCGCGTCCAGTGATTGGAGTTACACGGTCACCGGCAATCGCGGACGATGCGTCAGCCGTCCAGCTTGATGAGCAGGCCGAGGGCCACAATGCTCGCGAACCAGCAGAGGCCGACGACCACGGTGATGCGGTCGAGGTTGCGCTCGGCCACCGAGGAGCCGCCGACCGAGGACTGCATGCCGCCACCGAACATGTCGGAGAGGCCGCCGCCCTTGCCCTTGTGCATCAGCACCAGCAGCATCAGCAGCAGGCTGAAGACGATCAGGGCGATCTCGAACGCCAAAATCACGGCTGGTCCCTACTTTCCGGAAATTCCTGGACTGCTTCTGAGAAAAATGCTTCTGAAAACTACTTCTACGCAATGTATGAAGCACAACGGGGGCCGAGGGTGGAACCCACCCCGGCCCCCGCAAGGGTACGACGGATCGGCGCTAGCGCATACTCACTGGTCGCGGAAGCGGACGATCTTGACGAACTCGTCGGCGTCCAGCGCGGCACCGCCGACGAGGGCGCCGTCGACGTCGGGCTGCGCCATGATCGCGGCGACGTTGCCGGACTTCACGGAGCCGCCGTACTGGATGCGGACCGCGTCCGCCAGCTCCTGCGAGTACAGCTCGGCGAGCCGGCGGCGGATGGCTCCGCACACCTCCTGGGCGTCCTCGGGGGTGGCGACCTCGCCGGTCCCGATGGCCCAGACCGGCTCGTACGCGATCACGATCGACTCGGCCTGCTCGGCCGGGACGTCCTGGAGGGCGCCGTCGAGCTGCGCGAGGGTGTAGGAGACCTGGTCACCGGCCTTGCGGATGTCCAGGCCCTCGCCGACGCAGAGGATCGGGGTCAGCCCGTGCTTGAAGGCGGCCTTCACCTTGGCGTTGCAGATCTCGTCGTTCTCGCCGTGGTACTGGCGGCGCTCGCTGTGGCCGACGGCCACGTACGCGCACTTCAGCTTGGCGAGCATGGAGCCGGAGATCTCGCCGGTGTACGCACCGGAGTCCTGCGCCGAGATGTCCTGGGCGCCGTACTTGATCTTCAGCTTGTCGCCGTCCACCAGGGTCTGCACGGAGCGCAGGTCGGTGAAGGGCGGCAGGACGGCGACCTCGACCGCGTCGTAGTCCTTGTCGGCCAGCGCGAAGGCGAGCTTCTGGACGTGGGCGATGGCCTCGAGGTGGTTGAGGTTCATCTTCCAGTTGCCCGCCATCAGCGGGGTACGGGTGCTCATCTGGCTCAGTTCTCCAATGCGGCGAGGCCGGGGAGCGACTTGCCCTCGAGGTATTCGAGGCTGGCGCCGCCGCCGGTCGAGATGTGGCCGAAGGCGTTCTCGTCGAAGCCCAGGATGCGGACGGCGGCGGCGGAGTCGCCACCCCCGACGACGCTGAAGGCCGGGGAGTCGACGAGCGCCTGGGCGACCGCGCGGGTGCCCTCGGCGTAGTCGGGGTGCTCGAAGACGCCCATCGGGCCGTTCCAGAAGACTGTGGCCGCGTCGGCGAGCTTCGCCGCGTACAGCTCACGCGTCTTGGGGCCGATGTCCAGGCCCTCCTGGTCCGCCGGGATGGCGTCGGAGGCGACGACGGTGGGGTTGGCCGGGGCCTTCGTCTTGAGGTCCGGGAACTCGGGCGAGACGAGGACGTCGACGGGGAGCACGAACTCCACGCCGCGCGCGTCGGCGCGCTTGAGGTACTCCTGCACGGTGGGGACCTGGTCCTCCTGGAGCAGCGAGATGCCGACCTCGTGGCCCTGGGCCTTGAGGAAGGTGTACGCCATGCCGCCGCCGATCAGGATGCGGTCGGCCTTCTCCAGCAGGTGGTCGATGACACCGAGCTTGTCGGAGACCTTGGCGCCGCCGAGGACCACGGCGTAGGGGCGCTTGACGTCGCTGGTGAGCTTCTTCAGGACGCCGACCTCGGTGGCGATGAGGTAGCCGGCGAAGTGCGGCAGCCGGGCCGGGAGGTCGAAGACCGAGGCGTGCTTGCGGTGCACCGCGCCGAAGCCGTCGCCCACGTACACGTCGGCGAGGGCGGCGAGCTGGTCGGCGAAGGCGCCGCGCTCGGCGTCGTCCTTGGACGTCTCACCGGCGTTGAAGCGGAGGTTCTCGATGACGGCGACCTGGCCGTCGGTGAGGACGGCGACCGTGGCCGTGGCGGACTCGCCCACGGTGTCGGTGGCGAACGCGACCTCGGTGCCGAGCAGTTCACCGAGCCGGGCGGCGGCGGGAGCCAGCGAGAACGCCGGGTCCGGGGCGCCCTTCGGGCGGCCGAGGTGCGAGGCGACGATGACCCGCGCACCGGCCTCGGCGAGCTTGGCGACGGTCGGCTGGACGGCGCGGATGCGGCCGTCGTCGGTGATGGTGGTGCCGTCGAGCGGCACGTTGAGGTCGGCGCGGACGAATACCCGCTTGCCGGCGACCCCTTCGGCGAGAAGTTCGTCGATCGTCTTCATCTGTTCCAGGACTCCTTGGAAAGGACGGATGAGCACGCGAGAAGGCCCGGACGGCGCTGCGTCGCGCCGTCCGAGCCCCTCACTACATCGAGATGCCTGCCGATCCGAGGATCAGAGCTGGCCGCCGACGAAGACGGTCAGGTCGACGAGGCGGTTGGAGTAGCCCCACTCGTTGTCGTACCAGCCGAGGATCTTCACCGTCTTGCCTTCCTGAACCATCGTCAGGGAGGAGTCGAAGGTGCAGGACGCCGGGTCGCTGACGATGTCCGAGGAGACGATCGGGTCCTCGGTGTAGGCGAGGTAGCCCTTCAGGTCGCCGTCGTCGGCGGCCTTCTTGAACGCGGCGTTGACCTCGTCCTTGGTGACCTCGCGCTGCAGCTCGACGACCAGGTCGGTGGCGGAACCGGTCGGGACCGGGACGCGCATCGCGATGCCGTCGAGCTTGCCCTTGAGCTGGGGCAGAACCAGGGCGGTGGCCTTGGCGGCACCCGTCGTGGTCGGGATGATGTTCTCGGCGGCGGCGCGGGCGCGGCGCAGGTCCGAGTGCGGGAAGTCCAGGATGCGCTGGTCGTTCGTGTACGCGTGGACCGTCGTCATCAGGCCCTTGACGATGCCGAAGTTCTCGTCGAGAACCTTGGCCATCGGCGCCACACAGTTGGTGGTGCAGGAGGCGTTGGAGATGACGTGGTGGTTGGCCGCGTCGTACTTGTCCTGGTTGACGCCCATCACGATGGTGATGTCCTCGTCCTTGGCCGGAGCCGAGATGAGGACCTTCTTGGCGCCACCGGCGATGTGCTTCTCGGCGTCGGCCTTCTTGGTGAAGATGCCGGTCGACTCGATGACGATGTCGACGCCCAGCTCACCCCAGGGGATGTCGGCCGGGTTGCGCTCGGAGAGCACCTTGATGGTGTGGCCGTCGACGGTGATGGTGTCGGCGGTGTGGCTGACCTCGGCCTTGAGACGACCCAGAATGGTGTCGTACTTCAGCAGGTGAGCCGTGGTCGCAGTGTCACCCAGGTCGTTGACAGCCACGATCTCGATGTCCGCACCCTGCTCCAGCAGCGCGCGGAAGTAGTTACGACCGATGCGGCCAAAGCCGTTGATGCCTACGCGGATCGTCACGAACCGATCTCCTCGTTAGGTACGCCGGGTTTCGACGCCGGCGAGTTGTATGGGATGTCCCCGACCGCCTCCGACCCTACCTCTCATGTGGCCCGCGGGTGACATCGAGAGCCCTCGTACGCGCCCCGATGAGCGCTACTGACCAGTAGGAACAGGGCGCTCCGCCTTGCCGGGCGTTCCCCGACCGGCCTTCGGGCCACAAACCGGATTCTGTCCGGCGACGATGGAAATGTGCCCAACGCCCGTACACACACGGACGATCAGGGCATGACGGGCTCGCGCCGCGTGTCCCGGGTCCGCGTCGGCCGCCTCGCCCGGCGCTCCGCGCACGCCCCGGCCGGGTCTTTCCCGGACAGCGAAAAAGCCGCCGCCGGCGTCTCCGTGGAAGGAGCGCCGGCGGCGGCCGTATACGACAGGGGCCCGCTGCGGCGGTCTCAGCCGACCAGGCCGTCCGCCATCTCCTCGCTGAGGGTGGACTCGGTACCCGGGATGCCGAGGTCCTGGGCCCGCTTGTCGGCCATCGCCAGCAGTCGGCGGATGCGGCCGGCGACGGCGTCCTTGGTCAGCGGCGGATCGGCGAGCGCGCCCAGCTCCTCCAGGGAGGCCTGCTTGTGCTCCATGCGCAGCCGTCCGGCGGCGGCGAGGTGCTCGGGGACCTCCTCGCCCAGGATCTCCAGGGCGCGGCCCACGCGGGCACCGGCGGCCACCGCCGCGCGGGCGGAGCGGCGGAGGTTGGCGTCGTCGAAGTTGGCGAGCCGGTTGGCGGTCGCCCGGACCTCGCGCCGCATCCGGCGCTCCTCCCAGGCCAGCACGGACTCGTGGGCGCCGAGCCGGGTCAGCAGGGCGCCGATCGCGTCGCCGTCGCGGACCACCACGCGGTCGACCCCGCGGACCTCGCGGGCCTTGGCGGCGATGGAGAGCCGGCGCGCGGCCCCGACGAGCGCGAGCGCCGCCTCGGGACCGGGGCAGGTGACCTCCAGCGAGGAGGACCTGCCCGGCTCGGTGAGCGAGCCGTGCGCCAGGAAGGCCCCGCGCCAGGCCGCCTCGGCGTCGCAGGTGGCCCCCGAGACCACCTGCGGGGGCAGCCCGCGGATGGGCCGGCCCCGGCCGTCCACGAGACCGGTCTGGCGGGCCAGCTGGTCGCCGCCCGCCACGACGCGTACGACGTACCGGGAACCGCGCCGCAGCCCGCCGGGGGCCATCACGATCAGCTCCGAGGCGTGCCCGAAGATCTCCAGGATGTCGCGCTTGAGCCGGCGGGCCGCCATCGCGGTGTCCAGCTCCGCCTCGATCACGATCCGGCCGCTCACCAGGTGGAGCCCGCCCGCGAAGCGGAGGATCGCGGAGACCTCCGCCTTCCTGCAGCAGGTCCGGGTGACGGGAAGCCGAGAGATTTCGTCCTTCACCGCTGGCGTCATCGCCATGGGCCGATCCTTCCATGCATCCGAAAAATACGGTCGTACGCGGCGGCCAGCAGCTCCGGATCATGAATCGGAACACCGTCCGGCGAGGCCACGGGAGCCAGCTCCACTGCGGCACCGAGCCGCTTGGCGGCATCGGCGAGGGACTCGCGGTCAGGCACGGCGGCCTCGTCGGCCAGCACCACGTCCATGGCGAGTTTAGGGGCGTGTCGCCCCAAAACCTCCAAATGACGCTGCGGGGAGAAGCCATCTGTTTCACCGGGTTGCGGTGCGAGGTTCAGCGAGAGCACCTTGCGGGCCTTCGTCGCGACCAGCGCGTCGAGCAGATCCGGGACCAGCAGATGGGGGATGACCGAGGAGAACCAGGAGCCGGGTCCGAGCACCACCCAGTCCGCGTCCAGGACGGCTTCGACCGCCTCCGGGACGGCGGGCGGGGCGTGCGGGACCACCTGCACGGACTGCACCTCGCCCGGGGTGAGCGCCACCGTCGCCTGGCCGCGTACGGTCACGATCGCGTCGGGGCGGTCCGGGTCGTGCCCCCTGACCTGCGCCTGGAGTTCCAGGGGTACGGCGGACATGGGAAGGACCCGGCCGTGCGCGCCGAGCAGGGTGCCGACCAGGTCGAGGGCCTGGACGTGGTCGCCGAGCTGCTCCCAGAGCGCCACGATCAGCAGGTTGCCGACCGCGTGCCCGTGCAGGTCGCCCCGCGACTCGAAGCGGTGCTGGGTGACCCTGGCCCAGGTCTGCCCCCAGTCGTCGTCGCCGCAGAGCGCCGCGAGGGCCTTGCGGAGGTCGCCGGGCGGGAGCACGCCGAACTCGTCGCGGAGCCGGCCACTGGACCCGCCGTCGTCGGCGACGGTGACGACGGCCGTCAGATCGCCGGTGATCCGGCGCAGCGCGGTCAGCGAGGCGGAGAGCCCGTGGCCGCCGCCGAGGGCGACGACCTTGGGCGGGCCGCCGCGTCTGCGCCCGGAGCGGAGCGAGCCCGCTCGGCTCAGCCTCCGCAACCGCAGGTTGACGCTGGTCACTCGCGCCCCATGTCCCGGTGGACGAGGACGGTCTCGATCCCTTCGGCGGCGAGGCGCGCGGAGAGCTTCTCCGACATCGCGACGGAGCGGTGCTTGCCGCCGGTGCAGCCGACCGCGACGGTCACGTAGCGCTTGCCCTCACGGCGGTAACCGGCGGCGATGAGCTGGAGCAGCTCGGTGTACTGGTTGAGGAACTCCTTGGCGCCCGGCTGGTCGAAGACGTACGCGGACACCTCCTCGTTCAGGCCGGTGAAGGGGCGCAGCTCGGGCACCCAGTGCGGGTTCGGCAGGAAGCGGCAGTCGACCACGAGGTCTGCGTCGACCGGCAGGCCGTACTTGTAGCCGAACGACATCACCGTGGCGCGCAGCTCCGGCTCCTGGTCGCCGGCGAACTGGGCGTCCATCTTGGCGCGCAGCTCGTGGACGTTGAGGCTGGAGGTGTCGATGACCAGGTCGGCGTCGCCGCGCAGCTCGCGCAGCAGGTCGCGCTCGGCCGCGATGCCGTCGACGATGCGGCCGTCGCCCTGGAGGGGGTGGGGGCGGCGGACCGACTCGAAGCGGCGGACCAGGGCGTCGTCCGAGGACTCCAGGAAGACGATCCGGCGGGTGACGTGCTTGGTCTCCAGGTCCGCCAGGGACTCGCGGAGGTTGTCGAAGAAGCGGCGTCCGCGCACGTCCACGACGACGGCGATCCGGGCCACGTTGCCCTGGGAGCGCGCGCCGAGTTCGACCATGGTCGGGATCAGGGCGGGCGGGAGGTTGTCGACGACGAACCAGCCGAGGTCTTCCAGACACTTCGCGGCGGTGGACCGGCCGGCGCCGGACATCCCGGAGATGATCACCAGTTCGGGGATGGCCGCCGTGACGACGTCGCCCGTCTCGTTGGTGGTGCCCGTGCTCACGTGTGCTGCTCCGTCTGTTCGGTCCGGGTCCGGTCGGGTGGGTTCGGCTTGGCGGTGGTCATGGTCGGTCATGGCGTGCCCCCGTCGTTCTCGTCAATGATCTCTCCTGTGGCCGTGTTCACGGCGGGTGCGGCCGGAGCGGCCGTGGCGAGGGCCGCGGCCACCGACTCCGCTGTCCTGCGGCCTATCCCCTGGACCTCGCAGATCTCGTCGATTGTCGCCTGCCGCAGCTTCTTGACGGAGCCGAAATGCTTGAGCAGTGCGAGTTTCCGGCTCTCGCCGAGACCGGGGACGCCGTCCAGCGGGCTGCTGCGGACCCGCTTGGCCCGCTTGGCCCGCTGGTAGGTGATGGCGAAGCGGTGGGCCTCGTCGCGCACGCGCTGGAGGAGGTAGAGGCCCTCACTGGAGCGCGGCAGCACCACGGGATCGTCGTCGTCGGGCAGCCAGACCTCTTCGAGGCGCTTGGCGAGGCCGCAGACGGCGATGTCGTCGATGCCCAGCTCGTCCAGGGCCCGCTTCGCGGCGGCCACCTGGGGCTGTCCGCCGTCGACCACGACGAGCTGCGGCGGGTAGGCGAACCGCTTGGGGCGGCCGTCGTCCTCGCGCGGCTCGATGTCCTCGCGGGGCTCGGTGATATCGCGGGGCTCGGCGGCGTCGTGGGGGGCGGTGGCCTCGCGGGGCACCGTGGCGTCGCGGGGGGCGGTGTCGTCGGAGGTGCCTGTTCCGGGGATGCCTGATGCGGCGGCGTCGCGCGGCTCGGTTCCGTCCTGGGAGCCCGTTCCGAGGACGCCTGATGCGGCCGCGCCCGCTCCGGGGGCGTCCGCTCCGGGGGCGTCCGCTCCGGGCGTCTCCTCCCACTCCCCCAAGCGCTCCTTCTCCTGGAGGTAGCGGCGGAACCGGCGGCCGATCACCTCGTGCATGGACCGGACGTCGTCCTGGCCCTCGAACCCCTTGATCTGGAAGCGGCGGTACTCGCTCTTGCGGGCGAGCCCGTCCTCGAAGACGACCATCGACGCGACGACGTCGTCGCCCTGGAGATGGGAGATGTCGTAGCACTCGATGCGCAGCGGGGCCGTGTCGAGACCGAGTGCCTCGGCGATCTCCTCCAGGGCCCGGGAGCGGGTGGTCAGGTCGGAGGCGCGCTTGGTCTTGTGCAGCCCCAGGGCCTGCTGGGCGTTGCGCTGGACCGTGGCCATCAGGTCCTTCTTGTCGCCGCGCTGCGGGATGCGCAGGCTGACCTGGGAGCCCCGGCGGTGGGCGAGCCACTCGGAGACCGCGTCGGGGTCCTCGGGCAGGGCCGGGACGAGGACCTCCTTGGGTACGGAGTCGCCGCTCTCCTCCCCGTACAGCTGCTGGAGGGCGTGCTCGACGAGGCCGGAGGTGTCGACGGCCTCGACCTTGTCGGTGACCCAGCCGCGCTGGCCGCGCACCCGGCCGCCGCGCACGTGGAAGATCTGGACGGCTGCTTCCAGCTCGTCCTCGGCGACGGCGATGAGGTCCGCGTCGGTGGCGTCGGCGAGCACGACCGCGCTCTTCTCCATGGCCCGCCGGAGCGCCCCGATGTCGTCCCGGAGGCGGCCGGCACGCTCGTACTCCATGTCCTCGGCGGCGAGCATCATCTCCTTCTCCAGGCGGCGCATGTAGGCGCCGGTGCGGCCGGCCATGAAGTCGCAGAATTCCTCGGCGAGTTCGCGGTGCTCCTGGGGGCTGACGCGGCCGACGCAGGGCGCCGAGCACTTGCCGATGTAGCCGAGCAGGCACGGGCGGCCGGTGCGGACGGCGTTCTTGAAGACCCCGGCGGAGCAGGTGCGTACGGGGAAGACGCGGAGCATCAGGTCGACGGTCTCGCGGATCGCCCAGGCGTGGCCGTACGGGCCGAAGTAGCGCACGCCCTTCTTCTTGGCGCCGCGCATGACCTGGACCCGGGGGAACTCCTCGTTGAGGGTGACCGCGAGGTACGGGTAGCTCTTGTCGTCGCGGTACTTGACGTTGAACCGGGGGTCGAACTCCTTGATCCAGGAGTACTCCAGCTGCAACGCCTCGACCTCGGTGGAGACGACCGTCCACTCCACGGAGGCGGCCGTGGTCACCATGGTGCGGGTGCGCGGGTGGAGACCGGCCAGGTCCTGGAAGTAGTTGGCGAGGCGCTGGCGGAGGTTCTTCGCCTTGCCGACGTAGATCACCCGGCGGTGCTCGTCGCGGAACTTGTAGACCCCCGGGGAGTCGGGGATCTGTCCCGGCTTGGGGCGGTAGCTGGAGGGGTCTGCCATGTCTCACACCCTACTTCCGGCCGGTGACACCCAGGGGTGCCGTCCGCACTGTGCCGCCCGCGCGCTGTGCGGTACGCCCGTGGGCGCCGGGGCCGCTACCGCCGAGGGGTCAGGCGCCCGGCCCGGCGACGAGCCGGCCGCCCTCCGCGCTGACCGGGACGGCGGGCAGCGGCACGGTGGCCGGGCCCTGGATGACCTCGCCGGTCGTGGTGTCGAAGATGCTGCCGTGGCAGGGGCAGTGCCCCTCGTTCTTCTCGATCTTGGCCAATACGCAGCCGGCGTGGGTGCACTGGGCGCTGAAGGCCTTGTACTGCCCCTTCGCCGGGCAGGTCACCAGGACGCGCTGCTCCCGGTAGAGCTTCGACCCGCCGACCGGGACGGCGTCCGCCGAGCCGAGGTCCACCGGCGCGGTCGGGGTCGGGGTCTGGGCGTGGCCGAGCTTGGACTCGGTGGAGCAGGCAGCCGCTCCCAGCCCGGCGGCACCGGCGAGCGCGGCACCCTTCAGCACGGTGCGGCGGGTGGCGGGCAAGCCGGACATCGCGGTCTCCACGGGGGTCGGTGGTACGAGGTGTGCAGGGAGACGCACACGGGGTGCGCATGGCGGTACGGGCGTCGCGGGCCGGTGGGGCGACGGGGCGCTCGGCCGGGGCACGCGACGACAGAACCGACGATACCGGCGGAGATCGGCACCCCGGCGCCCGGGTCCGGGGCACGGGCCGGCGGGCCCGGCCGGCCCTCCGTACGGGCATGACCGGCAGGGGCAGGACGCGGTGCGGCCCGCCGGGGCGCCTCCTCCCGTGCGGGAAGGGGCGCCCCGGCGGGCCGGGGCGAGGGCGTCAGGCCTTGCGGGCGCGGGTCGCCTTCTTGGCCGGCGTCTTCTTCGCGGCCGGCTGCTTCGCCGTGACGGCGGCCGTGGCCGTCCGCCGGGCGGGGGCGGCCTGGGCCGCGACCGTCTTCTTGGCTGCGGTCTTCTTGGCGGCCGTCTTGCGCGCCGGCTTGCGCACGGAGGGCACGGCCGCCTCGTTGATCCGGTCGGTGTCCAGGACGTCCTGGAGGAACTTCCCGGTGTGGCTGGCGGGCACGGCCGCCACCTCCTCCGGGGTGCCTTCGGCGACCACCAGACCGCCGCCGTTGCCTCCTTCGGGGCCCATGTCGATGACCCAGTCCGCCGTCTTGATCACATCGAGGTTGTGCTCGATGACGACGACGGAGTTGCCCTTGTCGACCAGTCCGGAGAGGACCTTGATCAGCTTGCTGATGTCCTCGAAGTGCAGACCGGTGGTCGGCTCGTCCAGGACGTAGACCGTGCGGCCGGTGGAGCGCTTCTGGAGCTCGCTCGCCAGCTTCACGCGCTGCGCCTCACCGCCGGAGAGCGTCGGCGCGGACTGTCCGAGCCGGACGTACCCGAGGCCGACCTCGTTGAGGGTGCGCAGATGCCGCGCGATGGTCGGAACGGCCTCGAAGAACTCCAGGCCCTCCTCGATCGGCATGTCCAGCACCTCGGCGATGGACTTGCCCTTGTAGTGGACCTCCAGGGTCTCCCGGTTGTACCGGGCTCCGTGGCAGACCTCGCAGGGCACGTACACGTCGGGCAGGAAGTTCATCTCGATCTTGATGGTGCCGTCGCCCGAGCAGTTCTCGCAGCGCCCGCCCTTCACGTTGAAGGAGAAGCGGCCCGGCAGATAGCCGCGCACCTTCGCCTCCATCGTCTCCGCGAAGAGCTTGCGGACGTGGTCGAAGACTCCGGTGTACGTCGCCGGGTTGGACCGGGGGGTCCGCCCGATGGGCGACTGGTCGACGTGGACCACCTTGTCCACGAGGTCGTCCCCGTCCACCCGGGTGTGCCGGCCGGGGACCGACTTGGCGCCGTTGAGCTCACGGGCGAGGTGGGTGTAGAGGATGTCGTTGACCAGGGTGGACTTGCCGGACCCGGAGACCCCGGTGACGGCGGTGAGGACGCCCAGCGGGAAGGAGACGTCGATGTCCTGGAGGTTGTTCTCCCGGGCGCCGTGCACGGTGAGGCGGCGGCTCGGGTCCACGGGGCGGCGGACGTCGGGGACGGTGATCTCCCGCTTGCCCGAGAGGTACTGGCCGGTGATCGACTGCTTGTTGGCCAGCAGTTCCTTCAGCGATCCGGAGTGGACCACCTTGCCGCCGTGCTCCCCGGCGCCGGGGCCGATGTCCACGACCCAGTCCGCGACCTTGATCGTGTCCTCGTCGTGCTCCACCACGATGAGCGTGTTGCCCATGTCGCGGAGCCTGACCAGGGTCTCGATCAGCCGGTGGTTGTCGCGCTGGTGCAGGCCGATGGACGGCTCGTCCAGTACGTACAGCACGCCGACCAGGCCGGAGCCGATCTGGGTGGCGAGGCGGATGCGCTGGGCCTCGCCGCCGGACAGGGTGCCGGCCGCGCGGTTGAGCGAGAGGTAGTCCAGGCCGACGTCGACGAGGAACCTCAGCCGCTCGTTGACCTCCTTGAGGACCCGCTCGGCGATCTTCTTGTCGCGGGCGTTGAGCTTGAGCCGGCCGAGGAACTCCGCGCAGTCGCTGATCGACATCGCGGCGACCTCGGCGATGGACTTCTCCATCACCGTGACCGCGAGGACGATCGGCTTGAGGCGGGTGCCCTCACAGGTCGGGCAGGGCACCTCGCGCATGTACCCCTCGAAGCGCTCCCGGCTGGAGTCGCTCTCGGCCTCGGAGTGCCGCCGCTTGACGAACTGGACGGCACCTTCGAAGGAGGGGGTGGTGTAGGCGCGCTCGCGGCCGTACCGGTTGCGGTAGCGCACCTCGGTCTTGATCTTGTGGCCGTGGAGCAGGGCCTTCTTGGCGCGCTGCGGCAGCCCGGCCCACGGGATGTCCGTGCGGAAGCCGAGGGCCTCGGCGAGTGCGCCGATCAGGCGGCCGAAGTACTCCTTGGTGTGGCCGTGCGACCAGGGGTGGATGGCCCCCTCGTCGAGCGACTTCTCCTCGTCCGGGACGACGAGCTCGGCGTCGACCTCCATGCGGGTGCCGATGCCGGTGCAGTCGGGGCAGGCGCCGAAGGGCGAGTTGAAGGAGAAGGAGCGGGGCTCCAGCTCCTCGAAGGAGAGGTCGTCGTACGGGCAGTAGAGGTGCTCGGAGAACATCCGCTCGCGCTCGGGGTCGTCCTCGGGAAGGTCGACGAAGTCGAGCACGACCATGCCGCCGGAGAGGCCGAGGGCGGTCTCCACCGAGTCGGTGAGCCGGCGCTTGGCGCTGTCCTTCACCGTGAGGCGGTCGATGACCACCTCGATGGTGTGCTTCTCCTGCTTCTTCAGCGTGGGGGGCTCGGAGAGCTGGATGGTGGTGCCGTCGACCCGGGCGCGGCTGTACCCCTTGGTCTGGAGGTCGGCGAAGAGGTCGACGAACTCCCCCTTGCGCTCGCGGACCAGCGGGGAGAGCACCTGGAAGCGGCTCCCCTCGGGCAGGCCGAGGACCTTGTCCACGATGGCCTGCGGCGACTGGCGGGAGATCGGCCGTCGGCACTCGGGACAGTGCGGCTTGCCGATGCGGGCGAAGAGCAGGCGGAGGTAGTCGTAGACCTCCGTGATGGTGCCGACCGTCGAGCGCGGGTTGCGCGAGGTCGACTTCTGATCGATGGAGACGGCGGGCGAGAGGCCCTCGATGAAATCGACGTCCGGCTTGTCCATCTGGCCGAGGAACTGCCGGGCGTACGAGGAGAGCGACTCGACATAGCGCCGCTGGCCCTCGGCGAAGATCGTGTCGAACGCGAGGGAGGACTTGCCCGACCCGGACAGCCCGGTGAAGACGATGAGGGAGTCACGGGGCAGGTCGAGCGAGACGTTCTTCAGGTTGTGCTCGCGCGCGCCACGGACGATGAGACGGTCGGCCACGCCGGTCCGCACCTTTCTTGAGAGAAACGGGGGAACTGAGCCCCCTGTCCAGGGTATGGGGGGCGCAACAGCGGTGTTGAAAGGTTTCGACTTCGAGCGTATAGCACGCACATTCGATTTCCGGCCGCTCGTAACCTCCTTCACCCGAACGAGTGGCAGGGCTACGCTCGGTCGCATGAGCGATCATGTGCGCGACCTGGCGTCTGTACGCGGAGCTACGGAACGGCTGCTCGCAGCCGCGGAATTATGGGACGAATCCACCGTCCCCGAACCGTCCCGACTGCCCGGTTGGAGCCGGGGCCATGTCTTGGCCCACCTGTCACGTAACGCCGACGCGCTCCGAAATGTTCTCCGCGGACTCCCGATGTACGCGGGGGGCGAAATCCGGGACCGTGACATCGAGGCCGGGGCGCCCCGGTCCCTCGCCGAGCACCTGGCCGATCTGCGCGGGAGCAGCGAGGGGTTCCTGGCCGAGGCCGCCGTGCCCGCCGACTGGTCACGCACCGTGGAGCTGCGCAACGGGGTGACGGAGTCCGCGTCCGAGCTGCCCTTCCGCCGCTGGGCCGAGGTCGAGCTGCACCACGTGGACCTCGGCGCGGGGTACGAGCTGGAGGATCTGCCGGAGGAGTTCACGGCCCGGGAGAGCGATTTCCTGGCGGAGCGCTTCGCCCGCCATCCGCAGGTGGTCTCCACCCGCGTCCGGTCCGGGAACGGACGTGTCCGGACCACGGGCGGCGGCGCGGACGGCCCGCCGGTCGTGGTCAGCGGGTCGGAAGCGGACGTACTGGGGTGGCTCTCGGGCCGTCGTGACGGCTCGGCGCTGAGCGTGGAGGGCGGCCCCCTCCCCGTACTGCCGCCGCTATAGGCTGCCGCCCATGACCTACAGCGGAGCGGTGCGGGTCGGCGGACCCGCGGACGTGCACGAGCTGACCGGCCTGATGATCTCCAAGGTCGCGGTCGGCCCGATGAACAACAACGCCTACCTGCTGCGCTGCCGGGCCACCGGCGAGCAGCTCCTCATCGACGCCGCCAACGAGGCGGACACCCTGCTGCGGCTCGTCGGCGAGGACGGCATCGCCTCCGTGGTCACCACGCACCAGCACGGTGACCACTGGCAGGCCCTGGCCGAGGTGGTGGCCGCCACCGGTGCCGTCACGTACGCCGGACGGTACGACGCCGAGGGCATCCCGGTCCCCACCACCGTGCTCGTGGAGGACGGGGACACCATCCGGGTCGGCGAGGTCACCCTGACCGCCCGCCACCTGGTCGGCCACACCCCCGGCTCCATCGCACTGGTCTACGACGACCCGCACGGGGCTCCGCACCTCTTCACCGGCGACTGCCTCTTCCCCGGTGGCGTCGGCAACACCCGCAAGGACCCCGAGGCCTTCGCGAGCCTGCTCCACGACGTGGAGACCAAGCTCTTCGACCAGCTGCCCGACGAGACCTGGGTCTACCCGGGCCACGGCCACGACACCACGCTCGGCGACGAACGCGGACAGCTCCCGGAGTGGCGCGCCCGGGGCTGGTGACGGGCCCCCGCGACGAGGGGCGCCCCGGTACCGAGGTCGGTACCGGGGCGCCCCTCGTTCGTCTTCACGGAGGCGAGGTGGAGGCCGGGTGTCGTGCGGGTCAGCCGTCGATGCCGCTGCCGCCGCCCTTGCGAGAACCGGTCCCGGCGTCGACCCCGGAGTCGGCGGTCTCCGCTTCGGCGGCCTCCGCCGCCGCCTGCCTCCGGCCTGCAATCAGGCTGGTGATGGTGGTGATCACCAGGACGCCGCAGATGACGGAGAGCGAGAGCGGGACCGAGATCTCCGGCACGTGCACACCCGATTCGTGCAGGGCGTGCAGCACCAGCTTGACGCCGATGAAGCCGAGGATCACCGAGAGCCCGTAGCTGAGGTGGACCAGCTTCTTCAGCAGACCGCCGATGAGGAAGTACAGCTGGCGCAGGCCCATCAGCGCGAACGCGTTGGCCGTGAAGACGATGTACGGGTCCTGGGTCAGGCCGAAGATCGCGGGGATGGAGTCGAGGGCGAACAGCACGTCGGTGGTGCCGATCGCGAGCATGACGACCATCAGCGGGGTCATGACGCGCTTGCCGTTGTTCCGGATGAAGAGCTTGGTGCCGTGGTACCGGTCGGCGACGCCGAAACGGTGCTCGATGGACTTGAGGAGCCGGTTCTCCTCGAACTCGTCCTCCTCCTCGTCGGCCCGCGCCTCCTGGATCAGCTTCCACGCCGTGTAGATCAGGAACGCGCCGAAGATGTAGAAGACCCAGGAGAAGTTGGCGATGACGGCCGCGCCCGCGGCGATGAAGACCGTCCGGAGCACCAGGGCGATCAGCACACCGACCAGCAGCACCCGCTGCTGGAGCTGGGAGGGCACCGAGAACTTCGCCATGATCAGGACGAAGACGAAGAGGTTGTCGACGCTCAGCGATTTCTCGGTGATGAAGCCGGCGAAGAACTCGCCGGCGGACTGACTGTTGCCGAAGACCAGCAGGCCCAGGCCGAAGAGGGCTGCCAGCGTGATCCAGACGACCGTCCAGATCCCGGCTTCCTTGGTCGACACGTCATGGGGCTTGCGCCCGATGAAGAAGTCGACGGCGATGAGGGCGGCCAGACCGAGAATGGTCAGCGCCCAGAGGGTCCATGAAACGTCCACTGCGCCTCCGGCAGTTCGCTACGGCTACTGATCAGCGTCGTCGCTGCCGGAGGTCTCTTCCACCCGGGCGCACGGGACGTGTGCCGGGCCGACGCCCCGGGACCGGTCACGGTCCGTACTGACGGGAACGCCACGTGTGGGAATACTCCCCTCCGTCCAAGAAACAGTACAGGTATACCCAAGAAAAGGTAAAGAGGATGGCAAAGAAGAATCAAAAGACCCTGGTCCCTGCGGCCCTACTGCGTCAGCGCGGCCGCCCTCCCGGCGCCCGCGGGCCTACGCTGCGCCGACGCGGCCCTTCCGCTGCGCCGACGCGGCCCACCGCGTCCCGCGTCCGTGCCCCGAGGTCCGTCCGCTTCAGCGGCCCCGGGCCCGCCGCGCCTCGGCCACCGCGGCCAGCACCTCCTCCAGAATCCCGCTGCCCTGCGGGACCCGTGGGGGTTCGTACGTCCACACGTGCCGCACCCAGGGGTCGGCGAGGTGGTCCCCGGCGAGCGGGGTGAGCCGGAGGAGCCCCCGCCAGAACGGCGCGAGGACCGGCCCGTACGCGGACGCCTCCTCCTGGTCCGCGACCAGCAGCAGGTGCACCCCGACGGAGGGGCCCTCCTCGGCGAGGTAGCGCAGCCGGGTGATCGCCCGGTCGTCGAAGCCGTGGGGGAAGTCGTTGACGACGAGCAGCTGTCCGGCGGGGTCGAGGTCGGGCGGCAACGCGTCGGCGGCACCCGCCCGCACCGCCATCTGGACCAGGTCGACGCGTCGGGTGAGGTGGTCGAGGACGGCGTCGACCCCGGCGGCCCCCCGCGCCGGCGGCCCGGCGAGCACCCCGGCACGGACCAGCGGCGCGAGGTCGGCGGCACCGGTCCCCGCCGGGTCGATGACCCGGAGCGACATCTCCCCCGCCGGGTACGCGGCGAGCAGCCGTACGGCGTGGACTACCGCGCTCTCCAGCGCGAGGTGCTTGCGCTCCGTGCCGTCCAGCAGGAGATCCGCCCCCGAGTCGCTCCGCCCCGCGTCGATCCACAGTCCGCGCTCCAGCGGGAGCCGGACCAGCAGCGGGATGCGGAGCTCCGGGCGCTCGGGCAGATGGACGTCGCCGAGCCGCAGCGCCCAGGGCTGTCCGGCCGGGGCCCGGTGAGCGTGCCACACGGGGTTGTCCCACCCGGCGCAGGCGGCCGGGAGCGCGGGCTCCACCACCTCGGACTCGGCCACCAGCTGGGCGAGATCCCGGTCGAGCACCTCCCGGGCGCGGGCGACCAGCTCGTCGTGTTTCGCCCTGGCCTCCTCCCGTGCGGCGTCGCCCGCCCCGCCGATGCGGTTGCGCGGGTCGGACAGGGCGCGGTCGAGCTCGGCCTCCAGCCGTGTCTCGGCGAAGTCGACGGCTCCCCGGTAGGCGGCGACACTGCGGGCCAGGTCCTCGAACATGCCCCAGACCTGGTTGTAGAGCCGCTCCTCCAGGGTGTGGCCGGCGGCGTCCCCGGCCACCGGGGCGGCAGGGCCGGACGGCTCGGCGGAGGGGGCGGTCGCGGAAGGCGGGGTGGCCGCGGTTGCGGTGGGCACGGCGGCCGGGGTGGTCCGGCGGCGGGGGTGCGCGTAGTCGATGCGGCCGCCGGGCGGGATCACCGCCGCCTCCGCCTCCACACCCGCACCGGACCTCGGCTCCGCACCGGCCTCCGTGGCCTCCGTGGTGGCGGTCGGGACGGCGGGGACGGCCTGGGCGGGGACGAGGTGGCCGGCGGCCGCCTCCTGGATCGAGGCTGCCAGCGCCTCCGCCCCGGTCAGCCCCTGGTCGGCGAGCATGCCCGCGAGCCCGGAGGCGTACCCCTGGCCCACGGCGCGTACCTTCCAGGCGCCGGCGCGGCGGTAGAACTCCAGGGCGTTGACGGCGGTTTCGGTGGCGAGCCCGGTGAGGGTGAAGTCGGCGATCCCGGCGCCCCCGGGCCCGCTGACGGCGACGAAGGGGGCGGCGGCCGCGCCGAAGCCGGCGGGGGTGCCGGGCGTCCGGGGAAGCGCCAGGAGGACGGTGACCCGGTGCACCTCCCCGGGCAGGGCGTCGAGGTCGAGAGCGAGCCGGTGCTCGGCGGCGGCGCGGCGGGACACCTCGATGCCGGGCAGCCTGGGCTCCCCCGGGTGGACGACCCAGTCGGCGCCCCGTACGGTGCCCCGCTCGTCGGCGAGGGTGGCTCCGGCCACGACGGGCGAGCCCGCCGACACCCGGACCTCCAGACGGGTGGAAGGCAGCGGGTGGTTCTGCCCCCGGACGAGTTCGGCCGTCATTGCCCTGTCCCCTTGCTGCGTGACCGTGTCGGTGCGTGAGCGTGCGTGACCATGTCGGTGCGTAAGCGCGTGTGCGTAAGCGCGTGTGGCTCGTGCGGTGGGTGGGCGCGCGTGCGGCCCTGCCGGGGTGCGCCCCGGGGTACGCGCAACTCCCGGCGGCGGGAGCCTCCGGGAGTTGGTCGGGCCCGTGGGCCCGTGGGTTCCGTCCGGTCCCGCCGGAGCCCGTCCCGCCGCGCGCGGCGGCGGTGCGGACGGGCTCTCCGGCGGGCGGCCGTCAGAGGTGCGGCAGGATCGCGGGCATCAGGTCCTGGAACGTGCGGCCGTTGGCCGGGTTACCGAGGGCCGTCATCTGCCAGCCGGCGCTGGCCCGGTGCACCTTCGCCATGATCTGGGCGGTGTACTGGCCGCCGCCGTCGAGCGTGTAACGGGCCAGTTCCTGGCCGTTGGTCTCGTCGACGATGCGGCAGAAGGCGTTCTGCACTTCCTGGAACGTCTGCCCGGTGAAGCTGTTCACCGTGAAGACGATCTGGTCGATGTGGACCGGAACCCTCGCCAGGTCCACCAGGATCGCCTCGTCGTCGCCGCCCGCTCCGGCGCCGCCGACGAGGTTGTCACCGGTGTGCTTGACCGAACCGTCGTCGCTCACGAGGTGGCGGAAGAACACCACGTCCACCGGCTGCTTGTCGGCGAACAGGACCGCCGAGGCGTCCAGGTCGATCTCCCGCGTGCGCGATCCGAAGAAACCGCGGCGCGCCGCCGCCTTCCAGCCGAGCCCCATCCGCACCGCGGTCAGGGTTCCCCCGTCCTGCTTCTGCAGGCTGATCGCCTGACCCTTGGTCATGTTGACCGTCACGCGCTGTCCCCTCTCCGCGTCGCTCCGCGTCGTACTCCGCAACCGTCCGTATGCGGTTTCCCCGCACCCTACGCATCACGCCCGTGCCGGAAGCCGGTCCGGTGCGTTCTGTGTCGTTCTTGCAACACGGCGAGGCCGCCGGTCCACACATCAGGCGATACCGGCCTCCTTCATCTGCCGCAGCTCCTTCTTCAGCTCGCCCACCTCGTCGCGCAGACGTGCGGCAACCTCGAACTGGAGGTCGGCGGCGGCGGCCCGCATCCGCTCGGTCATCTCCTCGATGATCCCGGACAGCTCCTCGGCGGGCCGGTCGCTGGTCACCGCGCCCCTGGCACGGGCCTTCCCGGAGTCTGCCTTTGCCTCCCCCGCCTTGCTCGCCTTGCCGCCGAGCGCCGGCACCGGGGCCTTGGCGCCCTTGGTCTGCCGGTAGCCGGTCCCGAGGAGCTGCTCGGTGTCGACCTCCTCGCGGGCGATGGAGGCGACGATGTCGTTGATCTTCTTGCGCAGCGGCTGCGGATCGATGCCGCGCTCGGTGTTGTACGCGATCTGCTTCTCGCGGCGCCGGTTGGTCTCGTCGATGGCCTGCGCCATGGCGGGGGTGACCTTGTCCGCGTACATGTGGACCTGGCCGGAGACGTTGCGCGCCGCGCGTCCGATCGTCTGGATGAGCGAGGTCGCGGAGCGCAGGAACCCCTGCTTGTCGGCGTCGAGGATCGCGACCAGCGAGACCTCGGGCAGGTCGAGGCCCTCCCGCAGGAGGTTGATGCCGACCAGGACGTCGTACTCGCCGGAGCGCAGCTCGCGCAGCAGCTCGATGCGGCGGAGGGTGTCGACGTCGCTGTGGAGGTACCGGACCTGGATGCCGAGTTCCAGGAAGTAGTCGGTGAGGTCCTCGGACATCTTCTTGGTGAGGGTGGTGACGAGGACCCGCTCGTCGCGCTCGGTGCGGGTGCGGATCTCGTGCACGAGGTCGTCGATCTGGCCCTCGGTGGGCTTGACGACGATCTCCGGGTCGACCAGCCCGGTGGGGCGGATGATCTGCTCGACGAAGCCGTCGCCGCGCGAGAGCTCGTAGTTCCCCGGGGTGGCGGAGAGGTAGACGGTCTGGCCGATCCGCTCCTGGAACTCCTCCCACTTCAGGGGGCGGTTGTCCAGGGCGGACGGCAGCCGGAAGCCGTGGTCGACGAGGGTCCGCTTGCGGGAGGCGTCGCCCTCGTACATCGCGCCGATCTGGGGCACCGTGACGTGGGACTCGTCCAGGACCAGCAGGAAGTCCTCGGGGAAGTAGTCGAGGAGGGTGTTCGGGGCGGTGCCGGGCGAGCGGCCGTCGAAGTGCATCGAGTAGTTCTCGACGCCGGAGCAGGTGCCGATCTGGCGGAGCATCTCGATGTCGTACGTGGTGCGCATGCGGAGCCGCTGGGCCTCCAGCATCTTGCCCTGCTTCTCCATGGTGGCCAGCCGCTCCTCCAGCTCCTGCTCGATGCCGGTGATCGCCTTCTCCATGCGCTCGGGTCCGGCGACGTAGTGGGTGGCGGGGAAGACGTGCAGCGAGGTGTCCTCGCTGATCACCTCGCCGGTGAGCGGGTGGAGGGTGGAGAGCGCCTCGATCTCGTCGCCGAACATCTCGATGCGGACGGCGAGTTCCTCGTAGACCGGGAAGATCTCGATCGTGTCGCCGCGCACCCGGAAGGTGCCGCGGGTGAACGCGAGGTCGTTGCGGGTGTACTGGATCTCGACGAACCGGCGCAGCAGCTGGTCGCGGTCGATCTCGTCGCCGACCTTGAGCTGGACCATGCGGTCGACGTACTCCTGCGGGGTACCGAGGCCGTAGATGCAGGAGACGGAGGCGACGACGACGACGTCCCGCCGGGTGAGCAGGGAGTTCGTCGCGGAGTGGCGCAGCCGCTCGACCTCCTCGTTGATCGAGGAGTCCTTCTCGATGTAGGTGTCCGACTGCGGGACGTACGCCTCGGGCTGGTAGTAGTCGTAGTACGAGACGAAGTACTCGACGGCGTTGTTGGGCAGCAGTTCGCGGAACTCGTTGGCCAGCTGGGCGGCCAGCGTCTTGTTGGGCGCCATGACGAGGGTCGGCCGCTGGAGCTTCTCGATCATCCAGGCGGTGGTCGCCGATTTGCCGGTGCCGGTCGCGCCGAGCAGGACGACATCCCTCTCACCTGCCCTGATGCGCTTTTCGAGCTCGGCGATGGCCGCCGGCTGGTCACCGCTGGGCTGGTAGGGACTGACGACCTCGAAAGGTGCCACCGAACGTTCGATCTTCGAAACGGGCCGCATGCATCCACCGTACGACCCGCCACTGACATCGGCTGCGGATCAGGGGCGCCGGGGCCTGCGGGCGCTGTCGAACACGGGCTCGGCGGTGGTGTCGCCGCGGCGCTGGACCGGGATGCCGCGCCGGTCCGTGCCGGTCCGGCGGGGGTCTTCGTCCCGGCCGGGGTCGCCTCCCACGATCAGCGGGTCGAACAGCACGATCACCCCTGCGAGCAGCAGGAAGGCCAGCGGGCCGACGAGGAGCGGTACGAGGATCGAGCCGATCGGTTCGCTCCCGGACCCGTCGGAGGCGCCGGAGACCAGGTGGACGCGGAGGGCCGCCATGCCGGTGTAGTGCATCCCGCTCACGGCGGCCCCCATGACGATGCCGGCGCCCAGGCTCGGCAGGAGGCCGTGGAGGGAGACGGCAGCCCAGAGCGCGGCGGTGGCGGCGACCACGGCGATGACGACGGAGAGGGCCACGGTGGCCGTCGAGTACGCGAACCGCCCGTGGAAGGCGATGGCCGCCATGCCCAGGTAGTGCATGGAGGCCACCCCCAGCCCGGTGAGGGTGCCGCCGGTGACCAGGGCCAGCGGCGTCGCGCCCCGGTAGCCCACGATGAAGATGCCGATGCCGACCATGACGATCGCCACGGCGAGGCTCGCGTACATCAGCGGCCGGTCGTAGGTGATCGAGGCTTCGTCGATGCGGAAGCCCATCATCGCGATGAAGTGCATCGTCCATATCCCGGAGCCGATGGACGTGGCACCGAGGGCGAGCCATCCGGCCCGGTAGGGGCGGCCGCTCCGGTTCGGCCCGGCGATACGGACGGACCGGGCGGTGCAGCGCAGTCCCAGCGCGGCACCGAGGCAGGCCATGAGGAAGGCCGCGACGGGAGTCACGAGGCCGTAGGAGAAGCCGTCCACTGTGCCCTGCATGCTGGATACGCCCTTCACGAAAACGCGGTGCTGGTGGTGCTCCGCCGGTCGGCGGGCGGGCCGGGGGCCCGTGGCTCCCGCCGACCGGGGAGAGGCCGCCGGTCGCCCCGGACGGGTGCCGCTCCTCGGTCGAAGGACCGGGGCACGCGGTCCCCGGCGGCGGCTCCGGGAGGCCCGGAGTTCCGCCGGAACCCGGGAACCCCGGCAAGCGCCCACAAGGGCGGCATTTTATCGCCCGTGAACTGGGGCGGTAGCGAAAAGGCCGCCCATGATCCAGCCCTCACCACTTCTCCCCCGGGTGAGGGTGACCGACACAATCCTGCGACTCCTTACGCACCACGACGCGTATCCCCCGGGCCCCGGCGGCCCGTGCGTGCGGGGCTCGCACCACCCGGATCCCGGGCCGGGACCGTCGGTCGCGCCGGCGGTGTCAGTGGCGGGCACTACCGTTCTCGGTATGACGAACGGCGCCCTCCGTGTGGAGTGGTCGGTGGTGGCGAGCCCCATCGGACCCCTGATGCTCGCCGCGACCGGCACCGGCCTGGTCTCGGTGACCTTCCACGCGCGGCCTTCCGTGCGTGACCGGACCCTGGCGACGCTGCGGGACAGACTCGGCGCGGAGCCGGTGGAGGGCGACGGTTCGGCCGCGCCCGCCGCCGCGGGACGCCTGCTCGACGCCTATTTCGACGGCACGCTGCGGGCGTTCGACCTGCCGCTGGACTGGTCGCTGACCTCGGGCTTCCACCGCCGGGTCCTCCAGGAGCTCGCCATGGGCGTCCCGTACGGCTCGGTCGTCGGTTACGGCGACCTGGCGGCCAGGGTGGGGCGGCCGGACGGGGCGCAGGCGGTGGGGGCGGCGATGGGGGCCAATCCGCTGCCGATCGTGGTGCCCTGCCACCGGGTGGTGGAGAGCGACGGCGGGCTCGGCGGGTTCGGCGGCGGGCTGGAGACGAAGAGGCGGCTGCTGGAGCTGGAGGGCGTGCTGCCCCAGCCCTTGTTCTGACACGGTCCCGGACGGGGGACGGGCCTCCTGACCGGAGACGGGCCGCCTGACCGGAGACAGGCCTCCTGGCCGGAGACGGGCGTGCTGACGGGAGACGGGCCGCCTGACCGGAGACGTACGCCCCGTCCGGAGAGGGCGTGCCGACCGGGCGTCCCGCCGTGATCCGCCCCGGCCGCGCGTCCCGCAGTCGTCCCGCCCCGACCGTGTACCTCACCTCCGTGCACCTCACCCCCGTGCACCTCACCTCCGTGCGCCTCACTCCCGTGCGCGCAGCCCCGTCCACGCCGGGTGGCGGGGGTCGTCGGCGCGGACGACGGCGTCGGCGTGGTCGGCGGGGGCGGTCTCGTCCTCGTACCGCGCGAAGGCGGGCAGGGTCCACTGGGCCTGCTCGTCGGTGTGCCGCCGCAACGCGCCCGGCGAGAGCCGCAGATGGACCGAGAGATCGAACGGGTACCACTGCCCCAGCAGCAACGGCCCGTGCAGCACCAGCACTCCGCCCTCGGGGAGCTCGTGGTACGGGCTGCGGGTGGCCCGGTCGGTGACCGGGTCCCACAGGTCCGGCAGGACCCGTCCGCCGCCGCCCGGTTCCAGCGGCCCGAACACCTCGCGCCAGAGCGCCCCGGTGTCGAACCAGCCCTGGGCGTACGAGTCGGGGTCCCGTCTGCCGTACTCGTACCGCAGACTCGCCGGGCGCAGGAACCCCTCGGTGGACACGACGAGTACGGCGCGTCCGCGCAGGCGCAGGGACTGGGCGAGGCGTTCGGCCAGCGGGCCGGTGCCCGCGGCGGGGGCGCCGTCGACGCCGATCCTGAGCCAGGGGCCGCCGCCGTCCGGGCTCAGCCCGTCCGCGTGCGCGGCGAGGGCCTCGGCCAGCCGGTCCCAGGTGATCGCTTCGAATCGCACCCGCCCATCATCCACCGGCCCGCGCGCCCCCGGACCGGCGGCCGGTCAGCCGCCGGTCCGGGCGTCACCTACCCGCCGCGCAACTCCGTGGCGAGCGGGCTCTCGCCGTACACCTCGATCCGGCCGTCCTTCACCGCCTGGGCGAAGCCGGTCTCCTCCCGGCCCATGGCCAGGCAGAGTTCGGCGTCCAGCACGATGCGGGCGTCGGCGTGGGGGGCCGCGCCGTAGCCGTAGACCTCCTCGCCGGGCGGCACGGGGCCCGTGCGTACGTGGAACTCGCCCTCGTCCAGGTGCACTTCGACCAGGCCGGAGTGGGCCGTCGCCGCCAGGGAGCGGCGCAGCGGGAGGGCGAACCAGTGGGCGCGTACGGCGTCGGTGGGGCGGCGTTCGTCCAGGGCGGGCGCGCCCCACTGGGCGAGGGCGGTGAGGACCGGGAGCAGTTCCCTGCCCCGGTCGGTGAGTTCGTAGACCGAGGCAGCGGCCGGGGGCGGCAGCTTGCGGCGGAGGGCGAGGCCGCTCTGCTCCATGTCCTTGAGGCGGGAGGCGAGGACGTCCGTACTGACGCCCGGCAGATCCGCGTGCAGATCGGTGTAGCGGCGCGGCCCGGCCAGCAGTTCACGGACGATCAGCAGGGTCCACCGGTCCCCGACGGAGTCCAGGGCTCGGGCGGTGGCGCAGAACTGGTCGTAACTGCGTCGGCGTACGGGGCGCGCTGCTGGCTGCTGCTGACGTGGCATACGACGCAGTCTAGACATGTTGTTGGACTTTCCAAGGTCGGGCTTGGTAAAACCAAGTATCGCAATCGGCAGGGGAGGAACCGCATGGAGTTCCGGCAGTCCAGCAAGCTCGACGAGGTCTGTTACGAGATCCGCGGCCCGGTCATCGAGCAGGCGAACGCGCTGGAGGAGGCGGGCCACAGCGTGCTCCGCCTCAACACGGGCAACCCCGCACTGTTCGGCTTCGAGGCGCCCGAGGAGATCGTCCAGGACATGATCCGGATGCTCCCCCAGGCGCACGGCTACACCGATTCGCGCGGCATCCTCTCCGCCCGCCGCGCGGTCGCCCAGCGCTACCAGGCGATGGGGCTGCCGGACGTCGACGTGGACGACATCTTCCTGGGCAACGGGGTCTCCGAGCTGATCTCCATGGCCGTCCAGGCGTTCCTGGAGGACGGCGACGAGGTGCTCGTACCGAGCCCCGACTACCCGCTCTGGACGGCGGTGATCACCCTCGCCGGCGGCAAGGCCGTCCACTACACCTGCGACGAGCAGTCGGACTGGAACCCGGACCTCGCCGACATGGCCGCGAAGATCACCGACCGCACCAGGGCCGTGGTGATCATCAACCCCAACAATCCCACCGGCGCGGTCTATTCGAAGGAGACCCTGGAGGGCATCCTCGGCCTGGCCCGCCGGCACGGACTGCTCGTCTACGCCGACGAGATCTACGACCAGATCCTCTACGACGACGCCGTGCACCACCCGGTCGCCTCCCTCGCCCCGGACCTGCTCACCCTCACCTTCAGCGGGCTGTCGAAGACGTACCGGGTCGCCGGGTTCCGCTCGGGGTGGCTGGTGGTCTCCGGACCGCAGGCGCACGCGCGCGGTTACCTCGAAGGGCTCACCACCCTGGCCTCCATGCGG